>NZ_JBFAOC010000001.1:0-132503 GCF_040675055.1 Micromonospora sp. NPDC049662
GGGTTTCGGGGCGGACGACGGTGTGGTGGGGCGGGCGGGGGGGGGCGGGCCCGGCCGGGCGCGCGCCCCCCCAGCCAGCGCCGCCCCCCCCCCCCGGGCGGCGCCCCCACGACGTGTTCGCCATGGACCGTCAGCCGGTGAGCCCCAGCTCGCGCATGAGGGCGTCCTCGCGCTCGTGCGGGAGGTAGCGCAGAACCTGTGGCGGTCGCCGTCGCAGCGCGCCAGGTCGGTCTGGGCGAACTGCGGGCTGCCGGCCCTGCCCTGCGGCGTCGCGAAGTCCAACGTCCACTCGGTCGGTACGAGAACGTACCTTCGGTGCGAGATCGAGAACGTCCAGGACCGTCACCTGGGCTCCGGTAAGCCCAGCTGTCAGTCGTTCCAGGCCACCGTCACTATCACCGCGCTACGCCAATGGTTGTGGACCTTTGAAAACGCGGCCTAGGGTGGTCGCCATGCTTCCGCGCCGCCACCACGACCAAGGGTGGGTCCTGGCGGTGACCCTGGCACGCTCCGACAGATCGGCCGCCTGGTGAGCGGTGCGCCCGCTCCCGCGCAGCGAGGTGATCGGTCACGCCCCGACCGTCGCCGGCCCACGGTCGCCGACGCCTGCGCGCGGCTCGCCCGGTCGCGTCCCTTTGAGATCGGCATCGTCGTCGTCATCCTCGCCAACGGGATCGTCCTCGGTGTGGAGACGTACGAGGGGCTGTTCCCCGCGAGCGGCGCGCTGCACGGGCTGGAGCTGTTCTTCCGCGCCGTCTTCACCATCGAGATCGGCGTCCGGTTGGCCGCGTACGGCCGGCGTCCACAGGACTTCTTCCGGCACGGTTGGAACGTCTTCGACTTCCTCGTGATCGCCGCCATCTTCGTTCCGGGCCTGCACGGCGACGCGGCGCTGTTGCGCGTGGTGCGGGTCGCCCGGATGGTCCGGCTGGTGCGGTTCTCGCCGGGCCTGCGGACCATCGTCTCCGCGCTGTGGCGCAGTCTGCCCGGCGTCACCGGATTCCTCGCGCTGGCCGTGGTGACGCTCTACGTGTACGGGATGGCCGGCTGGCTGATCTTCGGCGACCGGTATCCCGACGAGTACGGGGACATCGGCAGGTCGTTGCTGACGCTGTTCGTGCTGCTGTCGCTGGAGACGCTGCCGGACCTCATCGAGCAGGGGCTGGCCATCTCGCCGTGGACGCTGCTCTACTACGTCAGCTACGTGGTGATCACCGTCAACCTGCTGCTCAACATCCTCATCGCGGTCATCGTGAACTCCATGGAGGAGGCCCGTCGTCTGGAGATGACCGAGCGGTTGGCCCCCGGCTACGACGAGGACGGTGACGGCATCCCCGACGAGGTGGACCGCATCGCGCTCACCCAGCGGCTGGACGACCTGCGCGCGGTCATCGGCGAGTTGGAGCGGGAGTTGCGGATCGACCGGGAGGACGGGCACGGCCGGCCGCATCGCGTCCAGGTGCGCTCCGAACGCTGACCCCGCGATCGTTCCCCGCGCGTAGCGTGGAACCGTCATGGACACCGACCCCAGCGCGATTCGTGCGGATCTGCACCGTCGACGCGACGAGACCACCGCCGAGATCGCCGCGCTCGAGGGCGACCTGCGGAGCCTGTTCGAGGCGTCCCGGTCCTCGAACGCCGACGACGAACACGACCCCGAGGGCAGCACGATCGCGTTCGAGCGGGCACAACTGAGCGCCGTGCTGGCCGCGGCCCGTCGACGCGTCGCCGAACTGGACGAGGCGCTGAGCCGCGTCGCGGCGGGCACCTACGGCGTCTGCGAACGGTGCTCCCGCCCGATCCCCGCCGAACGGCTCGCGGCTCGCCCGTCGGCGCGTACCTGCGTCGCCTGCGCCAGCCGACGGTGACGGTGGCGACGCCCGCGGACCCGGTGCCCGGCGGACGCCGCGGGGGTGTCCGCGCACGGACGGGTTCCGGTCAGACGACGGTGGGACTGCGGCGTTCCAGCAGCACGACGTCACGCCAGCGGTCGCGGTGGCGGCCGATCCGTTCGCGTACGCCGATGACCCGGAAGCCGGCCCGGCGGTGCAGGGCCAGGCTGGCGGTGTTCTCGGGGAAGATGCCGGACTGGATCGTCCAGATGCCGGCGCCCTCGGTCGAGGTGATCAGCGCGTCGAGCAACAGCCGGCCGACCCCGCGCCCCTGAGCCGCCGGGTCGACGTAGACGGAGTGCTCGACGACGCCGGCGTAGACCGGACGGCTCGACGTCCGCGTGACGGCGACCCAGCCGAGGACGAGGCCGTCGGCGACCGCCACGAACCGGTGCGCGGCGATCCGGCTGGCGTCGAACGCCGCCCAGGTCGGTGCGGTGACCTCGAAGCTGGCGTCGCCGCCGTCGAGGCCGAGTTGGTAGATCGCCAGGACGCGGTCCGCGTCGCCGGGGCTCATCGGTCGCAGGGTCGTCTCGGCCACGGGTGGGCTCCGATCTTCTCTCCATGATGTCGCGGGTCTGGTGTGTCAGACAGTTGTACCGTGCGGGGACACCGGCCTTCCGCCGCGCTCACCGGCGTCCCGCACGTCCCGGCGTCCGCTCGTCGAAAGATGTGATGTATCAATTCGATGGTGGCAGCTCGCCGCGTCGGTTCAACCGGCCGCGATTGTGAACGTCGAACCTTCCCCGCAACTCGCAGGTTCCCTTACCGCAACCGGACCGCAACGGCGTGAGCCGCCGCGAGCAACCGGCGCGGTCCGTCGCGGAGAGCGCGAGGAAACGTTGGATGTCTATGCGTATAGGCCCCACGGCGTCGTTGACGCATCCAAACCGCCCTCCGTATACTCCGAATGATCATCTGATCTTTAGCCGAGCCGGGCGAGGAGCGCATGCCGCAGATCACTGGCGTCACCGTCGAGGACGTCCGCTTTCCCACCTCGCTGACCGCTGACGGGTCCGACGCCATGAACAAGGACGGCGACTACTCGGCGGCCTACGTCATCCTGCACACCGACGGCGTCGACAGCGCCGGCGTACCGCTGGCGGGTCACGGCCTCACCTTCACCATCGGTCGGGGCAACGACATCGTCGTGGCGGCGGCGGCCCACCAGGCCCACCGCCTGGTCGGCCTGGACGTCGCCACGATGGCCGCCGACATGGGCGCGGTCTACCGCCTGCTCACCTCCGATACCCAGCTGCGCTGGCTCGGCCCGGAGAAGGGCGTCGTCCACCTGTCCCTGGCGGCCGTGCTGAACGCGGCCTGGGATCTGGTCGCGCGACTGGCCGACAAGCCGCTGTGGCGGCTGCTCACCGACATGTCCCCCGAACAACTCGTCGACATCGCGGACCTGCGTTACCTGTCCGACGCGCTGACCCGGGACGAGGCGCTGGCCATCCTGCGGGCACAGCAGAGCACGAAGGCCGACCGCCTCGCCGAGCTGGCCCGCACCGGCTACCCGGCCTACACCACCTCGGCGGGCTGGCTCGGGTACGGCGACGACAAGCTGCGCCGGCTATGCCAGGAGGCCGTCGACTCCGGCTACGGTTACGTCAAGCTCAAGGTGGGCGCCGACCTCGACGACGACATCCGCCGGTGCACCATCGCCCGGGAGATCCTCGGCCCGGACCGCAACCTGATGCTCGACGCCAACCAGGTGTGGGACGTCGACCAGGCCATCGAGTGGGTCAGGGCGCTGGCCCGTTTCACCCCACTGTGGATTGAGGAGCCGACCAGCCCGGACGACATCCTGGGCCACGCGGCCGTGCGCCGCGCCGTCGCTCCCGTCGGCGTCGCCACCGGCGAGCACTGCCACAACCGGGTGATGTTCAAGCAGCTCTTCCAGGCCGAGGCCATCGACTTCTGCCAGTTGGACACCGGCCGGCTGGCCAGCGTCAACGAGATTGTCGCGGTGCTGCTGCTCGCCGCGAAGTTCGGCGTCCCGGTGTGCCCGCACGCGGGCGGCGTCGGGCTCTGCGAGATGGTCCAACACGTGTCGGTGCTCGACTACGTCGCGGTGTCGGGGGATCTCACCGGCCGCGTCACCGAGTTCGTCGACCACCTGCACGAGCACTTCACCGATCCGTGCGTCATCCGGGACACCGGTTGGGGCAGCGGATACGTCCTGCCCCACGCGCCCGGCTACTCCACCCGTATGCACCCCGAGTCGATCGAACGGTACCGGTTCCCGGACGGCCGCTACTGGGCCTCGACCGAGGCGGCTACCGTGTCATCTCCGGAGCCGTACGTCATCGCGGGTGGAGCCGCCACCCCCGCCGGCCGCTAGGAGGTGTCATGTCCCGCACCGACGAGGTCGTGAACGGCATCAAGCGGATGATCCTGGAAGGGACGTTCAAGCCCGGGGACCGGCTGCCCATCGAGAAGGACCTCGCCGAATCCCTCGGCGTCTCGCGGGGCTCCCTGCGCGAGGGGATGTCCGCGCTGTCGATCCTCGGCATCGTCAACATCCGCCAGGGTGACGGCACGTACGTCACGAACCTCGACGCGCCGCAACTGCTGGCCCCGATGGGCTTCGTGGTCGACTTCCAGGGGCAGGGCGACGGACGGCACATCCACACCGTCCGCCGCCTGCTCGAATGCGAGGCCGCCCGGTTGGCCGCGACCAGGATCACCGACGAGGCCCTGGCGCAGGCCGCCGAACTGCTCGACGAGGCGGCCCGGATCGCCGGCCGGTCACCGCAGGACCACGAGCGCATCATGGAAATCGACATCGCGTTCCACCGGATCATCGCCGCACAGGCCGACAACCCGGTGCTCATCGGCCTGATCGAGGCGTTCGCCGGGCGCACCCTGCGCGGGCGGCTCTGGCGGAGCCTGCACGAGGAGGGCGCGGACCGGCGTACCCACGACGAGCACGTGGCGATCCTGAAGGCCCTCCGGGCGCGCGACCCGGAGCGGGCCCGCACCCGGATGGCCAACCACCTGATCGGTGTGGAGGAGTCGCTCCAGGGGTTGCCCGACGAGGGCTGACCGCCGCCGTCGATTGATCGCCCGCCCGTGCCGCTCGTCGGTGGCACCGTTCCCGGTGCACCGCGCGCGCTCACGGGCGGGCGACCCCCCGCCCTAGTCCCGCTCCGAGCCCTTGCTTCCGGTCATCGCCGCGACCAGATCGTCGGTGCTGACCTCGTCGGCACGCAGCCGAGCCGCCCGCCGGCCGAGACGCAGCACCTCCACCCGGTCGGCGATCTCCAGAACCTGCGGCATGTTGTGGCTCACCAGCACCACCGACATGCCCGCCGCACGAGCCCGCCGCACCACGTCGAGCACCCGCTCGGTCTGCACGACGCCCAGCGCCGCGGTGGGCTCGTCGAGGATGACCACGTTCGTCGCCCAGATGATCGCCCGTGCCACCGCGACGCACTGCCGCTGCCCGCCGGACAGCATCGCGATCGGCGTGGTGACCCGTGGGATCCGTACGCCCAACTCGTCGAGCGCCACGGCTGCGCCGTGGCGCATGGCGCGCTTGTCGAGCAGCCCCAGCCGACCGAGCGGCCCGGACCGCAGGATCTCCCGCCCGAGGTAGAGGTTGGCGGCGACGCTGAGGTCGTCGGCGACCGCGAGATCCTGGTAGACGGTCTCCACCCCCGCGCGCCGGGCGTCCACCGGAGTCGAGAAGTGGACCGGGCGGCCACCGACCCGGATCTCGCCCTCGTCCGGCGCGTGCACGCCGGAGAGCGTCTTGACCAGCGTGCTCTTGCCGGCGCCGTTGTCACCGATGAGGGCGACGACCTCGCCCCGGTGGACCGTGAAGTCGGCGCCGCGCAGCGCCTCGACGTGGCCGAACCGCTTGACGATCCCCCGGGCTTCGAGCACCGGCGGCTCCTCGGGAGACCGCCGCTGGTCGTTGTCGGTCGTCGGCGCGGAGGTCGTCGCCATCACTGCACCGGGGGGTTGGCGCAGCTGGGCTCGAGCACCGCCTTGATCTCCGGCGAGTCGATGTTCTTCTTGGTGACGAAGGTGACGCCGGTGTCCGCCGACGCCAGCGGCGCCTTGTCCCGGAGGTGCTTGACCATCTTGTCGACGCCGAAGTAGCCCATCTTGAAGGGATTCTGCACGACCAGCGCCGAGATCTGGCCGTTGCGCAGTCCGGCGATCTCGTCCGGGGCAGCGTCCCAACCGATGATGACCACCTTGCCGGACTTGCCCGCCGCCTGGATGGCCTGCGCCGCGCCGAGCACGCTCGGCTCGTTGGCGGCGAAGATGCCGGCGAGGTTGGGGTTCGCGGTGAGGATGTTCTCGGTGACCCGCCGCGCCTCGTTGACGTCGCTGCGGCTGGGCTGCTGGCCGACCAGCTTGAGGTTGGGGAACTGCTTGAGGCCCTCCTTGAAGCCGTCGACCCGCTCGGTGTTGGTCTGCGAGCCGGGCTGGAACTCCACCAGCGCCACGTCGTGGTTGCCGGAGCCCAGCTCGGTGGCGAGCAGCTTGGCCGCCTCGACGGCCGAGGCCTTGTTGTCGGTGGCGAAGAGCGGCACGCTCGACGGCTGCGGGCTGGTGCCCGAGTCGATCATCGCGACCGGGATGTTCGCGCCGATCGCCTGGTCGGTGGCGGGTGCCAGCGCGCGGGAGTCGGTGGCCGCGTAGACGATCCCGTCGACCTTCTTGGTGACGAAGTTCTGGATCAGGTTGACCTGACCCTCGACGTCGGTCTCGGTGGTCACCCCGTCCCACTGGACGGTGACGTTGCCGGCGCGCTGCGCGGCGCACTCGGCGCCCGCCTTCACCGTGTTCCAGTAGTCGGCCCCGACGGCCTTGGGCACGACGGCGAGCTTCAGCGGCCCGGAGGCGTCCTTGGTCGCGCCGTCGCCTCCGTCGCGGACCTCGACTCCGCCGCAGGCGCTGAGCAGCGCCGCCGCCACGGCGGCGGCGAGGACGGCCTGCGCGCGCAGGAGGTGACCCCGGGGACGTCGGCGGATGGTGGTGTGTGCCATGGTGTGCGTCCTTCCTCTGGTGAGCTGCGGGAACGGCAGATCAGCCCCGTGACTCCAGCCGCCGACGGCGGTACTGGTCGAAGTAGACGGCAGCCCAGATGATCAGGCCGACGATCACCTGCTGGTAGTGGATGCTGATGTCGAGCAGGACGGCGCCGTTGCGGACCAGGGCGATGAGGAAGGCGCCGATGATGGTCCCGACGATCCGGCCCTGCCCGCCGAATAGGCTGGCGCCGCCGATGACCGCCGCGGCGATGACGTCGAGTTCCAGCGAGATGCCGTAGTTCGGCTGCCCGGAGTTGACCCGGGAGGCGGCGATCATGCCGCCGAGGCCGACCAGGACACCCGCCAGGACGTACACGTAGGTCAGGTAGCGCCCCACCGCGATGCCCGAGCGGCGGGCGGCCTCCAGGTTGGAGCCCATCGCGTAGGTGTACTGCCCGAAGCGGGTCTGCGAGAGCAGGAAGGCGACCCCGACGGCGACCAGGGCGGTGATCACGACCGCGAACGGAATGCCGATGATCTCGCCGTTGCCGAGCAGCTGGAACGACTTGGGCAGCCCGTAGACGCCGACCGCGCCGGTGATGATGAAGACCAGTCCTCGGCCGACCGACATCGTTCCCAGCGTCGCGATGAACGGGGGTATCCGGGCGACGGTGACCAGCAACCCGTTCAGCAGTCCCGCCAGAGCGCCGACACCGATCGCGACCGCCGTGGCCGCGAGGAGCGGAAAGCCCAGGTCCCGTACGACCATCGCGCCGGCCACGCCGGCGAGCGCGGCGACCGAACCGACCGACAGGTCGATTCCCTTGGTGATGATGACCATCGTCTGCGCGGCGGCGATGATGGCGATCACCGCGGTCTGCGCGCCGATGTTGAACAGGTTGTCGGCCGTCAGGAAGTAGGGACTGGCGAAGCTCAGCGCGACGAACAGGACGACGAGCGCGGTCGCGGCGGTGAACTCGGACAGCGCGTGGGAGATCCGCTCGCGCAACCAGTCGTTGAGCGCGCCGCCGTGGGCCTGGTCGGTCGCCTCGACGGCGCTCATCGCCGGGCCCGGCCGTCGTCCACTGTGTCTCGCCCGGCTCGGCACGCGCCGCCGCCGGTGATTGACGCTCTCGCTCGCAACCGGACCTCCCCAGGAAGTCACGCACGGGCCACGCCCCGTAGCGCCCGCACGATAGATCAGATGTTTGCAATGATCAGGCGTTACCTTGCCATGGTCACACTCGTGTTGCCAAGGTCTTACCGGCATGTTGTGGCATCGTTATTCGCACCTCGGGCACGATACGTCCGACCAAAAGACCCGCTAACCGTGTCCGGTCCGGGACGGCGACCGACGTCGTCAACGGAGGGGTCTGCCGCACGGCCACCGGTCGCCTTGAGCATGTTATCGATAACATGCTATGTTCCGCCAAGGAGTCGAGGGCACGTCCCTCCCGTTCGGAACCACCGGCACCTCGAAGGGCATCGGGTCCCACGACCCGGTCGACGGCCGGTGAGCTGTCCGAGCCACACCTGTCCGGCGTACGTCATTCCCGCGTCCGCGCACGCGGCAGTCCATTGTGACGTTTACCCCGCAGGCAGCACCGTTGTCGACCCGTCGGACCATCCCGGGCACCGCCGAATCTCGCCCCGCACGACCCCCGGCAGCCCTTCGCCGATCGGGCCGCCCGACCTCGACTCCGCCGCCATCATTTGTCGAAAGGCAGGACCATGGACAAGATCCCCGACGAACGCACACCGCGACCCCTCCTCCGGGGCCGTCGGGTGCTGGTGCCGCTCGCGGCCACCCTCGCGGCGGTCGCCGCGACGGTGGCGGTGACCTCGGCCGCCAACGCCGGCACCACGCTGGGCGCCTCGGCGGCCGAGAAGGGCCGCTACTACGGCGCCGCGGTACCGGCCTTCAAGCTGTCCGACAGCCAGTTCGCTGGCATCGTGAACCGGGAGTTCAACCAGCTCACTCCCGAGAACGAGATGAAGTGGGACGCCACCGAGCCGCAGCAGGGCCGGTTCAACTACAGCGGCGGGGACCAGATCGTCGCCCACGCCCAGTCGCACGGCATGATCGTCCGCGGCCACACGCTGCTGTGGTACCAGCAGCAGCCGGGTTGGGCGCAGGGCATGTCCGGCACCGCGCTGCGCAACGCCGCCATCAACCACGTCACCCAGGTCGCCACCCACTACCGGGGCAAGATCTACGCGTGGGACGTGGTGAACGAGGCGTTCGCCGACGGCGGCAGCGGCGGTCGACGCGACTCGAACCTGCAGCGCACCGGCAACGACTGGATCGAGGTGGCGTTCCGGGCCGCCCGCGCCGCCGACCCGGGCGCCAAGCTCTGCTACAACGACTACAACACCGACGGCATCAACGCGAAGTCCACCGGCATCTACAACATGGTCCGCGACTTCAAGTCCCGCGGCGTGCCGATCGACTGCGTCGGCTTCCAGTCCCACCTGGGCACCTCGGTGCCGGGTGACTACCAGGCCAACCTGCAGCGCTTCGCCGACCTCGGCGTCGACGTCCAGATCACCGAGCTGGACATCGCCCAGGGCTCCAACCAGGCCAACGCCTACGCCCAGGTGACCCGGGCCTGCATGGCCATCGCCCGCTGCACCGGCATCACGGTGTGGGGCGTACGGGACAGCGACTCGTGGCGCAGTAACGACAACCCGCTGCTGTTCGACCGGTCGGGCAACAAGAAGGCGGCGTACACCTCCGTCCTCAACGCCCTCAACGCGGGCACCGGCACCCCGACCACGCCGCCGCCCACCACCCCTCCGCCGACCACTCCCCCGCCCACGACGCCGCCGCCGACCACTCCTCCGCCCACCGGTAGCGGCTGCACCGCCTCGGTGTCGCTGAACTCCTGGAACGGTGGCTTCGTCGCCACGGTCAAGGTCAACGCCGGCTCGACGGCCGTACGGGGTTGGTCGGTCCGGATCACGCTGCCCTCGGGCGCCGCCATCACCAACACGTGGAGCGCGCAGGCCAGCGGCTCCTCGGGTGCGGTGGACTTCCGCAACGTCGACTACAACGGCCAGATCGGTGCGGGCGGCAGCACGGAGTTCGGTTTCCAGGGCACCGGCGCCGGTCCGTCCGCGACTCCTACCTGCACCGCGAGCTGACCCGTCCCCTCTCAGCTCACCCCCTGAGCGCCCCCGGGGCCGCGCGGACCACCGCGCGCCCCGGGGGTGCTCGCCGTCATGGGGGTGCGCCTACCCCGCGTCAGGCGTCGAGGCAGGAGCGGACCGCGGCGGTGAGCCGGTTGGCGCGCTCGTCGCCCGCGCCGTACATCTGGTTGACCACGTAGCCGAACCCCACCTCGTGGTACGCGTCGGCGAAGGCGAGGTTGCCGCCGGCCCCGTCGTGGCCGAAGCTGTGCTCCCCCAGCAGCGGCCGGGCCGGCTCGGAGTGCAGCAGGAAACCGGTGCCCCAGCGCTGGCCGGTGTCGGGCGGGCCGTGCCGTTGCTGGCCCCGTGAGCGGACGACGACCGCGTCGTCGACCGAGGCCCGGGTGAGCAGGGGTCCATCGCCCACGTCGGACACGCAGGCCGCGTAGAGGCGCGCGAGGCCGCCCGCGGTGCTCACCGCTCCCGCGCCCGGAATGCCGGCCGCCTGGATGTCCGGGTCGTTGAAGCTGACCAGACCGTCGGCGTCGGCGGGGAAGGCGAACGCGCCGCCCATGGTGATCCCCCGTTCGGCGACCGGGTCGACGAAGGGATCGGCGTCCGGTGGTGGGGCCAGATTCCAGGCGACGCCGTCGCGCTCGGCAGCGGGCAGCCCGAGCCAGGTACGCAGTCCCAGCGGGCCGGCGACGGTGTCGCGGAAGTACGCGCCGGGGAGCTGACCGCTGACGCGGTGGATGACCTCGCCGACGAGCCACCCGTAGGTCATCGAGTGGTAGCTGTGCGCCGTACCCGGCTCCCACAGCGGGGTCTGCGCCTCGATCGCCGTGATGACCGGATCCCACGCGAGCACCTCGTCGAGGGTCAGCGGCCGGTCCAGCGCCGGCAGGCCGGACTGGTGGGTGAGCAGCCACCGTACGGGGATGTCGGCCTTGCCGTGCTGGCCGAACTCCGGCCAGTAGCGCGTCACGGGCGCGTCGAGGTCGAGGCGCCCCTGCTGGGCGAGCAGGTACGCGCAGATCGCCAGGACCCCCTTGGTGCAGGAGAAGACGACGACCGGCGTGTGCGCCGTCCAGGGGCGTCCGGTGCGGGTGTCGGCCAGACCGCCGTACAGGTCGACGACCTTGCGACCCCGCACGTAGAGGGTGACCGCGGCGCCGACCTCACCGCGGAGGGTGAAGTTGTCGCGGAACGCGTCGGCGACGCGCCCGTAGCGCTCGTCGACGTCGCCGTGGATCTGCGGCTGCGTGGCCACTGCCTATCCCTTCAGTGAGCCCTGGATCAGGGCCTTGATGAACTGTCGCTGGAAGATCAGGAACACGATGAGGGTAGGTGTGAGGATCAGCAGCGAGCCAGCGCACAGCAGCACCAGGTCGGTGCCCCACTGGCCCTGGAACGCGCCGAGCGCTCCGGCCATCGTGCGTTTGGTGGCGTCGTCGACCAGCACGATCGCGAGCAGGAACTGGTTCCACGTCCAGAGGAACATCAGGATCGTCAGCGACGCGATGGCGGGGCGGGCCAGCGGCACCTGGACCCGCCAGAACAGCTGCCAGGTGCTGCTGCCGTCCACCCGGGCGGCCTCGGACAGCTCGACCGGCACGTTGGTGAAGTGGGCGCGCATCCAGAACACCGCGAACGGCATGTAGAGGCCGATCAGCGGCAGGATGATGGCCCACCGGGTGTTGAGCAGACCGAGGTCCTGCATCTGGTAGTAGAGCGGGGTGACGACGGCCTCGAAGGGCAGCGTGAGGCCGAGCAGCAGCAGACCGAAGACGAGCCGGCCGCCGGGCACCCGCAACTGACCCAGCCCGAAACCGGCCATGGTGGCGATGAGCACGGACACCGGTACGACGCCCGCCACGATGAGCAGGCTGGAGCGCAGCAGTGCGCCCATGTTGGCGGCGGTGAACGCGTCGGCGAAGTTGCCCCACTGCGGGTCGGACGGCCAGGCCAGACCGTCGGGCACGGTGCCGCGCGGTTGCAGGGCGGCCGAGAGCATGCTGACGAACGGCAGCAGGGTCACCAGGATCAGGGCGATCAGGAAGACCCGACCGGTCAGCTGCTCACGTCGGCTCAGGTTCACGGCTTCTCCCCCCGGGTCAGTCGCTGGATCGGCAGCACGAAGGCCAGCACCAGAAGCATCAGTACGACCGCGAGCGCCGAGGCCAACCCCACCTGACGCTGCGAGAAGGCCAGCCGGTAGATCTCCAGACCGGGGACGGTGGTCTGCAGTCCCGGTCCGCCGCTGGTGGAGATGTAGACGATGTCGAAGCTGGCCAACGCGGCGATGATCGTGACGGTGAGGCAGACCCCGATCTCCTGACGCAGGCTGGGCAGGGTGACCGCGAGGAACTCGCGGACCGGCCCCGCGCCGTCCAGCCGGGCGGCCTCGTAGAGCGCCGGATCGATCTTGCTCATGCCGGTCACCAGCAGGATCGTGCAGAGGCCGAGCAGGACCCACGCCCCGATCACCCCGACGGCGGGCAGCGCCGTGTCGAAGTCGCCCAGCCAGGCGCGGGCCACGCCACCGAGCCCGACGGCGCGCAGCACCTGGTTGACCAGACCGTTGGTCGAGAGCAGCCAACTCCACGCGATGCCGGCCGCCACCAGGGGAATGACCTGGGGCAGGAACAGGATCGTCCGGACCACGGTGCCGAACGCGCCGGTGGTGATCCGGCGGACCACGCTCGCCACCAGCAACCCGAGCGCGACCGGGATGAGGCTGAAGAAGACGATCAGGATGATCGCGTTGGAGATGATCTTCAGTAGGTCGCTGTCGGTGAAGACCGTGACGTAGTTGTCCAGGCCCGCCCAGCGGGCGACCCCGATCCCGTTCCAGTCGTAGAGCGAGTACTGGACGGTCAGGGCGAGGGGCCGCAGGACGAAGACCGCGTACATCACGAAGGCGGGCAGGACGAACAACCAGCCGGTCCCGGCCGCGCGTGCCCACCGGCGTCGGTGGGCCCGCGCGGACGCGGGACGGGCGGGACGACCCACGGACGACGCCCGGCCGTCCCGCCCTGGTGGTGCGCTGCCGAGGGCAGACGTCATCGGGACAGTTCCTTCTCGTACTCGGCCTGGACCGCCTTGACGTACCCCTCGGGCGTCTGCTGGCCGGCGACCAGCTTCTGCATCTCGGGCGTGATCGCGGCGGCGAAGATGCCGCCGGTCGCGTTCGCGGTGAAGTCGACCGCGCCGTTCTCGGCCCCGAGCTGCTGCGCCGCCTTGAGGGTCTCGGCCAGCACGGTGTTCGGGGCGGCGGCCGGCACCGGAAGGTCGCTCGGGCCACCCGGGCTGGACCCGCCGACCGTCACGGCGATCTCCCGCGCCTTGGCGTCGGTGTGGACCCAGTTGAGGAAGAACGCGGCGGCGTCCGGGTTCTTGGCCTTGGCGGAGACCCCGAAGGTGTTGGGGGCGGACATCGCCACGTGCTTGGCGCCGGCCGCCTCGCCGGGGAACAGGAAGAAGCCCACGTTGCCGGCCATCGTCTTGTCGAGGTTCGCCGACTCCCAGTCGCCGTTGAACATGAACAGACCGTTCCCCTTCTGGAACTGCCCGACCATGCCCGCGTAGTCCAGGGCGTTGGCGTCCTTGGTGAAGTAGCCGGCCTGCGCCCACTTCTGGATGGTCTGGGTGGCCTTCAGCGCGGCCGGCGTGTCGAAGGTGGCTCCCGGCTTCTGGAAGATCCAGTCGGCGACCTGCGCCGGGTCGCCGAACTGGTTCTGCAGCGCTTGGTGCGGGAAGTTGATGCCCGCGGTGTTCTTGTTGAACTGCATGATCGGCTGGACCCCGCTGGTCTTCGCCTTCGCCAGCACCTGCTCGAACTCCGCGACCGTGGCCGGCGGCTGGGTCATGCCGACCTGGGCGGCCAGCTTCTTGTTGTAGAAGACTCCGGTGACGCTGTAGCCGAGCCCCATGCCGTAGAGCGATCCCACGCCCCGCGTCTCGTCGCCGACGCGCAACTGCACGAGCTGCGAGGCGGGGAACTTGTCCCAGCCGTACGCGGTGACGTACGGGTCGAGGTTCTTGAGCAGGTCGTCCTTCACGAGGTCGACCATCGTGGGAAGCCGGATGATGTCGGGCGCGTTGTCCGAGGCCATCACGCGGGGGGCGTTCTCCACGATGACCGTGAACTGGTCCTCGCGGATATTGAAAGTGACGTTCGGGTGCTGCTTGGAGAACTCGTCGGCCAGCGCCTTGGCCAGCGGGAAGCCGGTCTCCGCGTACATCTGGAGGGTGACCGGCCCGGTGCCCAGGTCCGTCTTGACGGCGGCGTCGGGCCCGGCGGTCGACGACCGGTCGGCTCCGGGCGCGCTGCACGCCGTGGCGGCGAGCCCCAGCACCAGCAGCGGTCCGAGGACCAGCGCGCCGCGTCGCGGGAATGTCGTCAGCGTTTGTGCCATGTCATGACTCCTATGTTTCCTCCGCGCGTCCCACGACCCACGGCCGCGCGACGGCTCCACCGGGACCTTCGCGACGGGCGAGCGGCCACGACACGTACGCCGTGACCATCTCGCGCCGCCGCGCTCGCGTACCGACTCAGCAAGCGACCGACGGCGTCTACCGACGCGCCAAAAGTGGCCGCTAAACTGATTTAGCAGAGCATGCGCGTGACACCGGAGGCTGTCAAGGACAACCTGGCAACGGTCCGGAAACATCGGGTTCACACCACGCCCGACCCGACCGGGGCCGGGCTCCGTGCGCCGACGCATCATGATGGGCGGGAGCGGGAGCCCGTGGCGCCGCGCCTGATTCGGAGGACAGATGGGCCGCAACAGAGCAACCCTGGCCGACGTCGCACGGCGGGCCGGGCTGTCCAAGACCGCCGCGTCGATGGTGCTGAACGGCAGGGAGGGCACCCGGCTCTCGGCCGAGGCACACCAGCGCGTGTTCGCCGCCGCCGAGGAGCTGGGCTACCGGCCCAACCTGGCGGCACGCAGCCTGCGTACCCGCAAGACGGCGACCATCGCGTTCGTCTCCGACATCGTCGCCACCACCCGCTTCGCCGGCGGCCTCATCCGCGGCGCGCTCGACGCGGCCCGGGAACGCGACCACGTGCTGCTCATCACCGAGACGCAGGGCGATGCCACCTTCGAGCAGTACGCCATCGAGGCCATGCTCGACCGGCAGGTCGACGGGGTGATCTACGCGGCGATGGCCACCCGGCGACTCACGGTGCCCCCCGCCATCCTCGGCGGCCCGGTGGTGCTGCTCAACGCCACCAGCTCGGACAATCTGCCCTGCGTGCTTCCCGACGACGACCGGGCCGGTCGCGCGGTCGCCACCGCCCTGCTGGAGTACGGTCACCGCGACGCCATCGCGCTCATCGGCCGCAACCGGATCAAGGAGGGCGACCAGGAGATCTCCCTCGCCGCTCGGGCCCGCCTGCACGGCATCCAGCAGGCGCTGAGCGACGCGGGCGTCACCCTCCTGGCGGAGTCCTTCTGCACCGAGTGGCTGCCCGAGCACGGTTACGCCGCCACGCGCGCCCTGCTGAACCGAACCCAACGACCAAGCGCCATCATCTGCATGAACGACCGGCTGGCGTTCGGCGCCTACCAGGCACTCGGCGAGGCGGGCCTGACCGTCCCGGACGACATCTCGGTGATCTCGTTCGACGACGATCCGATCGCCGCCTGGCTACGTCCCAGCCTCGCGACCACCGCGCTACCGCACGAGCAGATGGGGAGGCGCGCGGTCGAACTGCTCCTGGACGGCGGGGCCGCCGAGCGGTCGCTCGTCGCGATGCCGCTGCGCCGACGCCGGTCCCTCGCGCCTCCCGCCTCCTGATCCGGGCACCCCCGCCGCGGGCGGGCCCGTACCGGCACACGCCCGCGCCCGGCGCGACGGGGCCGGACGACGACAGGTCCGGGCCGGGGCCGTGCCGCCCCGGTCCGGACCTGTCGAGCTGTCAGCGCGGTGTGGCTAGCGCCGGGTCCAGCGTTGGTTGGAGGCCCCGGTGCAGGTCCACAGGAGCACCGTGGTGCCGTTGGCCGTCGCGTTGTTGTTGACGTCGAGACAGAGGCCCGACGACGCTCCGCTGATCGTGCCGTTCGAGTTGAACGTCCACCGCTGGTTGGCGCCGCCGTTGCAGTCCCAGATCTGGACCTTGCTGCCGGCGCTGGCGTTGGTGGGCGCGTCCAGACACTTGCCGAGCGCCTGGAGGGTCTGCCCGTTGGCCGTCCACCGCTGGTTGGCGGCCCCGTTGCAGTCCCAGATCACCGGCTGGGTGCCGTTCGTGGTGTTGCTCTGCGGGACGTCCAGGCAGCGGCCGGAGGCAACGCTCGACAGCGCGAAGGAGGTGGTCGGCGGCGGCGTGGTGGTCGGCGGCGGGGTGGTCGGCGGCGGGGTGCTGGTGTCGCCGCCACTGACCCGGTACACCACCGTGCCGTGCGCCGGAACGCTGGCGGAGATGGAGCCGGTGCTCGTGCTGGTGGTGTTGCTCCAGGCGTCCACCAGGGTGAAGGAGCTGCCGGACTTGCCGACGGCGGCGGCCGTCGTGGAGATCGTCGTCGTCGAACCGCTCTGGTTGAACAGCGCGACCGCGACGTCACCGTTGGCCAGCCGCTTGGCCAGCACGCGACGGGTGCCGTCGAACGACACCTGGCCGGCCTGCAAGCCCAGGGCGTCCTGGTTGATGCCGATCAGGTTCGCGTTCTTGAGGATCGTCTGCGTCGCGGCGTTCATGTTGCGGACGTCGTTGCCGGCGATCAGCGGCGACGCCATCATCGCCCACATCGCGAAGTGGCTGCGCATCTCGGTGTCGTTCATGCCGCCCCGGCCGACCTCCATCATGTCCGGGTCGTTGAATCCACCCGGGCGCGCGTACGAGGCCAGCGGGACGGTCACGTTGATGATGTTCTGGATGCCCATCGGGTAGCCGTTGGTCTGCCCGGTGTCCCACGCGTTGGTGATGTCCTCGGTGGTGCGCCACATGTTCGCCACGTCGCCCCAGTTGCGCTGCGGGCCGGTCTTGGCGTGGATGCTGTTGGAGTTGATGCTGTAGACGATCGGCCGGCCGGTCGCGGCCAGCGCGTCGCGCATCTTGGCGAACGTGGTGACCTGGTCGTTGATGCTGCCGTTCGGGGAGCACCAGTCGTACTTGAGGAAGTCGACGCCCCAGGCGGCGAACTGCCGGGCGTCCTGCGCCTCGTGGCCCTGGCTGCCGGTCGCGCCGGGGTAGCTGTTGAAGTACTGCGCGCAGGTCTTGTCGACGGGCACCTGGTAGAGGCCGAACTTCAGCCCCCGGGCGTGCAGGTAGTCGCCGAGCGCCTTCATCCCGCTCGGGAAGCGGGTCGGGTCGCCCTGGAGGTTGCCGGAGCTGTCGCGGTTCGGGTTGAACCAGCAGTCGTCGACCACGACGTACTGGTAGCCCAGATCGCGCATTCCGTTGCTGACCATCGCGTCGGCGGTCTGCCGGATCAACCCTTCGTTGATGTTGCAACCGAAGGAGTTCCAGCTGTTCCACCCCATCGGGGGTGTCCGGGCGACGCCGTTCTCCAGCGCCTGGGCCCCGGGTGCCCGCAGGCCCACGAGGGCGGCGGCCACGAGGAGCCCGGCCGCCGCTGCCCGCCCCCAGTGACGGGCTCGGATTCGCTTCATTCGGGAGCGTCCTTTCGGTAGTGCCATCCACGGGGGACGGCAACCCGGATGAGGCGGGCACCGTCGTGTGCGCGACCACTGTTAGCGTTAACAGCAGACGCCGGTCATATTACGGAGCCGTTTCGTCGAATTCAACTACTTCCATGTCTCGACGTATCGGCGAGCGGACCCACCAGGGCAGGCGCAGGCCCCGTCGGTCACGGATGACCGACGGGGCCCATTCCCGCCGCAGACGGCCGGGGTACGGCCGGTCGGGGCGAGCCCGCCTCAGCTACGCAACTGCCACTGCTGGTTGGTGCCGCCGTTGCACGACCAGAGGATGAGCTTCGTGCCGTTCGCCGTTGCGGCGCCGTTCGCGTCCAGGCAGAGGCCCGACTGCACGCCGGTGATCGTGCCGTTGGCGTTGACGTTCCACTGCTGGTTGGCCTGGCCGTTGCAGTCCCAGATCACCACCTTGGTGCCGTTGGCGGTGCCGGCACCGGAGGCGTCCAGGCACTTGTTGCCGTACACCATGAGCTGCCGGCTTGCGGTCACCGTCCACCGCTGGTTGGTGGCTCCGCTAATGCAGTCCCAGAGCTGGGCCTGCGTGCCGTTGGTGGTGACGGATCCGCCGATCTCGGCGCAGCGACCCGACTGGACGCCCACGATCTGCCCACTCTGCGGGTTGGTGCTGCCGCCGCCCTGGACGCCGGCCGCCGCGATCACGGACTGCGCGCCCGACGGCCAGTTTCCGTTGGAGACCGTGACGTTGCTGTTGACCACGTTGCCCCGGTCGCCGTTCGTCACGTTGGTGCTGCCGTTGGTCGACCAGTTGTTGGTGACGGTGAAGTTGCCCATGTTCTCCGCGTAGTAGTAGTTCGCGGTGGCCCAGGTGCCGGTGGAGGAGAACACGTTGTTGCGGGCGGTGTAGTAGCGCGAGCCCTCGTCGAAGTAGAGCCCGAACCAGCCGTTGGTTCGCAGGCAGTAGTTCTGGTTGATGGTCCCGCCCGGGTTCGCCGAGAGCGTGTAGATGCACCCGCCGTCGGTCATCTGCTGCATCACGTCGTGCACGTAGTTGCCGATGACCTGGTTGTTCGACGCGGTCGTGGCCGTGGAGTAGCGCGGCTGGTAGTTGTAGAGGCCCCGGTTGGCGTAGTGCTGGCTGCCACCGGCGTCGTTGGCGCCCCAGCCGTAGCCGACGGACAGCCCGGTGTACGGCATGTTGTAGACCTCGTTCTGCGAGACCAACGAGGTGCTGACGTAGGTGGTCAGGATCGACACCACGCCCCGGTACTCCACGCCCAGGTCGTGCACCCGGTTGTTGCTGATGGTGACGTTCCGGTTGACCATCCGCTGGTCGCCGGGGTGGTGGGCGTCGGCGCGCACGCCGCCGACCACGATGCCGCCGGCCGAGTTGCGGGCGATCTCGGAACGGGTGACCGTGATGTTGCTGGTACCCAGGCCGACACCGCTCGCGTGGGCGTTGGCGTCGTTGCCGATGCCGATGGCCGTCTGACCCAGGTTGACGAACTGGGAGTCGCTGAAGGAGATGGTGTTGGCGGCCGACACCTGCACGGCGGCGGGCATCTGGGCCCAGCTCGGCCGGGTGGCCTCGAACAGCGGGCAGCCCTCCTGGCAGGAGGTCAACGCGTCGGACGGGCGGGCCCAGGTGCCGACGATGTGCGCGCCGGTCTGCTGGTCGGCGAAGCCGTTGCTGCTGCTCGGGCCGAGCCAGCTCGTACCGGTGAAGGTGACGCCGCTGAACGAGATGTGGTGCGCGGGCGCGTCGTACGTGCCGCCCACGTTGACCAGCGACTGGAGCTGCGGCAGCTCCACGCTGACGCTGTTCATGTTCTGCCCGGCGAGCGGGATGTAGTTGAGCTGCCCGCTGCCCGGGTTGAGATACCACTCCCCCGCCGAGTCGAGGAACTCGTACGCGTTGGTCAGGTAGAACGGGCCGGCCCGGTGCGGACGGGACAGGGTGTCGAAGCCGAACGTGTTGTTGTTCCAGGCCGGCTGCTGCATCGTCAGGAAGTTCCCGCTGATGCTCTGCACGGGCGAGTACCGGTCGGTGAACGAGCCGACGCTCTCCACCTCGACCCGGCTCTGGTTACCGACGTTGTTCAGGTAGCTCAACGCGCTGTTGCTGAACCGCATGCCGGTCGTGGTGAAGGTGAAGTCGGCGCGGTTGACGGCGGTACGCGCCCGGGTGGCGATGGCGCCGTTGACGTAGAGCTGGCGGCTGTCCAGCCCGGTGGGGACGCTGGCTCGCCAGATGTTCTTCGCGGAGTCGACAAGCGACCAGCCGGTGACCGCCCGCGCGCCGCTGATCGTCGGGTGGGCCGAGGCGGCCGCCCGCCAGATCACCTGGTAGCCGTTGGTGCCGGAGTCGGCGGCGGTCAGCCGCAGCGGCGAGGTGAGCCGGTACACGCCGTCGGCCAGTTCCACGACGATGTCGCCGGACATGGAGCTGTTGAGCGTCCGGACGGCGGCCTGCGCGCCGGCAAGCGAGCACGGCTGGCTGGCGGAGCAGGTGCTCCCGCCGCCGGACGGGGACGCGTAGAGGGTGGTGGTCGCCGCGGCGGCCGGTGTGGCCGCGGCGGTGACGGCGACCATTGCGGTCAGTGCCGCCGTGGTGGCGCCGGCGAGGAGCCGGCGCGCCACGGCGATGGATGAGACGGACACTGGACGGTCTCCTGGGGGGGGTAGAGGTGGGGTGGTGGGGTTAGCGCTAACAACATGGGCGTGCCGACGCCCGGTCAGGCGACGACCTTGCGGAGGTGGTGCAGGCCGTCGACGGCGAGGCGGTCCTGGGTGGGGGCCAGGGGCCGCCAGATCGACGCCGCGGTGGCGATGGTGGCGTTGTCGGCCGTGAACGACTCGATGCAGACCGCGCCCCGGTAGCCGGTGCCCCGCAGGACGGAGAAGAAGCGCGGCCAGTCGAAGTGGTCCGCGCCGGGAGCGCCCCGATCGGTGCCGCTGACCTGGACGTGCTTGATGTGCGGACCGGCCAGCGCGAGGGCCGCGTAGGGGTCTGCCTCCTCGATGTTCATGTGGTACGTATCGATCATGATGCCGACGCTCGACGGCAGGCCGTCGATCGCCTCGATCGTCTGCTCGACGGTGTTGAGCACGCTCGTCTCGTAGCGATTCAGCGCCTCGACACCGATGCTCACGCCACACTCGCCGGCCCGGTCGGCGACCGGCGCGAGCGCCCGCCGGAAGTCGGCGTAGCAGGCCGCGCGGGCCGCCGCCGACATCCGCCAGGTACGCCCGACGGCCGCGTACACCGGACCGCCGACGCAGGGCGCGCCGACCGCCGCCGCGCTCGCCACACACCCCATGAGGTACGCGACGGTCGACTCGACGACGGCCGGCGGGGCGTCCACCAGATCCCGCCCGGGCGGGGTGACCGCGCAGACCCCGGCCGCGGCGAGACCGTGCTCGGCCAGCAGGTCCCGCGTGCGGACGGGATCCCAGTCGCCGGGCTGCTCGATCGGCAGTTCGACCGCGTCGAACCCGAACGAGGCGATCCGCGGGATCAACCGGGCGAGGGCCTCGTCGTCGACCGGCGAGGCCCACACCCAGGGGTTGACGCCAATGGCGTACACCGCAACCTACTTCCAGCGCTGGGGGTAGCCGGGCAGGTCACGGCAGCCGCACATCGCGTAGTGCAGCGGCGGCATGCTCGCGTCGAGGTACTGGTCCAGGTTGTCCTGGGTGATCGTGGGCTGCGGCAGCTTCCACGGGCTGGACACCTGCTTGCCGTCGAGGATGTCCAGCGCGGCGACGATCGGCGTCCGCCACTGGTACGTCGGGTAGGTCGGCGCGATGGCGGTGAGCTGCTTGTCCTTCCAGAGCTTCAGGAAGTCGAGCTGGTCCTCGCCGTTAATCGGCGGTACGGGCTTGCCGGCGTCCTGGAACGCCTCGACCGCCGCCACGGCGACCGCTCCGGCGTCCATCCAGACCCCGTCGATCGTGCCGTACCGCTGGATGTAGTCGTTCACGATCTTCTTGGTCTTGGCGGGGTCGCCGTCGGTGAACTCCACGCCCACGACGTCGACCTTCGCCTTGTCCAGCGCGATCTTCGCGGCCGACCAGCGGGTCTCCAACACGTCGACCCCGGGCAGGATGCGCAGCGCCAGCAGCTTGCCGCCGGGCTTCATCTTCTGGCTGACGAACTCCGCGCCGACGTGGCCGAAGCCGTAGCCACCCACCGGGTTGATGAACGTCACCGGGCAGGTCGTGTTGACGCCCCGGTCGAAGACGACCACCGGCAGGCCGGCCTTGCAGGCGGCCTCGACGGCCGGGGTGAGTGTGGCGGTGGTGTTCGGCGACACGATGAGCGCGTCGCAGCTCTTGCCGAGCAGATCGTTGATGTCGGCGATCTGCTTCTGGTCCTTGCCCTCGGCGTCGACGTGCACGAACTCGCTGATGCGGGACTTCTGCGCCTCGACCTCGGCCTGCATGGTCTTGAAGCCGACCTGCCGCCACGGGTTGTTCAGCGCCGCGTTCGAGAAGCAGATCTTGTGCGGACCGGCCTTCTTGAACTTGGCGGTGTCCACCATCTTCGGGTTGAGCACCTGCTCCCACGGCTTGTCCGCCGGGCCCGTCGGGGCGGCGTCGAGCAGGGCCAGCTCGTTGTCGTAGTCGGCCTGCACGAAGAACTTGGACTGCTCCCCGGTGCCGGACCCCGCGGCGGCGGACGCGCTGCCGGACGGGGACGCGGTCGGCTCGTCGGTGGCGCATCCGGCGGCGGCCAGCGTCAGCACACCGGCCGCAGCCAGGGCGGTCATGGATCGTCTCATCGAATCACCTTTATCTTGAGGAGGAGGAACGCGAAGCCGAGACCGCCACGGCGAGCAGGATGATCAAGCCTTGGACGGTCGATCTGAGGGCACCGGAGACGCCGGTGAAGTTCATCAGCGCGAAGAGCGTCTCGAGGGTCAGTGCGCCGAGCATCGCCCCGACGACCGAGCCGCGACCGCCGCCGAGGGCGACCCCGCCGAGCACGACGGCGGTGATCGCGGCGAACTCCAGGCCGACTCCGGCCTGGAACGACACACCGCTGTACCCGCCGAGCAGGATCGCCGCGACCGCCGCCGCGACACCGCTCAGCACGAACGCGATCGTCTTGGTGAGACCGACGCGTACGCCGCTCAACTCGGCGGTGCGCGGATTGTCCCCGACGGCGACGAGCGTGCGGCCGAAGTCCGAGCGGGTCAGCACCACGGCGATCGCGGCGACGACCACCAGCACGAGCAGCGCGTACGGGATCCGGCCGAGCAGCGGCACGTCCTCGATGGCCCGTCGACCGAACCGACGGAACTCCTCGGAGAGGCCGCCCTTCGGTGCGCCGTCGGACCACAGGTAGACGGCGCCGACGAGGATCAGGAACATGCCCAGGGTGGTGATGAAGGAGGGCACCCGCAGCACCGTGGTGACCAGACCGTTGACCAGCCCGACGAACGCGCCACCGACGAGCAGCAACGCGACCACCGGCCAGGTGCGCGACGGGTCGCTGTCGATGAGGCGGGCAGCCACGACGACCTGCGCCGTGACCAGGGAGCCCACCGAGAGGTCGAACTCCCCGCTGACGATCACGAAGTACTGACCGGCGGCGAGCAGGATGATCGGCGCGGAGCGACCCAGGAACGACATCAGCGACCCGGGGGCGAGGAAGTCGGGTTGCACGAACGCGATGATGATCAGCAGCACCGCCAGGAGCGCGGCGATCGGCGCGATCCCGTCGGGGCGGATCCGGAGGGTGAGCGGACGGCGCTCGGCGACCCGCATGGTCAGGACCCCGCCTTTCGCATGGCCCGTCGGGCGTAGACGGCGACCGCGGCGATGATGATCACGCCACGGATCACCTGCTTGAAGAACGCGTCGACCTCGAGCTGGTTGAAGACCGCGTCGATGCTGGCGAGCAGCAGCACGCCGCCGATCGTGCCGAGGACGCCCCCGCGCCCGCCCGCGAGGGCGGTGCCACCGAGGACCACCGCGGCGATGGACTCCAGGTCGTAGAGCCCCTCGGTGCCCACCCGCGGGGCGCCGGAGCCGAGCCGGCTGGCCAGGTAGACGCCGGCCAGCCCGGCACAGAGGGAACACAGCACGTGGGCCGTGACGAGGACCCGGTCGTTGCGGACGCCGGAGAGCCGGGCGACCTCCGGATCACCCCCGACGGCCACCAGGTGGTGGCCGAACCGGGTACGCGAGAGGACGAACCAGGCCGCCGCGGTCACCGCGAGCAGCAGCAGGAAGGACACCGGCACCGGGCCGACCCGCTGGTAGCCGAGCGTCCGGACGAGAGCGGGCGCGCTCTCGCCGGCCGGGCCGTCGTAGCCGTTGTCGAGGTAGCCCTTGAGCAGCAGTCCGACGCCGAGGGTCGCGATGAACGCGTTGATCCGCAGCTTGGTGACGAGCAGCCCGTTGAGCAGTCCGACGCCGGCGCTGACCGCGAGCGCCAGCCCGATCGCCGGAAGCAGGGCGCCGTCGCTGCCGTTCATCGCCTCGGCCGCCACCAGGGTGCTGAGGCTGATCACGAACGCCACGGAGAGGTCGAGCGACCCACCGAGGATGACCAGGGTCTGCCCGACGGCGACGAGCCCGAGGCCGGCGGCGACGTGCAGCAGGCTCACCGTCGTCGACTGGTTGAAGAGCTGACCACCGTCGAGCATGACGATCAGCCAGCCGACCACGAGGGTGAGGGCAAGGGCCACGTACACGCCCGGCACGGCACGGCGGGCGGGACGCAGCGACAGGGCGGTCATGAGACAGCCTCCCGGACGGTGGTGGTGCCGACGGCCAGGGCGACGACGTCCTCCTCGGTCGCGCCGGCGGGCAGCTCGCCCGCGATCCGACCGTCGCGCAGGACGACGATCCGGTCGCTCATACCGAGCAGCTCCGGCAGCTCCGACGAGATCATCAGCACCGCCGCGCCGTCGCTGGCGAGGCGGCGGACGAGGTCGTGGATGGCGGACTTCGCCCCCACGTCGATGCCCCGGGTCGGCTCGTCGAAGATCAGGATGCGCGGGCTCAGCGCCAGCCAGCGGGCCAGCACCACCTTCTGCTGGTTGCCGCCGGAGAGGAAGCGGATCTCCTGGTCGTCGCCGGCCGAGCGGACCTCCACGGCGGCGAGCAGCTCGCGTACCCGTGCCGTGCGGGCGGCGCGACCGGACCGTGTCGCGAAGGCGGCCCGGCTGGCCAGCAGCGCGTTGTCGAGCACCGATTGCCGTGCCACGATGCCCTCGCCCTTGCGGTCCTCGGTGACGTACGCGATGCCGGCCCGCATGGCGGCGCGCGGCGAGCGCAGCCGCACCGGTTCGCCGTCCAACTCGACGGCGCCGGTCGTGAACGGCGCCACGCCGAAGAGCGCCCGAGCGAGCGCGGATCGTCCGGACCCCTGTAGGCCGCCGACGCCGAGCACCTCGCCGGCGCGCAGCTCGAGGTCCACTCCCCGCAGCTTGCGGTTACCCCCGTCGCGGACGGTGAGCCGGACCGGCCCACGGTCGTCGGGACCGGCCCGCTCGGGGTAGTAGCTGGACAGCTCGCGGCCGACCATGTGCCGGACCAGCTCGTCGGCGGTCGTGCTCGCGGTGTCCACCGTGGTCACCCGGCGACCGTCCTTGAGCACGGTGATCCGGCTGGACAGGTCGAAGACCTCGGTGAGCCGGTGCGACACGTACAGCAGACCGATCCCGCGCTCCTGGAGGCGGCGTACCAGCCCGTAGAGCAGTTCGACCTCCTGGTCCGCGAGGGCCGCCGTCGGCTCGTCCATGATGAGCAGTCGCGCGTCCAGGGCGAGCGCCTTGGCGATCTCGACGACCTGCTGCTGGGCGACGCCGAGCCGCCCGACCCGGGCGTCGGCCGGCAGGGCGGTCTCGCCGATCGAGGTGAGCAGGTCGCGGGTGCGGTCGAGCATCGCGCGGCGGTCCACCAATCCACGCCGGACCGGTTCGTGGCCCAGGTAGACGTTCTCCGCGACGGTGCGCTCGGGCAGCAGGTTGAATTCCTGGTGGATGATGCCGACGCCGGCGCGCTGGGCATCACGGGGGCCGTGGAACGCGCGCGGTTGGCCGGCGAACTCGACGGTGCCCTCGTCCGGGGCGTACCCGCCCGAGACGATCTTCATGAGCGTCGACTTGCCGGCGCCGTTCTCACCGACGACGGCGTGCACCTCGCCCGGCGCGACGTCGAGGTCGACGCCCTCGAGGACGCGTACACCGAGGAACGACTTGCCGATGCCCCGCAGGGCCAGCAGCGGTGCCGGTGGTGGATCTGACATCCCGATAGCCCTTACAGATAGTAGTCATCGACGAGGTCAGCACAGCCGCCGGTAGGCCGTTCGACGCGCTGAGTGACGCACTTTCGCAGCTTGCTGAAGAACTTGCGTTTTTATGGTGCAAACATTTCCTTGACATCGAGGAAACATCACACGTATGAAGATAGATGTTTGGATGCGGGTCCGCAATCCTCGATCTGCGGCGACAGCCAGGCCCAGCACTCGATCGGCACGAGTGCGGGCATGGACCGGTCAGGCCCGACTACCCCTACCCGGGGGTAACATCAGACGCTCGACGTTATATTGACAGTCCTCAATGGATGATTCATCCTGACCTCGCAGACCATGGACGAGATCACAGCCCACATCACGCTGTGTGACATCCAGCGGGGCTGACTGCCGTCTCGGCGTACGGCACGACGACCGCGACCAGCACACCCGTGGCTCTCGCGCGCCCAGGCACGACCTGACGCGCTGTCGGCCCGTGCTCGCAATCGCCAGTTGCCCGCCCAAACCTAGGAGACGGCATGCGTCGCCCCACAATGATCATTGGATTGATCGTCGGCCTGTTGGTGGCCCTCGGCCTGGCCCCGCCAGCGTCGGCCGCCCCGGCGTTCCGCGCCCTGTTGTTCACCAAGACCGCCGGCTACCGGCACGACTCGATCCCGGCCGGGATCTCGATGATCCAGCAGCAGGCCGCCGCGAACAACTTCGAGGTGGTGGCGACCGAGGACGCGAGCGTCTTCACGGCCGCCAACCTCGCCACCTTCGACGTCGTCATCATGCTCCAGACCTCCGGCATGGTCTGGACCTCGGCCTCCCAGCGCCAAGCCATCGAGGGCTACCTCGCCAGTGGCAAGGGCATCGTGGGCGTGCACAACGCCACCGACATGGGCATCGAGTCTGAGTACCCGTGGTGGGACCAGATGATGAACGGCGGCGCCCACATGCCCGAGCACTCCCCCGGAGTCCTCGCCGGCACCGCCATCGTCGCCGACAAGCAGCACCCCTCGACGGTCGGCCTGCCGGACCGCTGGAGCCGCAGCGAGGAGTGGTACAACTTCGACTCCAACCCGCGCGGCAACGTGCACGTCCTGGTGACCGCCGACGAGCGCACGTACAACCCGGGCTCGCGGGCGATGGGCCCGGACCACCCGATCTCGTGGTGCCGCAACACCGGTGGCGGACGGGTGTGGGCCACCGCGATGGGCCACGCCATCGACTCCTACAGCGAGACCTACTTCCGCAACCACGTCCTGGGCGGCATCAAGTGGGCCGCCGGCAACCTGCCCGGCGACTGCGGCGGCACCGTCTGGGGCAACTTCGAGAAGCGCACGCTCGACGACAACACCGCGGACCCGATGGCGCTGTCCGTGCTGCCGGACGGTCGCGTCCTGTACGTCCAGCGGGGTGGCCAGGTCAAGATCTTCAAGCCGAGCACGAACAGCACCGTCACCGCCGCCACGCTGAGCGTCTACACCGGCGGTGAGGACGGCCTCACCGGCGTCGCGATAGACCCCGCATTCGCCAGCAACGGATACGTCTACCTGTACCACTCACCCGCGAGCAGCTCGACCGACGTCAACCGGGTGTCCCGCTACACGCTCTCCGGTGACACGCTCAACCTGTCCACCGAGGCCCGGATCATCGACATCCCCGCGTACCGGGACCGGACCTTCGCGGAGCCCGGACACACCGGCGGCTACATCGACTTCGGCCCGGACGGCAACCTCTACATCGGCACCGGCGACGACACGCCGCCCAACCTCGACCCCAACTGGCAGGGGTACGCCCCGCTGGACTGGCGCTCGGGCAAGTCCAACCTGGACGCCGCCCGCTCCGCCGGTAACACCAACGACCTGCGGGGCAAGCTGCTGCGCATCAAGCCCTCGGCCAGCGGCGGGTACACCATCCCGACGGGCAACCTCTACCCCCAGGGCACGGCGCAGACCAAGCCCGAGGTGTACGCCATGGGCTTCCGCAACCCGTTCCGCTTCTCGATCGACCCGGTCACCGGCTGGGTCTACCTGGCCGACTACGGGCCGGACCGCAACCCGCCGACGACCAACCGCGGCCCGGAGGGTCTCGTCGAGCTGAACGTGATCAAGACGGCCGGCAACTACGGCTGGCCGTTCTGCCACGGCAACAACCAGCCGTACGCGCCGTTCAACCCGGACACCGGTGTGGTCGGGGCGAAGTTCAACTGCAGCGCGCCGGTCAACAACTCGCCCAACAACACCGGCCTGGTCAACCTCAAGCCGGTCGTCTCGCCGAACATCTGGTACGGCTACCCGGCCTCGACGACCTTCCCCGAGCTGGGCTCCGGCGGGTCGGCCCCGATGGGCGGCCCGGTGTACCGGTACAACGCGAACAACCCGTCGGCGACGAAGTTCCCGCCGTACTACGACGGCGTGCACTTCTTCTACGAGTGGGCCCGCAACTACGTCAAGGAGGTCCACTTCGACTCCTCGACGGCGGTCACCCGGACCAACCCCTTCCTGCCCGGCGGCAACTTCAACAAGCCCATGGACATGGAGTTCGGCCCCGACGGTTCGCTGTACCTGCTGGAGTGGGGCTCGAACTTCGGCGGCGGCAACAACGACTCCGGGCTCTACCGGATCGACTACATCCAGGGCGGCCGGTCACCGATCGCGAAGGCCGTCGGCACGCCGACCAGCGGCAGCGCCCCGCTGACCGTCCAGTTCAGCAGCGCCGGCACAAACGACCCGGACCCTGGCAACACCCTCAGCTACCAGTGGACCTTCGGTGACGGTGGTACGTCCACGGCAGCCAACCCGACACACACCTACACGACCAACGGCGACTACACCGCACAGCTGAAGGTCACCGACAACACCGGCAAGACCGGCTTCGCCAACGTGCAGATCACCGTCGGCAACACCGCCCCGGTGGTCACCATCAACGTGCCGCCCAACGGCGGCATGCTGAACTTCGGCGACAAGGTCTCGTACACGGTCAGTGTCTCCGACCCCGGCGGCGCGGCCATCGACTGCACCAAGGTGTTCGTCAACCCGGCCCTCGGCCACGACGACCACGCCCACGAGACCACCGAGTACCCGGGCTGTTCGGGGACCATCTCCACCGACCTGCTCGGTGGGCACCCCGAGGGCGCGAACCTGTACTACGTGCTCAACGCCCGCTACACCGACAACGGCGGCTCGGGTGGCGGCTCGCCGCTGACCGGCTACGCGCAGGCGATCCTGCAGCCGAAGCACAAGCAGGCCGAGTATTTCAGCAGCCAGTCGGGCATCCGGGTCGTCGACCAGAGCGCCGCGGAGAGCGGTAAGCGCGTCGGTGACATCTCCAACAACGACTGGGTAGCGTTCAACCCGATGAGCCTGTCGAACATCAGCACCGTCAGCTACCGGCTGTCCTCGCCCAGCGGCGGCGGAAGCATCGAGCTGCGGGCCGACTCGCCGACCGGCACCCTGCTGGCCACCACGTCGGTGCCCAGCACCGGCGGCTGGGACAACTACCAGTCCACGGCGGCGACGAGCGTCGCGGCCCTGTCCGGGACGCACACCCTCTACATGGTGTTCAAGGGCAGCTCGTCCAACTGGTTCGACCTCGACGCCTTCACCTTCGGCGGCAACGGCGTGGGGGTGCCCGGCGGCAGCGACCCGGGTACCGGTGGCGTGGCCGGGAAGACCTGGACCCTCACGGCCCAGCACAGCGGCAAGCTGATGGACGTCAGCGGGGTCTCCACCGCCGACGGCGCCCAGGTCGTGCAGTGGGCGGCCACCGGGGGCAACAACCAGAAGTGGCAGGCGGTGGACGCCGGCGGCGGCGCCGTCTACCTCAAGGCGGTGCACAGCGGTAAGTGCCTCGACGTCGTCGGCGGCTCGACCGCACAGGGCGCCTTCCTGCAACACACCACCTGCAACAACTCCAACCAACAGAAGTTCACCGTGACGGCGACCGGCACCACCGGGGTCTACACGGTCAAGAGCGCGCTGAGCGGGCTCTGCCTGGACGTCAACGGCGCCTCGACCGCTGACGGGGCCCGCCTGCTGCAGTGGGGCTGTCACAGCGCCGCCAACCAGCAGTGGCGGTTCACCCAGGTCTGATCACCGGACCTGGCGCGAACGAAGCGCCGGCCACCCGCTCCTGACGACGGGTGGCCGGCGCTCCGGCTTTTCAGCGCCGCGCCGTCAGCGGAGCAGTCCGGCGTCGCGCAGCGCCACCCACAGCCGCTCCGGGACGTCCGCGTCGAAGCGGCGCAGGGTCTCGGTCACCTGGGCCTCGTCCCGCAGGCCGACCACCGTCGAGACCACCACCGGGTGCCGGCGGACGAACGCCAGCGCCGCCTGGGGCAGCGTGACGCCGTGCTCCTGGCAGACCGCCGCGATCCGGCGGGCCCGTTCGATCACCTCGGGCGGCGCCTGCTGGTAGTTGTAGGTCGCGTCGGCCGGCGGCTGGTCACGGGCCAGCAGCCCGGAGTTGTAGACCCCGGCGATCACCACGCCCACCCCCGCGGCCTGCGCGGCCGGCAGCAGGTCGTCGGCCGCGCCCTGTTCGAGCAGGGTGTAGCGGCCGGCGCACATCACCACGTCGATGTCGGTCTCCTGGACGAAGCGGGCCAGCATCGCCGACTGGTTCATGCCGGCGCCGATCGCGCCGACGACCCCCTGGTCACGCAGCTCGACCAGGGCCGGTACCGCCTCGGTCGCCGCCTGCTCCCAGTGCTCGTCCGGGTCGTGCAGGTAGACGACGTCCACGCGGTCCAGGCCGGTGCGGTCCAGGCTGGCCTCCAACGACCGCAGGACGCCGTCGCGGCTGAAGTCCCAGACCCGCCGGTGGTCGGCCGGCACGTCGAACCCCTCGGGGTCGCGGTCCCGCGCGCCCTCGGGCGAGGGTACGAGCAGCCGCCCGACCTTCGTCGACACCACGTACTCGTCGCGGGGCCGAGACCGCAGCGCCGCCCCCAACCGCCGCTCGGACAGGCCGAGACCGTAGTGCGGCGCGGTGTCGAAGTACCGGATGCCGGCGTCCCAGGCGGTGTCGACGGCCGCCGCGAACTCCTCGTCCGACGTCCCCCGGTACAGGTTGCCGCCCTGCGCCGCGCCGAAGCCCAGCGTGGTGAGGCGTACCCCCGGTCGCCGGGGCAGCTCCCGGCCCGTCACGGCTCCCCCAGCCCGTACGCGCGGGCGGCGGTCTCCCGCCAGATCGACGCCTGCTCCGCGTCGGCGAGCGGTTCCAGCAGATCGGCGAGGACGCCGACCCACCGGGTGTAGGAGCTGGCGAGCAGGCACACCGGCCAGTCGGAGCCGAACATGAGCCGGTGCGGTCCGAACGCGTCGAGCGCGTGGTCGATGGCGGGGCGCAGGTCGGCAGCGGACCAGGACGAGCCGTCCACCTCGGTCACCAGGCCGGAGAGCTTCGCGGTGATATTCGGCTCGGCGGCGAGCGCCCGCAGGTTGGCGGGCCAGTCGCCCAGGTCTCCCCTGCCGAGCGACGGCTTGGCGAGGTGGTCCAGGACGAACGACACCTCGGGCAGGTCCCGGACGAGCCGCGTGGCCGCCGGCAGTTGATGGTCGCGGACCAGCAGGTCGTAGGCGAGACCGGCGGCCCCGACGGCCGCGATGCCCCGCCGGACGTCGCGCCGGTCGAGGTACGCCGGGTCGGGCTCGGACTGGACCAGGTGGCGGATGGCGACCAGCCGCTCCCCGCCGCGGGCGGCGCGCAGCCGGTCGAGGCGCTCGTCGATGTCGTCGGCGGCGAGGTTGACCCAGCCGACGACGCCGCCGATGAGGGGATCGTCGGCCGCGATGCCCAACAGGTGTTCCGTCTCCGCCACGGAGGCGATGGACTGCACGACGACGGTCTCGGTGACCCCGGCGGCCCGCGCCGCCGGAGCGAGATCCGCCGGGGTGAAGTCGTTGTCGATGGCCGCCATCGTGTCCGGGTCGATCCACGGTTGCGGGTGCCGGGCGCGGACCCAGAGGTGGTGGTGCGCGTCGATGATGCCGGGACGCCCGGTCGGCGTGGGCCCGGTCATCGGCCCAACCATCCGCCGTCGACGGGCAGGACGGTGCCGTGCACGTAGTCCGACGCGCTGGCGGCCAGGAACACGGTGGCGCCGGCCAGGTCGTCGGCGCGTCCCCACCGGCCGGCCGGGATCCGACCCAGGATGGCGTCGTTGCGTACCGGGTCGTCGCGCAGCGCCTGGGTGTTGTCGGTGGCGATGTACCCGGGCGCTATCGCGTTGACGTTGACGCCGTGTCCGGCCCACTCGTTGGACAGCGCCTTGGTCAGCCCGGCGAGGCCGGACTTGGCCGCCGTGTAGCTCGCGACGTTGATGCCGCCCTGGAAGCTCAGCAGCGAGGCGGTGAAGATGACCTTGCCGTGGCCCCGGTCGACCATCCGCCGGCCGATCTCCCGGGTCAGCACGAACTGGCTGGACAGGTTGACCTGCATTACCCGGTCCCACATCTCGTCGGGGTGCTCCACGGCCGGCGCCCGGGCGATCGTGCCGCCGTTGTTCACCAGGATGTCCACCGGCGCGACCGCCTCGGCCTCCTCGGCCAGCCGGTACACCGCGGCCCGGTCGCCCAGGTCGGTCCGGATGGCGGTGAACCGGCGACCGGCGGCCTCGACGCGCCGTTGGACCTCACTGCCCTCCGGCTCCAACTGCGCCGACACCCCGATGATGTCCGCGCCGGCCAACGCCAGGGCCTCGGCCATCGCCAGGCCGATCCCCCGCCGGGCCCCGGTTACCAGGGCGGTCCGTCCGGTCAGGTCGAACAGGACGCTCATCGCTCCTCCTCCCGCCAGTCGAGCAGCACCTTCATGACACCTCCGCCGGACTCCAGGGCCGTGAACGCGTCCGTGACGCCGGCCACCGGGAGCACCCGGGAGATCAGCTCCTGGGCCGGGATGACGCCCGCCGCCACCAGCCGGATCGCCTCGACGACATCCTCGCGCCGGTACAGCCGCGCGCCCAGCAACTCCAGTTCCCGCCAGAAGAAGCGGTGCAGGTTCACCGGACGTGGCTGCGGGTGGATCGCCACCATCACCAGCCGGCCCCGGGTGGTCAGCACGTCCACCGCCGTGCCGACGCCGGCGGCCGAACCGGACACCTCGAACGCGACGTCCGCGCCCGCGCCGCCGGTCCGTTCGTTGACCAGCGCCACCACGTCGGTCGGCCCCGGGTCGACGGCCTCGATGCCGATGCCCGACGCGACTCCGCGCCGGAAACCGTCCGGTTCGACGAGCAGGACCTGGGCCCCCCGCTCACGGGCGACGGCGGCGATGAGGACGCCCACCGGGCCCCCGCCGACGACGACCACGTGCTCGCCGGACGCCACCTGTGCCCGGCCGACGTCGTGCACCGCCACGGCGACGGGCTCGACGAGCGCCGCGCGGTCCAACGGCAGTTCGTCGGGGAGCGGCAGCACCAGGTCGGCCGGCACCGTCCAGGACGACTGCATCGCGCCGGGCGAGTCGATGCCGAGGAAGTCCATCGCGTGACAGATGTGCGAGTGGCCACGACGGCACGCCGGGCACTGCCCGCAGGCGCGCGTGGGCATCACGGTGACGGGCTGCCCGACCCGCAGATCGGTCACGCCGTCGCCGACCGCGGCGACGCGCCCCGACATCTCGTGTCCCAGGACCGCCGACGCGCCGACCCGGGCGTCCATGTCGCCGTGGAAGATGTGCAGGTCCGTACCGCAGATCCCGGTGTACGCCACCGCGATCCGTACCTGGCCGGGGCCCGGCGGTTCCGGTGCGCGGTCCTCGATCCCGAGGTCCCGTGCTCCCTTGTAGACAACTGCCTTCACTGCTGCTCCGTCTCGACGTGGTTGGTACGTACGGTGCGGGTGACAGGGCGGCCGGAGCCGCGTCCGCGGTGTCGGCGCCACGGACACGGTAATCATCCGACCAATTGCGGTCCAGTGCGGATACGGTCCGTGCCGGCTCAGTGCCGCAGCGGCGCCACGTCGTTCGGGGACGTGACCGCGTCGACGAGCAGGGCCTCGACCCCGGCCGGCACGGCGGCGACCGGGTGCTCGGCCACGGCGAGCAGCCGCTTGCCGGCTCGCTCCGGACGGACGTTCGGGCTGTCGGCGGTCGGAGTGCCCGGACGGTGTCCGGCGGCCGCGATCGCCGCCTCGTCCACCCGTACCCCGAGGCCGGGTGTCTCACCCAGGACGAACGCGCCGTCCTCGACGTGCAGGTCGAGGCCGATACCCGTCGGTGGTCGGAGATCCTGCAACTCGCTGACCAGGTGGTTGGGCACCGAGGTCGCGGCGTGCAGGAGACCGACGGGGATGTTGCCGATGGGGCTGACCGGTAGGTCGTTGGCGTGCGCCAGCGCCGCCACCCGCAGGAAGTGGGTGACCCCCCAGACCGCGGCCGTCTGCACGATGTCGACCGCGCCCGCCGCGATCAGCGGCCGGTACTGCTCCAGCCCGGTGAGGTTCTCACCGGTGGCGATCGAGGCCCGTACGCCCCGCCCCACGGCGGCCAGGCCCTCGGCGTCCCAGCGGCGGACCGGCTCCTCGATCCAGATCAGATCGAGGGTACGTTCCAACTCGGCCACGTGGCGCACGGCCTGCTTGCGCGACCACGCCTCGTTGACGTCGAGCATCAGGCCCGGCCGTCGGCCGTGACCGGCCTCGGTCAGCACCTCCCGGACCAGGCCGAGCCGGTGGCGGTCCCGCTCGATGTCGAGACCGCCCTTGAGCTTGGCGGCCCGCAGGCCGTACCCGGCATAGACCTCGTACTCCGCGACCAGTTCGTCGTCGGTCAGCCCGATGTCGAGACCGGAGGCGTACGCGGGAACGCGCCGGTCCCGCCCGCCGAGCAGGCGCCAGAGCGGCTCGCCGGCGATCTTCGCCTTGATATCCCACAGGGCGGTGTCCAGCGCGCCGATCGTCCCGAACACCAGGCCGGCGTGCCCGGCCTTGAACGTCTGCCGCAGCATCCGGTCGTACAGGGTGGACACCGCGCGGGGATCTTCCCCTTCGATGGCCGGGAAGATCTTGTCGATCTCCACGTGCGGCCCGAGGCCGATGCCGTCGATCCCCTCGTCGGTCTCGACGATGGTGATCGGCAGTGTCGTCACGCCGTCGGGGAACACGCCGTTGGCGTCGCCGACGGGTCGGCCCCACTCCTGGACCGTCGTCAGGGTTCGATACCCGGTGATGCGCATGTCAGCCTTTCGTGGAACCAGCGGCGACGCCGTCGGCGATCTGGCGCTGAAGGAACAGGTAGACCGCCAGGACCGGGATCGCGGCGATGAGCACCCCGGAGGCGAAGGTGGGAATGTCCTCGGAGTACTGCCCCCGCAGCGAGGTCACCCCGACCATGAGGGTCCGGTGGTCGGCCGACGGCATCAGCAGCAGCGAGATGAGCACGTCGTTCCAGCAGAACAGCGTGTTGAGGATGCCCACGGACAGCAGCGCCGGAGCGCCCAGCGGCAGCATGATCCGCCGGTAGACGCCGTACACGGTGTTGCCGTCGATCCGGGCCGCGTCGACGATCTCCGCCGGGATGGTGCGGTAGTAGCTGGTCATCAGGAAGACCGTGAAGGGCAGGAACTGCGCGACGTACGCCAGGATCAGCCCCGGGTACGTGTCGACCAGACCGCTGTCGGCCATCACCCGGGCCAGCGGCACCATGATCACCTGGAAGGGGATGAAGAGCGCCGCGAGGCAGCCGATGAACAGCGCCGTCGAGCCCCGGAAGCGCAGTTGGCTCAGCGCGAAGCCGGCCATCGACCCGAACAGCAGCAGCAGGAACACCGCGCAACCCACCACGAGGATCGAGTTGGCGGTGTACCGGCCCATGCCGACGCTGGTCCACGCCTTGGTGATGTTCTCGAAGTGCAGGGAGTCCGCCAGCCCGAAGCGGTCGAGGATGTACTCCCGGCGGGTCTTCATGGCGACGTTCGCCGTGAACAGGAGGGGGTAGATCGTCGCGACCGCGAGGAGCCCCATCGGGATCACGAGCAACCATCTGCCCAGTCGGACGCGGGACATCAGTCCTCCCTCCCCGCGCGTCGGAGCAGCTTGAGCTGTAGCAGCCCGACGACGAGCATGATGACGAACAGAACGGTGGACGCGGCCGACGCGAGGGCCGGTCGGTTCATCCGCCCCTGTTGGATCCAGATGTAGTACTCCGGCAGGTAGGTCGAGCCCTCCGGACCGCCACTGGTCATGACGTAGAGCAGGCCGAACATGGACGTCAGCATCCCGATCATCGTGGTCACGAAGACGAACTGGATGGTGCGGGTCAGGCTGGGGATGATCACGTGCCAGATCACCTGGGCCAGGGACGCGCCGTCCACCCTCGCGGCGTCCAGCAGGGCCGCGTCCAGGGTCGCGAAGCCCGCGAGGAAGACGACCAGGGCCATTCCGAAGGTCGCCCACACGTGCACACCGACGACCGCGAACATGGCGACGTCCGGATCACCGAGCCAGTCCACCGGCCCGATGCCCACCGTGGACAGGACAACGTTGACAGGACCGTCAAACGAGAGCAGCAGATTGAAGATCGCGCCGACGATGACCGGGGACAGCACGGCCGGGAAGAAGTAGACGCTGCGGTAGAACCGGTGCCCCGGCACGCGCAGGTAGATGAACGTGGCGAGTAGACCCGGAATGGCCACCGCCACCGGCAGGAGCAGGACCAGCAGTCCCACGTTGCGCAGCGCCTGCTGGAACAGCGGATCCTGGAGCAGGTGGACGTAGTTGTCGAAGCCGACCATCGCCCCGTCGCGGTCGCCGTCGCCGGTGAAGGAGAAGTTGACACCGAGCGCGAGCGGGTACAGCCGCAGCAGCACGAGGATCAGGACGGCCGGGGCGACCAGCACGAAGGGCGCCAGTTGCTCGGCGCGTCGGCCGCCGGCGGCGCGCCGCGAGACGGCGCGGTCGCGAGGCGGCGGTGCGGAGGGCGGGACCCCGCCGGCCCGCCCGGCCGAAGCCGAGCGGACCGACGGGAGCGACTTGCCGATCGTCACGAGATCAGCCCGCCGTGTCCGAGGCGGCCATCTGCTTCACGACCTCGTCCACGCTGATCGAGCCGCTGAGCAACTGCTGCGAGAGGCGGCCCATCAGGTCGAGCGACTTCGAGGAGAGCGCCACGTGCACCGCCGGCTTGCCGGTCTTGAGCGCGGAGACGATCGTGGTGACGGCCGGCCCACTCGCCGACACGTCGATCGTCGTGTCCGCGGTGATCGCGCCGGCGTTGGCGTAGAACGCCTTCAGCGCCTCGGTGGAGCTCAGCGAGCGCACCAGGTCGGCGGCCACCTTCGGGTCCTTGGTCCACTTGGCGACCGCGTACCCGATGCCGCCGTCGTACGGCAGGCTGGGGGTCACGCCGCTGGTCACCGTCGGGGCCATCATCACGCCCAGCTTCTCCGGCGTGATGAACTCGTTGAAGTCCTTCCAGTGCCCGATGTCGGACATGAGGCCGATCATGTGGGCGGCCTTGCCGGACTGGAACACGGCGAACGCGTCGTTGAACAGGGCGGTGGAGTTCGCGCCGTCGTTGTTCAGCTTGGCGGTGCCGGTCTCCTTCCACAGCTCGAAGAGCCGCTTGACGTTCGGCGACTTCCAGTCGCGCTTGCCGGCGATCCAGTTGTCGTATTCCTGCGGGGTCAGCACGCCCGATGCCATGGCCGACAGGAAGAACTGGATGCCGTAGCCCTCCTTGTTGCCGACGGAGAAGCACTTGGCGCCGGTCTGCTTGGTGATGACACCGCAGTTGGCGACGAACTCCTGCCAGGTCGTGGCGGGCTTCGCCGGGTCGAGACCGGCCTTCTCGTAGAGCGTCTTGTTGTAGTAGATCGGGTGGCCCTGCAGCGTCACCGGAGAGGCGTACGTCTTGCCGTCCTTCGCGAACGCCTCCCAGCCGGCCAGCCGCTGCCGGTCCTCGCCGACGTACTCGTCGAGCGGCTGGAGCGAGGCCACCCGGTCGCGGATCTGGCCGCCACCGTTGAACAGGATGACGTCCGGCCCCTTGCCCGACTGGAGGGCCGCGCCCAACAGCGTGTAGTACTCCTCGAACGGCTGGGCGACGAACTCGACCTTGACGTCCTTGTGCTTCTTGGCGAAGTCGGCCTTGGCCTTCTCCACGTACTGGGCGGAGCTGGCCTCGCCGGACTTCCAGTCCCAGACGACCAGCTTCTTGTCCGAGCCTTCGGACGATGAACCCGAACCTGTCGCGCTTCCACAGCCTGTCAGGGCCAGCCCTGCAACGAGGACCGCGGACCACACTGCTCGTTGCTTCATCGTTGCTCACCTTCATATGGGGAGTGGCCGAGACGCCGGCCGTCGATGCAAGATTGACGAGAACGTAACTCGTATGACGTCTGACGTCAACGGTTGCCCGTACACTGGGGCGGACTTGTGGGCCCGCTCCCGCGGCCACGCGGAGGTGAACGTGACGACATCGAACCAGTCGGCCGTCAACGGCACGGCGACACCGAACTGGACGCGTCGCCCGACGAATCTGGCCCAGGCGATCACGGCCGAGTTGGTGACCCGCATCGTCCAGGGAGCACACCCCTCGGGCACGCCACTGCCCCCCGAGCCGGTGCTCTGCGAGACCTTCTCGGTGAGCCGCACCGTCATCCGGGAAGCGGTGAAGATCCTGCAGGAGAAGGGGCTCGTGCAGGTCCGCCAGGGCAGCGGAACGCTCGTCACCCCACCCTCGTCGTGGGACATGCTCGACGAACTCGTCCTCGCGGCGACCATCGCCGAGGACGACACCCTGGCGATCCTGGACGACCTGGTGGTCACCCGCCGGGTGCTGGAGTCCGACATGGCCAACGTGGCGGCCCGCCTCGCCGACGAGGCGGCGATCGACCGGCTACGCGCCCTGGTGGACCGCATGGACGAGCTGGTCGACGACCACGTCACCTACCAGGAGCACGACCGCGCCTTCCACGACACGGTCATGCAGGCGTCCGGAAACCGCATCGCCCGGGGTGTCGTCCGGTCCCTGGAGAGTCAGGTCGTCAACACCGCCCGGTACATGGGTCAGCCTGAGCGGGCCATGTGCGTGGCGTCGAACCAGGGGCACCGGCGCATCTACGAGCGCATCGCCGCCCACGACCCGGACGGCGCCGCGCAGGCGATGTTCACGCACATCACGGAGGCGTGGCTCGTACGCCGCAGCGGACCGGGGAGCCCCACCCGGTTGCAGCGCTGACCGCTCCACCGACCCCTGGTGCGGCCCCCACGCCGCCCCGTCCGTGAGGCCGGAGCGAAATCCAGGTCCATCCATCGCTTGAGAATGTTAGCGATAACAGACTACCCTCGGGCCGCAGAGGCGAAGGGCACGCTTCACCGCTCCACTCGATCCACCGAGGTCGATGGAGTAGTGCATGACCAACGCCCGCTGGTGGGTGACCGGGCCTCCCCTCAGGGACGTTGACCACCGCCGTCGACGTACGGCGGGCCGCCGCACGCGGGAGCCAGGGTGGACACCCGATCCCCTCCTGCCGTGCTCGCGGCACCGCCGCCGCCCCACCCGAGCGACCCGCGACGACACCCGCGACACGCCGCCAGCGCACGCGGCGGGCCGCCCGCCCGTCGTGACCCACCCTGGAGGTACCGATGCACCCCACACCGCCACCACGGACCACGACCCGGCTCCGGCGCGGTCTCGCCTGGCTCACGAGCCTGCTGCTCGTCTCGACGCTGATGCCGGCCACGGCCGCCCGCGCGGACAACCCCATCGTCCAGCACATCTACACCGCCGACCCGGCGCCCCTGGTCCACAACGGACGCGTCTACCTCTACACCGGCCACGACGAGGACGGCTCCTCGTACTTCACGATGAAGGACTGGCGGGTGTGGTCGTCCGCCGACATGGTCAACTGGACCGACCACGGCTCGCCACTGAGCCTCGCCACCTTCAGCTGGGCGAGCGCCAACGCGTGGGCCGGCCAGGTCGTCGCCCGCAACGGCAAGTTCTACTGGTACGTGCCGGTCACCGCCCGAGCGACCAACTCGATGGCCATCGGCGTCGCGGTCGCCGACAGCCCCACCGGGCCGTTCCGGGACGCCATCGGCCGCCCCCTGGTGGGCAACGGCGAGATCGACCCCACGGTCTTCATCGACGACGACGGTCAGGCGTACCTGTACTGGGGCAACCCGAACCTGTGGTACGTCCGGCTGAACGCCGACATGATCTCCTACAGCGGCAGCGCCACCAAGATCCCGCTCACCACCGCCGGGTTCGGCGCCCGCAGCGGCAACGCGAGCCGGCCCACCCTCTACGAGGAGGGCCCCTGGGTCTACAAGCGCAACGGCACCTACTACAACGTGTTCGCGGCGGAGTGCTGCTCCGAGTTCATCGGATATTCGACCGCCACCGGCCCGACCGGCCCATGGACCTATCGCGGCACGGTCATGCCCCGCCAGGGCGCGAGCTTCACCAACCACCCGGGAGTCATCGACTTCAACGGCGGCTCGTACTTCTTCTACCACAACGGGGCGCTGCCGGGCGGTGGCGGTTACACCCGTTCGGTGGCCGTGGAGAAGTTCACGTACAACACCAACGGCACCATCCCGACGATCAACATGACCACGACGGGCGCGCCGCAGATCGGCACGCTGAACCCGTACGTGCGGCAGGAGGCCGAGACCATCGCCTGGGGCTCCGGCATCGAGACCGAGCCGGCCAGCGAGGGCGGGATGAACGTCGGGTGGATCGAGAACGGGGACTACATCAAGGTCAAGGGCGTCGGCTTCGGTACGGGCGCGACGTCCTTCTCCGCGCGGGTCGCCTCGGCGACGTCGGGCGGCACCATCGAACTGCGCCTCGGTAGCCCCACCGGCACCCGGGTGGGCAGCTGCGCGGTACCCGGCACCGGTGCGTGGCAGACGTGGCAGACCGTCTCCTGCCCGGTCTCCGGCGCCACCGGCACCCAGGACCTGTACCTGCGGTTCACGGGCGGCAGCGGCACCCTGTTCAACCTCAACTGGTGGCAGTTCCAGGCCAACGGCACCACGCCCACTCCGACGCCCACCCCGACGCCGAGTCCGACCGCGGACCCGACGCCGACGCCCATCCCGACGCCCACGACCACTCCCACGCCGACGAGCCCGGCCGGGACGTCCTGCGCGGTCACCAACGCCGTGGTGAACACCTGGCAGGGCGGGTTCGAGGGACGGCTGACAGTCACCAACTCCGGATCGTCGGCGCTCAACGGCTGGCGGGTCACCTGGACGCTCGCCAGCGGGCAGACGGTCTCCCAGGTCTGGAACGGCACCCTCACCCAGTCGGGTAGCCAGGTGACCGTCGCGAACGCCGCCTACAACGGCCAGCTCGCGCCCGGAACCTCGACCACCGCCGGCTACCTCAGCTCCACCACCTCAACCAGCCCTCCGACCACCACCCCCACCTGCACCCCCGCCTAACTCCCCCGGGTTCCCACCCCCAAAAACACCCCCACCCCATCCCCACACCCGTCCGCCGCCGACGTCGATCATGAAGTCAATGCCCCCGATACGCCGATAGGGGAGCAACAACTTCATGATCGACGGGGCGGGGCCGGGGGTGGGGTGGGGGTTCTAGAAGTCGTCGTCGAAGGCGACCGTGCCGGTCACCCCGACCTGGTACGCCGACACCCGCCGCTCGAAGAAGTTGGACAGCTCCTGCACGTCCTGCAACTCCATGAAGGCGAACGGGTTGGCCGACCCGTAGTGCGGCGCGATCCCGAGCTGGGCGAGCCGGCGGTCGGCGACGTGCTGCAGGTACTGGCGCATGTCCGCCAGGGTGAGGCCGGGCACCCCCTGGCCCACCAGGTCCTCGGCGAACTGGACCTCGCACTCGACCGCCTCGGTGAGCATCCGGCGGACCTGGTCGGCCAGGTCGTCGTCGAACAGATCGGGCTCCTCGGCGCGTACGGTCTCGACGACGTCGAACGCGAACGCCATGTGCATGGACTCGTCGCGGAACACCCAGTTGGTCCCCGACGCCAGCCCGTGCAGCAGGCCACGGGAGCGCAGGAAGTAGACGTACGCGAACGCGCCGTAGAAGAACAACCCCTCGATGCACGCGGCGAAACAGATCAGGTTGAGCAGGAAGGTCCGCCGGTCCTCGCGGGTACGCAGCTCCCGCAGGTCGTGCAGGGAGTCGATCCAGCGGAAGCAGAACTCGGCCTTGCGACGGATCGACGGGATGTTCTCGATGGCGGCGAAGGCTGCGAACCGCTCGGTCTCGTCGGGCACGTACGTGTCGAGCAGGTTCAGGTAGAACTGGACGTGCACGGCCTCCTCGAACAGCTGCCGCGACAGGTAGAGCCGACCTTCGGGGCTGTTGACGTGCTGGTACAGGTTGAGCACGAGGTTGTTGGCGACGATCGTGTCGCCGGTGGCGAAGAACGCGACGAGGCGGCTGACCAGGTGCCGCTCGGCCGGCGACAGACGGTCCAGGTCGGCGAGGTCGGCGTGCAGGTCGACCTCCTCGACCGTCCACGTGTTGCGGATGGCGTCCCGGAACCGGTCAAAGAAGTGCGGGTAGCGCATCGGACGGAGAGTCAGGTCCATCCCGGGGTTGAGCAGCATGTGCGTGGTCCTCGCGTCGGTGGTGCTGTCCGTGGTGGTGTCGGCGACGGTCACTGGCACGCCTCGCACGACTCGGGGTTCTCCAGCGAGCAGGCCAGCGCCTCGGCGTCGACCGCGACGGGGAGGACGGGCGGCACCGCGCTGACGGTGGCCTGCTGGATCCGGGTGGCCGGCCGGGACCGCAGGTAGTAGGTGGTCTTCAGACCGGTCTTCCAGGCGTACAGGTACATCGAGGAGAGCTTGCCGATGGTGGGCGAGGCCAGGAACAGGTTCAGCGACTGGGACTGGTCGATGAACGGCGCGCGGGCGGCGGCCAGGTCGATCAGCGCCCGCTGCGGCAGCTCCCACGCGGTGCGGAACAGCTCCCGCACGTCGGCCGGCAGCTCCATGACGGACTGCACCGACCCCTCGGCCCGCTTGATCGCCGACCGGATCTGCTCGGTCCACAGACCACGGGCCTTCAACTCGCGTACGAGAGCCGTGTTGACCTGGAGGAACTCCCCCGACAGCGTCTCGCGCTTGAACAGGTTGGACACCTGCGGCTCGACGCACTCGTAGCAGCCGGCGATCGACGCGATCGTCGCGGTGGGCGCGACCGCCACCAGCAGCGAGTTGCGCAGCCCGTACTCCCGCACCCGCTGACGCAGCGCGGTCCAGCGTGCGGCCTGCGTACCCTCGACACCCCACAGGTCCGGTTGCAGGCGCCCCCGCGCGGCCCGGGTCTGCGCGAACGCCGGGTGGGCGCCGAAGTCGCGGGCCAGGTCGGCGGAGGTCTCCAGCGCGGTCAGGTACAGCTCCTCGCTGATCCGGGTGGACAGCTCCCGCGCGGCCGGTGCGTCAAACGGCAGCCGCAGCGCGAAGAACACGTCCTGCAGCCCCATCAGCCCGAGCCCGACCGGCCGCCAACGGGGGTTGCTCGCCGCCGCCTGCGGGGTCGGGTAGTAGTTGATGTCGATGACCCGGTCGAGGAACGTCACCGCCGTACGCACCGTGGCGCGCAGCCGTTCCCAGTCGATGCCCTCATCGGTCAGGTGGGCGGCGACGTTCACCGAGCCGAGGTTGCAGACTGCGGTCTCGTCGTCGCTGGACACCTCGATGATCTCGGTGCAGAGGTTGGAGAGGTGCACCACGTTGCCCGGCTCGGCCGTCTGGTTGCACAGCCGGTTGGCCGCGTCCTTGAAGGTCATCCAGCCGTTGCCGGTCTGGGCCAGGGTCCGCATCATCTTCCCGTACAGTTCGCGGGCCGGCAGCTGCCGCACGTAGCGGCCCTGCGCCTCGGCGGCCCGGTACGCGGCGTCGAACCGCTCGCCCCACAGATCGGGCAGTTCGGGCACCTCGTCGGGGTCGAACAGCGACCACATCTCGTCGGCCTCGACCCGGCGCATGAACTCGTCCGGGACCCAGTTGGCCAGGTTGAGGTTGTGCGTACGCCGGGCGTCCTCGCCCGTGTTGTCCCGGAGCTGGAGGAACTCCTCGATGTCCGGGTGCCACGGCTCCAGGTAGACGCAGGCCGCGCCCTTGCGCCGCCCGCCCTGGTTGACCGCCGCGACGCTCGCGTCCAGTGTGCGCAGCCACGGCACGATGCCGTTGGACTGCCCGTTCGTGCCCCGGATCAGCGCGCCACGGGACCGGACCCGGGAGAACGCGATGCCGATGCCACCGGCGAACTTGGACAGGTTCGCGACCTGGGCGTAGCGCGCGTAGATCGAGTCCAACTCGTCGCGCGGCGAGTCCACGAGATAGCACGAGGACATCTGGGTGTGTCGGGTGCCGGAGTTGAACAGAGTCGGCGAGCTGGGCAGATAGGCGAGGCTGGACATCAGCCGGTAGAAGTCGACCGCCTCGTCCGGCGTACGGGACAGGCCGCAGGCCACCCGCAGCAGCCAGTACTGCGGCGTCTCCAGCACCAGCCGGGTGGTGGGGTGACGCAGCAGGTACCGGTCGTAGACGGTGCGCAGGCCGAAGTACTCGAAGCGGCGGTCGCCGTCAGGGTCGACGGCGTCGTCGAACGTCTCCGCGTGCGCGGCGACGAACGCGGCGGTCTCGTCACCGATCAGACCCTCGGCGTGGCCGGCCCGGATCGCCGCACTGAACGAGGTGATGCCCTGGCGCCGCACCTCCTTGTCGACGTAGCCGGCCAACAGCCGCGCGGCCAGGCGCGAGTACTGCGGCTCCGTACCGATCATCTCGGCCGCCGTCTGGATGGACAGCCGGTCCAGCTCGGCGGTGGTCGCGCCGTCGTAGAGGCCGCTGATCGTGCGGGTGGCCACCCGCATCGGGTCGACCTCGGTCAGGTCGTCGGCCCACCGCTCGACCGCCCGGACGATCTTGTTCACGTCCACGGCCTCGGTGCCGCCGTCGCGCTTGCGCACCTGCATCGGGGTCCGCCGCGCGGCCTCGCCGCTGACCGGGACCACCTGGGTGACTGTCACCACTCACTCCTCGGGAGTTCGAGACCTCAAGGGCCCTCGGACGCGGGGAGACGGACGCCGTCGACGCCAGGCCAGCGCGGGCGTGGGCGAGGTGGCGTCAGCCGTTCCGCGCGGCCTCGGACCGCCGCGCACCCGAGGGTCGGGTACGCGGCGCGCTGGCAGGTCTTCGGACTCGCGGGCGCGACCGGGCCTGCCCGGTCACCTACTGGCCGTCGCTTCCCAGGCCGTTGGCCCAGTGCTGATGACGGCGGTCGTTCCCACTCACCGCTGCGGGACAGTCCCGGACTTGCACCGGGTTCCCTCTTGCCTCGACCACTCACCAGGAGTGGACGAACCAGCTGCGGTCGACACCATATATAGGGGCGAGCACGTTTGTCACACCCCACATGTCGGGTTCGGCGTGTCGCGGTCGCCGATGACGACCCTCGTCGATCGGCTCGGAGCCGGCCGACGAGGCGGTGCCGCCCCGACCGTCGCCATCGGCTTGACCGAGGCGAACCGGCACCGATACGGTCGACCCACTATCTGCGGCGACGCGAGGGAAGCCGGTGAGAATCCGGCGCGGTCGCGCCACTGTGAGCGGCCCCCAGCCCGGGGGGCGCGAGCCAGGACGCTCGGTCGTCCGCAGCCTTGCGATGGGGACGCGTCATCCCCGAGGAGGTTCGTTCACGCATGTCCAGCTCCACGTCCAGCCAGCCGCTGTCGCACCCCGCTGTCCCGACCCGTCTCCTGTGGACGGTCCTGGCCACCGTCGCCGTGCTCGCCCTGCTGGCCTACCTCGTCGCCTTCGATCAGGGGGCGGTCTCGCGCAGCGGGATGTACCTGCACGAGCTGATGCACGACGGCCGGCACCTGCTCGGTGTCCCGTGCCACTGAGCGACACCGGCACCGCACCCACGTTCGTCACGGTCCTGCTGCGCGGGCTGCTCGCCGGCCTGGTGGCCGGCCTGATCGCCGGGACGTTCGCCTACGTCGTCGGCGAACCACACGTCGAGGCGGCCATCGCCATCGAGGAGGCGGCCACGCACGCGGAGGCCGCCGCCGACGGGCACCAGCACGCCGAGGAGGCCGCCGACGGGCACCAGCACGGCGAGGAGGCCCTGATCGGCCGCAACGGCCAACGCGGCGGCCTGTTCCTGGCCACCGGCCTGTTCGGCGCCGCCATGGGCGGCCTGTTGGCCAGCGCGTACGTCCTGCTGGCCCGTCGTCGGCGGACCGCCGACGACGGGCGGTCCGGGCTGTTGCTGGCCGGCGGTGCGCTGCTCGGCACGGTGATCGTGCCGTTCCTCAAGTACCCGCCGAATCCGCCGGCCGTCGGCGACCCGTCCACCATCAACCAGCGCACGGTCACCTACCTGCTGATGGTGGTACTCGGCCTGGTCGCGGTCTGGTCCGGTTCGCTCGGCTACCGGTCGGTGGGTGAGCGCGCGCCCGTGTGGCTGCGGGCCAGCGCGGCGGTCGGCGGTTTCCTGCTGGTCACCGTCGTGTCCTATGTGGCGCTGCCGTCGTTCCAGGAGGTCCCCGGCGACTTCCCCGCGACGCTGCTGTGGAGCTTCCGCCTCGCCTCGCTCGGCACCCAGATGGTGCTGTGGACCGGGATAGGCCTGCTCTTCGCCGCCCTGATGCACCGCCAGCGCGCGGTCGCCGACGCACGACTGGCCGGGTGAGCGCCACCAGCCTGCGGCTGGTCGCCCACGGTCACACCGCCGCCCTGCGGCAGGCCCGGTTCGGCGGGAACGACAGCCTGGACGAGGGCGGCCGGCGTGCCGCCCTCGCCCTGTCCCCCGCCGCTGCGGGCCGTCGCGCAGGCGACGCGGTGGCATGCCTGTCCAGCCCCGCGGCGGCGGCCGTCGAGACCGCCGAGGTTCTCGGGCTCGCGCCCACCGTCGAGGCGGCCCTGGCCGACTGTGACTACGGCGACTGGTCGGGCCGGTCCCTCGCGGAGATCGCCGCGACGCGGCCGGACGCGCTGCGCGAATGGCTGTCCACGCCGGACGCCGCGCCGCACGGCGGTGAGTCGATCCTCGCGGTACGCCAGCGCGTCGGTCGGTGGCTGGACGCGCAGCGCGACGTCGGCCGACGGGTCACCGCCGTCACGCACCCGCTGGTGATCCGGGTCGCGCTCGTGCACGCCCTGGATCTGCCGCTGGCCACGTACCGGCAGTTCGACGTCGCGCCGCTGGCGATCGTCCGACTCACCGGCCACGGCCCGAGCTGGCAGTTCCGCCTGGACGCGGCGCCGGCACCGGCGAACGGGTGACGAGGGTCTACCACGGCTCCTGTCGAGCTGCCCCAGATCCGGGGCAGCGAGGTCGGCGGGCAGTCGCGCGACCCGCGTCTCGGAGCCGAGATCGGGCGGCTCAGAGCTGAGATCGGGCGGCCCGGACGGGTGCCGGGCAGGCCTGGAACGCACGCCCGGCGAGCCTGGAACACAGGGCCCGGCGGGCCTGGAATACACGCCCGGCGGGCCTGGAACGCAGGTCGGGCGGGCCGTGAGGAACGGCCCGCCCGACTGATGTGCTTCCGGCTTACTTCGTGACGGTGACCGTGAACGGTCGGGACACCGTCGCCTTCGAGCGGGACCCGGACAGCGTCACGCTGGTGACCCCGGGCTCCGTCGCATCCGGGACGCCGACGGTCCCGCCGGCGACGATGCCGTCACCGTTCGCGCGTACCGTGCCGACCCGACGGCCGTCGCCGAGGCTGACCGTGATCTCCTCGTTCGGCGCGAAGCCGGAGCCGTCGACCGTGATCGACGTGCCGCGCGGCGCGGACGGCGTGGGCAACGACAGGCGCGGCTGGTAGGCCGGGTCCGTCGAGCCCACGGTCACCTGCACGGTTGCCGTCGCCGGCGTACCGGAGGACGCGCCGGTGGCGCGTACGGCGTACCGCCCCGGTGGCGTGTCCCCGGAGGTCGCGACGGTCGCGCGGACCGTGCCCGTCGCGGACGCCGAGACCGTCACCTCGCGGGTCGTGCCGGCCGCGAGGCCCACCGTCACCCGCTCGCCGGCGGCGAACCCGCTGCCGACGACCGTGACCGCGTCCCCAGCGGCGACCGACTGTGTGCCGGACACCGCGAGGGTGGTGGCCGCCCCGGCCCGCCGGACGGTCACGGTGAAGCTCGCGGTGCTGCTGGACACCGTGTCCCACGCGGTGACGCGCACCGTGTAGGCGCCCGCACGGGCGTAGGTGTGCCGGCCGCTCAGCGCGCCGTCCGCACCGATCGTGGCGTCGTCCGGAACCGTGCCGTCACCCCACTGGACGCGGGCGTGGTAGCCGGTCGGGTCGGGAAGACCGCCGGTCACCGATCCGAGGTTCGCCGTGAGGACCTGCCCGGCGTCGACGCTCTGGTCGCCCGGGGCGGCGGTCACCAGCGCGGCGGCCGGCGTGCCGTCGTCGGCGACGGCGAACACGTGGATCCGGCCCGCCGAGCGCGGGTCGCCGGTCTGCGTCGGCAGGGTCACCGAGACCAGCGTCCTACCCGCCGGGATCTGGTACGGCGTGGTGGCGAACAGGAACGGCTGGGCGCCGTCGCGGCTCGTGCCACTGAGCCGGTACGCGGACTTCGCGACGACGATGTTGCCGTAGGACGGCGTCCCGTTGGCGTTGCCGCCCAGCGTCCAGTCACTGAACTGGATCGGAATGCTCGCGGTGCTGCCGTCGCTGAACGTCGCCGTGCCGGTCGTTGCCTGGTTGCCCTGCGTACCGGCGCCGATGAACGAGATGCTCCGGGCGTCGGCCGGCAGGCGCAGCGCGATCGTCGCGCCGTTGCCGGTGGCGTTGTCCGGCTGCCCGGCCGGGACCTGCGGCAGGGTGAAGCCCAGCGCGGTGCCCGGCACCTGGTGCCGCTGCCCCTGGGTCACGCCGGCCGCCGCGAGGGCCGCCCGCGAGTACGCCCACGACTTCGCGTCGCAGTCCGCCGCGAGGGTGCCCTCGTCGCCGACACACACGCTGTCGAACGCCGCGGTGAGGCCGGAGTTCGCCGCGTACGTGACGTCGACGCCGACCGTCACCGAGCCCTGACCGACGCCGTCGGTCACCGTGACGCTCGCCTGGTGGTAGCCCGGCGTGGCGTAGGTGTGCTCGCCGCTGACGCGGTAGACCTCCCGGGAACTCAGCGTCAGGGTGCCCTCGGTGGCCGGTGACCCGTCACCCCAGTCGATCGTGGCCCGGTAGTCGTCGGCGACGCCACCGGTGACCGTGGCCAGGGCCATCGTGGCGGGCGCGCCGGAGCGGGCGTGCACGCCATCGGTGGCGGTCACCGTGATGTCACCGCCGCCCAGGTCGAGGTCGCCCCCGGCGAGCAGCTCGATCTCGGCGAGGGTCGGCTGGGCCGCGCCGACCGTCTTCGTCACGACGAGGCGGAACTGGGAGTACCGTCCGGGCTTGTCGATCCGGAACGGCCGGGTCTGGTTGCGCCAGCGGAACACCTCGCCCGCCCGCGCGTCCAGCGTGCTCCAGGTCAGGCCGTCGGTGGAGCCCTGCAACCGCCAGTCCGCCGGGTCGCCCGCGGTCGCGCCGGAGGTGATGGTGTAGTAGGTCGGCTTCTGCCGTCCGCCACGGCTCGTCCAGCCGATCTGCGGCGTGCCCGACGACGTCGTCAGCTGGGTGGTGGACGAGTCGTCGAACAGCGTCGACGCGTCCGGACCGCCGCTGACGGTGGCGGTGCCGAGGCCCGGCCCGGTGACGTCCTGCAACGGCTGCGGTACGGCGTCGCCCCTGGTCAGCGACGGGGGTGTGGCGTCGCGACCGGTGCCCCACGACGACGGGTTCGGTCCCATCTGGAAGTCGATGGTTCCGCCCCTGGCGAGCGCGGACACCTCGACGGAGACGTCGCGCTGCTTCTTGCCGTTGACCTTCACGCTCTGCACGTACACGTTGCGGTTGTTGTTGTTCGCGGCGTTGACCACGATGTCGCCGGTCGGTCGGTGGACGGTCATCCGGGTGAACTGCGGCGAGCCGATCGCCCAGTGGGTCGACCCGGCCTGCAACGGGTAGATGCCCAGCGAGCTGAGGACGTACCAGGCCGACATCTCGCCGTTGTCCTCGTCGCCCAGGTAGCCCTGACCGATCTCGCTGCCCACGTAGAGACGCCGCAGGATCTCGCGCACGGCCGCCTGGGTCTTCGCCGGAGCGCCGGCGACGTCGTACAGGTACGGGATGTGGTGCGACGGCTGGTTGCTCATGCCGAGCTGTCCCATCCGCACCGCGCGGGCCTCGATCATCTCGTGGATGACGCCGCCGTAGCCGCCGGGGTGGTCGGCGTTCTCGGGCGTCGCGAAGAAGGTGTCGAGCTTGTCCCGCAGCGCCTTCTGCCCGCCGTACAGGTTGATCAGGCCCTGGGGGTCCTGCTGTGCGGTGAACGCGAAGTTCCAGCCGTTGGTCTCGGTGTAGACGCCACCCCAGTCCAGCGGGTCACCGGCGAGGAACGTGCCGGCCGCGTCGCGGCCCTGGAAGAGCTTCGTCTTGGCGTCGAAGAGGTGGACGTAGTTGCGGGCCCGCTCCAGGAAGTACCGCGACTCCTCGGTGAGCTGTTCGCGCCGCGACTTCGGCGTCGCCGGGTCCTTGGCGAGCGCGGCGGCCATGTTGCCGATGCCGTAGTCGTTGATGTACCCCTCGAGCGCCCACGACACCGACTCGCCGGTGCTGGTCGGCGTGTAGCCGAGGAACAGCGACGTCTCGATGCCCTTGCGGCCGACCGCGCCGCGTCCGGACGCGACGGTCGCGTCCTTGACGGCCGCGTCGTACGCCGCGAGCGGGTCGGGCAGCTTGACCCCGGTGAGGTACGCCTGCGCCAAGGCCACGTTCGCGCTGGTGCCGGTCATCAGGTCGGCGTAGCCGGGCGACGACCAGCGGGCGATCCAGCCGCCGTCGCGGTAGTGCTGGACGAACCCGTCCGAGATCTTCGCGGCGACGTCCGGGTAGAGCAGCGAGTACGCGGGCCACACCGTGCGGTAGGTGTCCCAGAACCCGTTGTTGACGTAGATCTGCCCGTCGACGATCTTCGCGCCGGTCCGGGTGGCGGTCGACGTGCCGGTCGGCGCGGACACCGGGCTGGCGTACTGCCAGTGGGGGGCGGCGGCGGTGCCGGTGTTCTCCGACTGCGAGTTCGGGTAGAGGTTCAGCCGGTACAGGTTCGAGTACATGGTGACGAGCTGCGTCTCGGTCGCGCCCCGCAGCTCGACCCGGCCGAGGCGGTCCTTCCAGGCGGCGGTGGCGGCGTCGCGGATCGCGTCGAAGGTCCGGCCGGTCACCTCCAGGTCGAGGTTGCGACGGGCCTGCTCGACGGAGAGGAACGAGGTCGCGATCCGCATCGTCACCTGACGGTTCGCCGAGACGTCGAAGGTCGCGGACGTCGCCGTGACGGCTGCCGGCGCGCGGTCGAACTCACCGGACACGAACATCCGGCTACGTCCGGCCGAGAGGCCGCTTCCGTTGTCGACCCAGCCGGTGAACGTGCTGTCGGTACCGAGGGTGAAGGTGCCCTTGGCGAAGACGAGACTTCCGGTCGACGGTCCCGGCCCGAAGGTGAACCGCATGATGCCGGCGTGGTCGGTCGGCGTCATCTCGGCGACCAGGCCGTTCTGTAGCGCGACCCGGTAGAGGTCCGGCCGTGCCGTCTCGTCCTCGTGCCGGAAGGCCAGCGCCCGGCTGGCGGGTGCTCCGGTGAGGGGGCCGTCGCCGGCCACCGGCATCACCGACATCTGGTTGCGGTCGCCCATCCAGGGGCTGGGCTCGTGGGAGATCGCGAGGCCCTGCAAGGTGGGCAGGTTGGCGGCGTTGTTGGCGCGGTGGTAGTCGTACTCCCAGGAGTCCGAGGTCGCGTCGGTCACCGGGGTGAAGAAGTTGAACCCGTTGGGCACGGCGGTGATCGGCAGGTTGTTGCCGCGCGAGAACCCGCCCGTGGAGTTGGTGCCGCGGCGGGTGTCGACGTAGTTCGTCAGCCGGGAGCCGTCGATCGTCGCCGGGTTCGGAGTCAGTTCGACGTCGTCGAGCCACCCCTGGAAGAGGGTCTCCTCGGTGGCCTGCGGGTCGTCGTACGCCAGCAGGACGCGGTCGATCGTCTTGCCGCGCGCGACGGCGCCGACGTCGGCGCTGACGGCGTTCCACTGGTCGGCGAAGAGCACCTTCGAGGCGCCCTGCCCGGCCGGGGTCAGCGGGTTGCCGTGCTGGTCGACGGCCGAGCGTCCACTGAGGTAGCTGCCGTCGGTGAAGTGCAGGTCGACCGAGGCGTAGGTGGACGGGTAGCGGGCGTCCTGGCCGGTGAACTCGGGGAAGATCCGGTACGACAGGCGGGTGTTCGGCCCGACCGGGATGTCGACGTCGAACAGCTTGTTCGTCGCGTACGAGCGGCCACCGGTCTGGGCGCCACCGTAGTAGCGCAGCGCGGCCAGCCCGGTGAAGCCGACGCCCGGCTTCGTCGTGTAACCGCCGGCCGGGCCGGGGCCGATCTCGGTGACCATGGGCGTGGCCGGCGGTCGGACGTCCGAGCCGTCGCTGATGTCCCAGCTGGCGAGCTGGGTGAGAGTGTCGCCGGAGTTCGCGGAGACCACCAGCCGGTACCAGCCGTAGGCCGTCGTGTTGGTGACGCCGTACCTGTTGGTGGCGAACCGCTTGGCGAAACCCTGCTTCGTCTGGCGGTCCAGGTCGACCCAGGCGCTGCCGTCGGTGGACCCCTGGAGGGTGAAGTCGCGGGGGTCGCGGCCCGGCTCGTCGTCCGCCGAGGTCAGCGCGTACCGCTTGACGACCGCCGGCTTGGCCAGTTGGTACGTCACCCACGCGGTCGATTCGAACGCCAGCCACTTGGTCGACGGCTTCCCGTCGGCGAGGTTCGCCGCGATCTCGTTCGGCGGGTTCTGGGCGCTCGCGGTGACGGCCTCGACCTGGCCGAGCAGGCTGCCGGGCAGGTTCGCGTCGCTCGACCCGCTGAGGTTGCCCTGCACGGGCCGACCGGAGCGGTCGACCTCGACGGTGCTCGGGGCGGGCTGCGGGTCGGCCGATTCGAACGAGGAACGGAAGGCGCCCGGTGGCGGGGCGCTCGGAGCGGCGCTGGCCAGCGGCGCGGCGACGACCATCCCCAGGGGCAGCAGGACGGCGGTTGTCGCCACGGCTATCCGCAGGGAGACGGCGCGCGTACGGGGGAGATACGGCATGGGGGCGGGACCTTTCGACTCGATCCGGTCGAGTACGTCGAGCGTCTGGGTGGCAGTGGAGGGTGGACCGGCTCTGACATCGTTGTCATCGGGCGTGCCTGACAAGCGAGGGCAGATCCGGTGGATGTTGGCCAGATGTTTCCGGGCAACCAACGGCCTGTCAATGGGTTGAGCGCCGCGAAACGCGCCCAGCGCTTCCAGTTCGTAAGGAAGGGCACCTTCCTATACACGAGGCGTTAGGAAGGTGCCCTTCCTTACTCGGCCTTGGCGAGGCGCAGGTGGACTCGCGGCCGCTCAGCGACCGCCCGCCGCCAGCTCGGCCAGCATTCCCTCGCAGCTACGCACGACCACCTCGGCACCGCGCCGCTGGGTCAGTGGGAGCAGCGGATCCTCCGCCCGGTCCCGCCACCGCCACTGGGCGTCGGCGGCGGTCTCCCAGAGCCGTTGGGTGGTCGCCTCGTGCTCGACACCGAGCCGGGCGGCCAGGGAGACGCCCTCGCCGCCGACCAGCCGCCGCGCCTCGGCGGCCAACTCGGCGTCGAAACCGAGACGGGCGTTGCGCAACGCCACCAGCAGGCGCAACTCACGGAACTCGTGCGCGCCCGCCAGGATCTGCTCGATCGCGCCGACCAACTCGTCGCTGCCCCGGACCGGCTCGGCCCGCACCAGGGACTCCACCGCGGCCAGCGCCGAGCGCGCCTTGAGCGCGTCGCGCCGATCGACGAAACAACGGGTCATCGACTCGCGCAGCTCGGTGAGGCCGCTGCGCCGGATCAGCTCGGCCGACATCGCCACCCGGGTGTCGAACCCACCGCGGACCAACGTCGTGGCCAGCCGGATACCGAAGAGGCCGAACCGGTCCAGCAGGCCCGCGCGCACCTCGGGATCGAGGCGCACCGGAAGGTCGCCACGGACGAAGCGATCGGCGGAGAGCAGGTGGGGCTCCAACCCGGCGCGGGGCACCCCGGCCAGCGTCGCCAGCGCGGCGAATTCGGACTCGCTGAGCAGCCGACCCGCGAGGCCGACAGCTCCACTGCACGCCACCACGTTGACGGCCAACGCGCCCACCCGGGGATCGCGGTGGTGCCGACGGGCCAACTGTCGGGCGGTGAGCAGCCCGTCGATCCGGCCACCGCCGACCTCGTCCGCCCGGGACAACACCATGATCACGTTGACCGGGGCGGCCTGCCCGACGGCACTGTCCCGACCGGACTCCAACACCCGCAGATCGCTGTCGCGGCCGTCCCGGGTCAGGAACAACACCGCGTCCGCGTCGGCCAGCACCCGGTCCAGCACCGGCGCGTGCCCCTGCTCGTCGACCGTGCTGAGCGCCGGGGTGTCGACGAGCGTCACCTGCCGCAGCGCCCGCGTCGGCCACCGCACCACGATGTCGCGTACCTCCCCGGCACGCCAGCCGAGATCCACCCGCATGCCGGTCGCCGACTTGACCACCGTCAGCTCCTGCGGAGGCTGCCCCACCGGGTAGGCGGTGGCGCCCGGCGACGCGCCGTCCTCGTACCAGGTGAACGCGCCGTCGGCGCCCTCGACCGGCGCGACCTCCTCCCCCATCAGCGCGTTGAGCACCGTCGACTTGCCCGCACGCCACGGCCCGGCGACCGCGATCCGCAGCGGCTGCTCCAACCGCGCGATCTGGTGCCGCAACCGCCCGACCGCCCGCGCGTCGTGCTGGTAGACCTCCAGCGCCTGGTGCAGCAGCCCCCAGGCCGCCTCGTCCAACCGCACCCCGACAGTCATGCCCCGGGCTCCAACAGCACCGGGGTCGACCGGGCGGCGGTCAGGTGCTGGGACTGCTCGTAGAGCGCGGCGAGGCGGGTCATCTTCGACCGGATCTCCCGCTGCCGCTGCTCGCGCAGGGCGACGTCGGTGTCGGCCTCCTGCTTCGCGCTGCGGAACGACTGCACGATGGCCTCCTGCAACTCCTCGGTCAGACCCGTGAAGTGGTCGCGCAGCATCCGTTGCACCTGCCGGGTGGCGTCCCGGCAGTCCCGGACCATCCGGACGAAGAACTCGTCGACATGCCGCTGGATGACCGTCTTCACGGTCGCCTGCCGGCGGCGCAACATCTGCTTGCTCTCGTCGCGGATGCTCTTGCCGCCGAAGAGGGCGCCGATGCCGACCGAGACCGGGTTGATCATCGGCATCCCGGCCAGGGTGGTCGCGAGGCCGAACATCAGCATGCCGCCGTACGAGCCCTTCATGCCGGTGAACAGCTTCTGACCCGTCGTGAACCGGTCGATCCGCGGCCGTTCCAGGTCCGGCAGCCGGTCGCCGAGATCCTCCGGCATCGTCATCGACCAGGGCGGCAGCACGTCGTAGCCGTACCGGTTGAAGTGGGCGGCCACCCGGCGGGCGATCCAGTCGCAGCGCTGGACCAGCCACTCGTGGTTGGCCTCCGCGGCCTCGACCAGGCTGCGTGACAGCCACTCGTCGAAGGTGTCCCAGGCGACGAGCGGGTCGGCCTCATCGAACGCCTCGTCGACCGCCCGCAGGATCTGGCGCGTCCGGTCCCGCAGGTCGTACTCGATGTCGGAGAGCAGGTCGGCCATCTCGTCGTTGAGGGTGTTCTGCCAGCGGGTCGAGCAGCGCCGCAGCTCGTCGACCTCCCGCTGGGCCGCGTGCAGCCGCGAGATCGGCCCGGACTGCTCCGCCGCCTCCTGCGTCGCCAACTCGGCGCGCAGCGGCGCGGCCAGTTGCTCCACCACCGTACGGGCCACCGCCTGCACCGACGCCCGCGCCAGGTGGTCGGCCTTGCCGGCCAGGTCCCGTTGCAGGCGGGCGATCAGCGCCGGAAAGCCGGACTCGGCGTTGAGACCACGGTCGTCGGCCGCCGCCGCGCGCAGCCGCAGCGTCGCCGACACCGGGATCAGCGGCGCCGCGACGCCGGCATCGGCGAGGTGTTGCCGGTTGCGCTCGGCGACCGTCCGCCAGTCCGCCACCAGGTCGGTCTTGCTCTGAACCACGACCACGTTCGGTTGCGAGCGCATGACGTGCAGCAGCATGTTCAGCTCGGCCACCGAGAGCTCCCTCGTGGAGTCGGAGACCAGCAGCACGGCGTCCGCGCGGGTCGAGGCGGCCACCTCCACGGCCGCGCCGAGCGCGGTGACCTCGTCGGTACCCGGAGTGTCCACCAGCACGAGTCCGGCGGCGAGCAGCGCCCGGGGCAGGCCGACCTCGACGTACGCCGGACCGCCCCCCGGCCGACGCCCGACCGCGCCGGACACGCCGGCCGCGACCTGGTCGAGCGCCAGGGAGGTCCGCTCGGCGAGCGTCGCCGCCGGCCCTCCCGCGGGTCGTCCGGCCGACGCCTGGACCATCGTGGCGCAGGCGGATTCGGCGTGCTGCACCACGGTCGGCAGGACCGTGGTGCGACCGTCCCCGACCGGGCAGGCCGGCGCGTTGATGATCGCGTTGATGAGCTGACTCTTGCCCTGGTTCGGCTCGCCGACGACCAGGACCCGCAACGTCGGATCGAGCAGTTGGGCACGCTTCTGCCGGACCGTCTGCAGCAGATCGCCGCGACCGTGTGTCGTACACGTCCGGGCGATCTCGTCCAGTACATCCAGCCAGATCCCCGCCATCACCGCACCAAGTGTGCGGATTTCGGCTCAATTAGCAAGAGGTGTCGGAGAGGAAACCGGGAAGGGCCGGGCCGCTCGACGCGACCCGACCCCCCGCTTCCGACGGAAAATCCCGTCAGAGCAGACCGCCGGTGATGCCCAGCAACCCGTGGTCCGACGAGGCGGGCCCCCCGTCGTGCGAGTCGCCGGTCACACCGTCGGTGAGCCCACCCGTCACGTCGCCGACCGTGCCGGTGACCCCGGGAAGGAGACTGTCCACGTGGTGCGTGACACCGCCCACCACGGACGGAACGTCCACCGGCGGCACCACGCCGCCGACGGCGCCCTCGCCGAGGCCCAGGCCACCCAGGGTGTCGTGGACACCGAGGGAGCCGACGATGCCGTCGACCTGACCGTGCACGCCGGAGAGGACGCCACCGGTCACGTCGCCGCCGAGCACCGGGTCGGTGACGCCGAGCACGCCGGTCGGGTCGCCGACCGTGCCGGTCGCGCCGCCGAGCACCGGGTCGACGATCCCGTCGACGGGCTGCACCACGTCCGCGTCGAGCGTGTGCGCCACGTCGGACACCCCGGTCAGGTCGGTGTCGAGGCCGCTCGGCCCGACACCCAGGCCGACACCCGGCAGCACGCTCACCCCGGCGGCGACGGTCGACGGGTCGACCGCGATGGCGCCGAGCACACCGGCCTTGACGTCCACACCAGACGGCGAGCTGGTGACGCTGATCTGCTGCGCCACGCTCTGCAACTGACCGACCACGTCGGTGGCGTCGGTCACCAGCGGGTCGAAGCCGAGCTGCCCGACCACCGGGGCCAGCGGCGCGAGGCCCTGCCCCGGCGCGTAGTCGACCACCAGCGGCACCACGTCCTGCACGTCGGCGGCGGTGATGTCGCTGAGCCCCGCGGCGTGCAGCGCGCCCTCCGGGTCGAGGTCGAACGCCGACCGCGCGTCGGGGTTGGTCAGCAGGTCGAGCACGAAGTCGTGGAGGGTCTGTTGCGAGTCCATGTGCCGGTTCTCCTCGGATTGGCATCGGCGACCGTCGTTCGTCGAGAGGAACGCTATGGCGGGGGGCGGCCCCGGACATCGGGGCTGCGCCCGCAATCGATCAAGCCGCGTTAGGGCGTTCGCCGGCTCCCCCGTTAGGGGGACTGGGGGAAACCGTCCCGGTCAGATTAGGGTGCCGACCACGCAGTGATCTCTGGTACGAACGTAGGGGCCCGCGGGTTTCGCCGGGGGTGGGTCGCCGGACAGCGCCGACGCCATCGCCATCAGCCGGCCACTCGCGGAAAGAGAAGAGACGGATGCCGTACGTCCTGGGGATAGACATCGGAAGCACCAACACCGCCGCCGCCGTCGCTCGGCGCGACGGCCGGACCTGGACGCGTCCGGAGGCTGTCCCGCTGAACGCCGGCTCGCCGCTCGTACCGTCGGTGCTGCACCTGGCCGAGGACGGCGCGCTGCACATCGGCGGGCCCGCGACCGACGACGGCAGTCGCACCAGCAGGGATTTCGTCCGCCGGATCGGTGACGACGTGCCCCTGCTGCTCGGTGGCGAGGCGTGCGCGCCGCAGACCCTCACGGCGGAGTTGGCGGCCTGGGTGGTGGAGCAGGCGCACGCCGCGGAAGGCGGCCCGGCCGAGGCGGTGGTGCTCAGTCACCCGGCCGGCTGGCGGCCGTACCGCCGGGAGCTGCTGCGCCGGGCGCTCGTCGACCTCGGGCTGCGCACGGTGACGCTACTCCCCCGTACGGTCACGGTCGCGGAGAGTCACGCGGCGCGTGGCTTCGCGGGCACCACGGCGGCCGTTTACGCGTTGGGCGGCGCCAGCTTCGAGGCGGCCCTGGTCCGGCGCACCCCGCGCGGCACCTACGAGAGCTTCGGCACGCCCCAGGGTCTCGACCCGATCGGCGGGGCCGACTTCGACGAGCTGCTGGCCAGCCACGTCCGTACCGTGCTGTCCCGGGAGCTGGCCGCCATCGGGCGGCGGGACCACCACGCCGCCCTGCGCGGCCTGCCGGCCGAGTGCGACCGGGTCAAGCGGGCGCTGACCGTCGAGCCGGCCGCCGACGTGGTGTTGAGCCTGCCGACCGGTCCGGCACGCATACCGGTGACCCGCGCGCAGTTCGAGGCGATGATCCGCCCCACCGTGCAGGCCACCGTGGACCTCCTGCTGCGCACCGTGCAGGGCGCCGGCCTGACGCCGACACAGCTCGACGGCGTCCTGTTGGCCGGCGGCTCGACCCGCATCCCGCTGGTCACCGAGCTGATCAGCACGGCGCTCGGTGTGCCGGTCGAGGTCGAGCCGGACGCGCAGCTCACCGCCGCCACCGGAGCGGCGAGCGCCGCCTGCCAGGTGGTGTCACCCCGGCCGCGCCCTCGACCCCCGGCCCCGGTCCGCGATCCGGCGCCGGTCCCGGGTGAGGGCCGGGCGAGCCTCCCGGCCCTGCGGCGACCCCGGGACCACGCCACCGATCCGGGCGAACCGCCACCCCGACCGCCGGTCCGGATCCTGCCCCTCGACCTGCCGAAGGCGTCCCGCCTGGCACTGACGCTCAGCCGGGGACGCGAAGGATGACCACAATGATCATGAATAACCTCGTCGACTCCCGACTGGTGCTGGGCCGGGCGTCCAGGGCCCTGTTGGACCGGGTCGCAGACGATCCGGTCGCGCCGCTCACCGTCGGCCTGGCCGGCCCCGCCGGGCACGGCAAGACCGCCCTGCTCGCCGAGCTGACGAACATCCAGCAACGGGCCGGCGTCACCGTGCGCACGGGTGTTCCCGGGCCCGGCGAGCCCGTCGACCCGGACGACCTGATCCTGGTCGACGACGCGCACCTGCTCGACGACGAACGGATCGGCGTGCTGCTGCGCCTGGTCGCCACCCGCCGGCACCGGCTGGTCGTCGCCCACCGCCCCTGGCCCCGGTCGGCAGCCCTCACCGAGCTGGTCGACACGCTGCGCCGCGACGGGCAGGCCGTGCTGCTCGGGCCGTTCACCCGGGAGCAGACCGGGGCCTGCGTCGCCGCCGTCCCCGAGCTGACCCAGCGCGCCGAGCTTGTCGACTTCGTACACGCACAGACCGGTGGCGTCCCCCGCGACGTCGAGCGGCTCACCCGCGGCCTGCGCGTGGCACCGAGCCTGACCACCGTCCCGACCGAGCCGCCCCGACCCGTCGTCCTCGAGTTCGCGCCGGAGCTGGAGATCCAGCCCGCCCCCGTACGACGACTGTTGCTCGCGGTCGCGGCCGGCGTACCGCTGCCGGTGGCCATGCTCGGCCCGCTCCTGGATCAGGAGCCGGAGGCGGTGGACGAGCTGATCGCCACGACCCGGGCGGCCGGGCTGATCGGCGCGGACGGCCGGCTCACCCCGCTGGTCCGCCGGGCCGTCACCACGCTCAGCCCGGCCACCGAGCGCAGCGCCGTCTGGCGTCGCCTCACCGAGTTGCAGCTCGCCCGGGGTGGTCCGGTGCTACCGCTGGTCCGCTCGCTGCTCGCGGTGGGCGTCCTCGGCGACTGTCCGGCCCCGACGCTCGCCGCGGCGGCCCAGGAGGCGCTTGCCGACGAGCCGGCCTTCGCCGCCGAGCTGTTCGCCGCCGCCACCGCGGCCGGGCACCCGACCGGCGCCCGCCAGGCTCTCGCGGCCGCGCTCGCCGGTGACCTCGACGACGCGCTGCGCCTGGCGGACCGGTTGCTGACCACCGCCGACCCGGCGGTCCGCGCCGAGGCGGCCACGGTGGCGGCGACCGCGCTGGCGCACCGGGGCCACGCCGGCCGCAGCGTCGAGCTGTACCGGTGGTCGGGCACCGCCTCGTCGGTGGCGTTCGCCGCCGTGGGCGGGTTCGCCATCGGCGACCTGACCGCCGACGGGCCGCGCGTGGACGAGCCCGCCGGCGCACCGCCCACCCTGCACGCCAGCGCCGCCCGGCTGATGGCCGACGGAGTACGCGAGGGCGTCACCGGCACGCCGAGCGCGGCGCTCTCCGCGCTCGTGCAGTCCGCCGCCCTGCTGGAACCGGACGGTCGGGCGGCCCTCCTGCCGGACAGTCCGGCGGCGCTGGCCGCGCTGACCGCCGTGCACTGTGGCGAGCTGGACATCGCCGAGCGGGTCCTGCACCGCGCGGAGGCCGGCGGTGTCGGCGGCCCGCTGATGGCCCGCCGGCATCGGCTGTTGCAGGCCTGGATCCTGATGGTTCGAGGTCAGACGCTCGCGGCCGCCGAGCGCCTCGCCACGGTCACCGCCGACGAACGCCCGTTGGAATCCCGCGACCTGCTCTTCGCCGCCGCGCTGCGGATGGGCATCGCCCGGCGCACCAGCGACCTCGGCGCGCTCAAGCGGGGGTGGGGCCAGGCGCTGGAGGCGGTGGTCCGCCACGGGGTCGACCTGTTCACGCTGCTGCCGCTGGGCGAACTGGCCATCGCGGGCGCGCGGCTCGGTGACGTGGCCCGGTTGGCGCCCTACCTGCGGGAGGGCGCCACCCTGCTCGACCGACTCGACACACCGACGCTGTGGAGCGTCCCGCTGCACTGGAGCGGCCTGCACGCCGCCATCCTGACCGGCGAGCCGACGGCCGCCGACGACCACGTCGCCGCCCTGCTCGCCGCCGCCGAGCACAGCCGCTACGCCGGTGTGGTCGCCGCGGCCGCCGAGAGCTGGGTCGAGGTGCTACGGGGTGTGGTCGACCCGGTACGGGTCGAGGCCGCCGCCCGGGGCCTGCACGACACCGGACTGTGTTGGGACGGCGCCCGCCTCGCCGGTCAGGCCGCGATCCGCACTGCGGACCGACGGGCGATGACCACCCTGCTCGAGTGCGCCCGGGTGCTCCAGGGTCGGCCGGCCGGCGCGACCGGTGGGCAGCGCCCGATCGACGGCGCGACCGCCACGCCGGCCGCCACCGCGGCCGGCCCCACCCAGCAGGGGCTGAGCGACCGCGAGTACGAGGTGGCCGAGCTGGTGCTCGCCGGGCTGACCTACCGGGAGATCGGTGACCGGCTCTTCATCTCGGCCAAGACCGTGGAGCACCACGTGGCGCGCATGCGCAACCGGCTGCACTGCGCCAATCGGGCGGAGCTGCTGGCGTTGCTGCGGACCATGGTCGCCGACCGGGCCAGCGACGCCGCCGGGCAGCCGTGGCCGCAGCGGTCGGCCCGATGAGCCGGCGCACCCGGCGGAGCGCCACGTGACGCGCGCACGACGACCTGGGGTCCGGCTCGTCGCGACGGCGGCGGTGCTGCTCGCGTTGTGGTCGTACGCAGCCTGTCTGACCGGCCAGGACGCCCTCGACCTGCTGCGGGTGCGGGCCCTGGCCGACACCCTGGGCCAGCCCATCGACCGGCTGGTCCTGAGCCTGCAGACCGAGCGCCGGGCGACCGCCGAGACGCTGGCCGACGCCGCGCCCGCAGGGGGCACGCTGGCCGGGGCGCGGGCGGCGACCGACGTGGCAGCGGCGCAGGTCCGGGCGTTCGGAGACGGACACGACCTGCGCCTGCTCAGCGCGGGGGCGGTCCGCGACCGGGCCGAGACCCTGGTCCGGAGGCTGAACGGGCTGGGGGCGATCCGGTCCCGGGTGGACGACGGGCAGCTCGACCAGGCGGGCGCGGTCGACGGGTACGACCAGCTCGTCGACGCCGCCTTCGACGTGTACGGACCGGAGTGGGGCGCGCACGAGAGCAGGCTGGCGGTCGACACCCGCGCGGTGATCGCGCTGGCCCGTGCCCGTGAGCTGCTGGCCCGGGAGGACACCCTGGTCACGGCGGCCGTCCTGAGCGGTCGACTGGGCGTCGAGGAGCGCCGCCGGCTGGTCGAGCTGGTGGCCGTCCAGCGGTACGCCCGGGCCGAGGCGACGGCCGGCCTGCCGGGCGACGGCCAGGGCGCGTACCAGCGACTCGTGGCGGGACCCGAGTTCGCGGGCCTGCTCGCCGTGGAGGACACGCTGCTGCGCACGGACCGGGTCGACGCGCTGCGTGGGGTCAGCGCGCAGAAGTGGCGCGCGGCGGCGGACGCCGCCCTCGGCGCGCTGCACGAGCTGGTGACGACGACCGCCCGCGCGAGCGTCGAACGGGCCACACCCGGCGCCGCGGTGATCGTGGGGCGGACCGGCGTGGTGGTGGGTCTCGGGCTGATCGCCGTAATCGCGGTGCTGTTGGGCTGGGCCAGGGCCGTACGCCGCGGGCCCGAGCACGAGACGCCGCCGGGCGCCGACGAGCCTCGGTCGGAACCGCCGACCGCACCCGTCGACCGGCTGCCGCCCGTTGCCGAGAACGGCGGCGATCAGCAGGGTGGCGGGCCGGCGCGGGAACGTCACGCGGCCGACCTGTTGCTGGGGATCACCCGGCGCAACCAGGTTCTGCTGCGCGACCAGCTCGACCTGCTCGACGCGATGCAGCGGCGGGAGCAGGACGCCGCGGAGGCCGACGAGCTGTTCCAGCTCGACCATCTCACCACCCGTATCCGCCGCAACGTGGAAAAGGTGATCACCCTCGCCGGGGCGCGGCCCGCGCGCCGCTGGCGACGCCCGGTCCCCCTGCTCGACGTGACGCGCGGCGCGGTCGCCGAGGTGCCGGAGTACCACCGGGTCCTGGTGGCGCCGCACTGGCCGTGGTCGCTCGCCGGCCCCGCCGTCACGGACGTCGTGCACCTGCTGGCCGAGCTGATCGAGAACGCTCTGACCTTCTCGACGACCGACACCACGGTCCGGGTCACCGGCGAGCACCGGCCACACGGCTGCGCGATCGTGGTGGTCGACGACGGTCCCGGCCTCGACGCCACCGCGCTCGACGAGGCGAACCGTCTGCTCGCCAGCCCGCCGAACGACCCGCCGAGCGACGCCGGAGGGTTGTACGCGGTCGCCCTGCTGGCCGCCCGGTGCGGTGCCCGGGTCGTCCTGCGGCCCAGCCGACGCGGCGGGACGGCTGCCATCGTGCACCTGCCGGCCGAGCTGGTCACCGTGACCGGCGGCCCGGACGCGACGTCGCCGGGGCCCGCGTACCGGCCGCTGCCCGGAGCGGTCGAGGTGCCGGACGCGAGGCCGACGGGCAGCGCCGACGGGCTGCCGATGCGGATCCGCCAATCCGGGGCGCCCGTGCCCGGCCCCGGCAACGCCGGCCCCGAGACCGTCGAGCTGCCGATCACGAGAACAACGAGGAGACATCGATGACGCACGCAGTGGTCACCGAGGACAGCCTGACCGGCGCGCTGGACCGCCTGGTGGACCGGGTACGCGGTGCGGAGTTCGCCGTGGTGCTCTCCCCGGACGGGCTCCCGCTCGGCGGTTCCCGGCAGGTGCAGGCGAAGCTGGCCGAAGAGATCTCCGGGATCGTCGCCGGCCTGTTGGCGCTGGGACTGGCCGCCACCCGGACGTGCGACGCGGGCGGGCTGCGCCAGATCGTGGTGCAGATGTCGCGGGCGTTCCTCTTCGTCGCCACCATCTCGAACGGGACCATCCTGACCGTGCGGATCTCCGGCGACGAGGTCGAGGTGGGCGACATGGCGTACGAGGTCGCGCTCTTCGTCGGGCAGGCCGAACGGCACCTGCCGATCCGCCTGGAGACCGCCGCCGCGGCGAGGAGCGGAGATTCTGGTGCCCAGCGCCGGCTCAGCTGACGAGGCGTGGTACGACGACGACGCCGGCCCGGTCGCCCGTCCGTACACGATGACCGGTGGGCGTACGACGTCCGAGCGCGGCCGATTCGACCTGATCTCGCTGGTCGTCGCGCGGCGGTCGGCGACGTCGCCCACGTCGCTCTTCCCCGAACAGGCGCGGATCGTCGAGCTGTGTCACCATCCAGTGTCGGTGGCTGAGGTCAGCGCCGAGCTGGATCTGCCCCTCGGCACCGTTCGGGTCCTCCTCGGTGACCTGCTGGGGGCGGGGTTGGTCGAGACGCACGAACCGCCGTCGCTGTCGGATCTGCCGTCGCAGGAGCTGCTCGAGTCGATACTCGTCGGGCTGCGCGCCCTGTGACCGCTCGGGTGCCACCGCGACCGAGCGGTCGCGGGCGGGCGTCCGGCGACGAAGTGAAGGGGAGACAGGCAGTGCCGGCAACACCGCCGCAGCCACGGCGTACTGTGGCGATCATTCTGCTGGACCGGATCGTGGCCGCTGCCGCAGCCGCACGGCGGGTGGTCACCGGCCGGGCCGACGTGTCGCGGGCCACCTGGGTCGCCGTATTCGCGGCGCTCGGGGTGGTGGTGGCGACGGTGGTCTCGATCGTCAGTGTGGTGCGTACCCCGGAGCGGCTCGCGCCGGTGACCCTGGACGCGCCCCCGTCGGTGGACCAGTTGGGCACGCCGGGCCCCGGTACGCCCCGGGGGCAGGCACAGCCGGCCGCCACCAGCCCGACCACCGTGGGGTCGCCCTCGGCCAGCGCCGCGCCGCCACCCGTCGAGCCGCCGTCCAGCGCGCCGGCCGTGACCCCCTCGTCGGCCTCCCCGACCCCGGCCGCCCTCGCCGCCGACTTCGTCGTCGAGGACAACGCGCTGCTCAGCTACGGCGCGACCGTGACGATCAGCAATCCGGGGCCGGTGCCGGCGACGCGGTGGACGCTGACCATCACGCTGCCCCGGGAGTCGCTGCGGGTCAGCGCGGTCGAGGGCGCGCGGGCCACCCAGGACGGCGCGGTGTGGACGTTCGTGCCGGACGGCAGCGTGGGGCAGGTGCCGGGCGGCGCCTCGACGCGGGTGACCTTCCGGGTCAACGGCGCGGTGGTCGGCGCGACGCCGACGGCGTGCACGATCGACGGGGTCGCCTGCGGCGGCCTGTCGAGCTGAGCCCCGGCCGCCGAGTCGGTCCCGACGGCGGCCCGGACGCGGTGGCGAGCATCGCTCATGCTGAAGGGGTGATTCGCTTCGTCCTGAACGTCCTGTGGCTCATCTTCGGCGGTGGCCTCGTGCTGGCGATCGGCTACGGCTTCGCCGCGCTGATCTGCTTCCTGCTGGTCGTCACCATTCCGTTCGGCGTCGCCGCGCTGCGCCTCGCCGTCTACTCGCTGTGGCCCTTCGGCCGCACGCTGGTGCCCAAACCGGGCGCGGGCGTCGGCTCCGGGCTGGCGAACGTGCTCTGGGTGGTGCTGGCCGGTTGGTGGCTGGCCCTGTCCCACATCCTCGCCGGCATCGCGCTCTGCGTGACGATCATCGGGATCCCCTTCGGCATCGCCAACTTCAAGCTCGTCCCGGCCGCCTTCTGGCCGCTGGGCCGGGAGGTCGTCGAAGCGCCGTGACACGTCGACGGGTCGCCCGTTTCCGAGGCGGGCGACCCGGTCGGGGCCGACGCCGTCGATAGTGGACAATCCGCTTCACCCCGACGGACCCCTCGATAGGAGCCTGGCATGGCCGGCCCGGACGCCGAACTCACCGCGACGCTTCAGCCCGACGTGCCGCACGCGGCACGGATCTGGAACTACTGGATGGGCGGCAAGGACAACTTCCAGTCCGACCGGGCGGCCGGTGACGCGGTCGCCGAGGTCTACCCGGAGATCGTCCTGATGGCGCAGCAGTCCCGCCGCTTCCTGGTCCGGGCGGTCCGGTACCTGGCCGCCGAGGCCGGCATCCGGCAGTTCCTGGACATCGGCACCGGCCTGCCGACCATGCAGAACACCCACGCGGTCGCCCAGGGCATCACGCCGGACGCGCGGGTCGTCTACGTCGACAACGACCCGATGGTCCTCGTGCACGCCCGCGCGCTGCTGGCCAGCACGACCGTCCAGGGTGTCACGACGTACGTGCCGGCCGACTACCACGACCCGGAGGCCATCCTCGCCGAGGCGGCGCGGACGCTCGACTTCGACCAGCCGATCGCCGTCATGTTCATGGGCGTGCTGGGGTACGAGCCGGACCTGGAGGTGGTGCGCTCGATCGTCGGGCGGACGATGGACGCGACGGCGTCCGGCAGCCACCTGGTGCTCTGGGACGGCACCAACACCAGCCCGCAGGTGGTCTCCGGGGCGCAGCGGCTGGCCGAGAACGGCGGTGTCCCGTACATCCTGCGCAGCCCGGCGGATCTCGCCGGCTGCTTCGCCGGGTTGACGCTGGTGGAGCCCGGTCTCGTGCCGATCCCGCTGTGGCGTCCGGACGAGGCCGACGCCCGGGGGATCGACGCCTACGGCGCGGTGGCCCGCAAGCCCTGACGCGACGCCGACCCCCGGGTACGTCGCCCGGATCAGCGCGCGCAGGTCAGCGTCAGCCCGGCCGGCGGCGCGCTGGCGGTCGCGAGCAGACCGAACGTCGTCGACCCGTCCGGCGCCAGCGTTCCGTTGTACGGTGCGTTGCGCACCACCACGTCAGCGCCGGCCGGGTCGACGACACCGCCCCACACCGCCTGGATCCGCTCGTCGCCGGCCCAGCGCCAGGAGACGCGCCACTGGTCCAACGGCTGCGTGCCGACGTTGCGGACCGTCACGGTGGCGACGAATCCGGTGCCCCAGCGCGAGTCGATGGTGGCGGTCGCCCGGCAGGACGTCAGCGCGGCGGTCCGGCCGCTCCCCCCGTAGTAGGGCTCCCACCTGCCCTCGGAGTCGCGGAACCCGAACCAGTACTCGGTGTCGGGGGTCAGCCGGTCGAAGGTGACGGTGCCGTCACGCTCGGCGGAGACCAACTCGGCCACCGGGTTCCGCCACGCGTAGGCGTCGTCGCGGCTGGCGAAGAGTCCGACGGTGATCGGCGGCCGGTAGCCGCACGGCGGGCTGAGCGCGATGAAGTAGACGACGGTCAGGCTGGTGGTGGTGGCTGCGGACACCCGACCACCGATGGGCAGTGCCGGTGGGCAGACCGGGGTGGGTGTCGGCGCCGCCGTGACCGACGCCGTGGGTGTCGGCGCCGCCTGGGCGACGCCGGTGGTCGCGGCCCAGCCGGTCGTGGCGGTGGTCAGGGCGATGGTCGTGAGAGCCAGGAAGATGCGACGCATCCGTACCTCCGAGAAGCCGTCGCCGTCGCGGCCACGGATGGGCAGCCGACCGTACGGGTCCGGACCTGCGCGGCGGCCGCCCGACGGCGATCGGCATGCGGCCGCTGACGGGGACTGCCCGCGCGCGGGTGGTGGGGCCACCTCGCGCGTCCCCGACTCCGGAGCAGAGATCGACCACGCCGGCTCCCGAGCGCGGCCGAACCACAGCATCGCATTCGACGGTTGTCGATACAAGCGGGGTGTCGCGAGCCCGTCGGACGCCCGCCGCCTGCCCGTCGCCGCGAGGACACGCGCCGGGCCCCCGGATCGACGATCATCCATAGTGGTATGTCACTTCGACGCGGGAGCACACACCATGCGCGACAGGAGCAACACGAACCGGCGGGTGACGAGGGCACTGACGGCGGCGGCCACCGTGGCGGCGCTGACGCTGGCCCCCCTCACGACGCCGTCACCCGCAGCCGCCGCTCCCAGCCGGGCCGACCTGGCCCTGCGCTGGGCGCCCATCCACTACCAGGACGTCGACGCCACCGGCACCCACGCCCTGGGCGGCCGGAGTGACTACGTCACCGCCGTGGACTTCGACGGCGACCTGAACGGGCGCAACAACTGGGACCGCACCGGGGCGTCCGGCACGTCGCTCGCCGCGCACGTGTACTACTCCGTCGTGGAGACGAGCACGCACTGGTACATCACGTACCTGTTCTTCCACCCCCGGGACTGGACCGACCACCCGTTCTTCGAGACCGAGCACGAGAACGACGGCGAGGGCGTCCTCTTCGCGATCGAGCGGGACGGCTCCGCGTACGGCGTCCTGCGCGGGGCGGTCACCGTCGCGCACAGCGACTTCTACTCGTACACCCCGGCCGGCAGCAGCTGGACCAGCGGCCGGGAGAGCGTCGACGGCACCCTGCAGTTCCAGTCCTCGCCGCACGACTCCTTCACCCACCCGGTCACCGCCCAGGAGGCGCAGGGCCACGGACTGAAGGCGTACCCGCAGTACGCCATCAACGGCGACGGCCTGGTCTACTACCCGTCCACGGTGGCCGAGACGCCGGAGAACGGCGACGACCGGGACGTCCGTTACCAGCTCGTCGACATCTTCGCCGCCGGCGGCCTGTGGGCGCAGCGGACGAACGCGAATCTCTTCGCCAGCCTGGGCACCTTCGCCGGCGACACCTCCGGCGACTGCGGCGTCGGCACCTGGAGCTGCTCGTCGAACTCCGCGAACGCCCCCTGGGGCTGGGACGACGGCAACGACGTACCCGCCCGTGGCGAGTTGGCGAGTGACCCGGCGAAGCTGTCCGCCGAGTACTTCACCGTCCCGGCCGGGTTGGCGCGCAGCTACAGCTACAACCCGTACGCCACTGCCGCCAAGGCACTGGCTGAGGCGGCCCGCACGGCACCGCCGACCGTCGACTGACCCGATCCGCGCAGGTGCGCGGCCGACCCGTTCGGCCGCGCACCCACGCCCACCGGCTGTCGCGCCACGCCGGATCGACACGTAGCCTGCGCAGATGCGACACACCCTCGCACCGGACGACAAGACCCTGCACGGCCACTTCTCCCCCGACCTCGCGCCGGTGCTCACCATCGACTCCGGCGACACCGTCACCTACCGCACCCTGGACTGCTGGTGGTCGGCCGGCCCGTACCCCGGCGGCGCGAACCGGGACCGCCCCCGGGTCCCGCAGCGCCGGCCCGAGGACGGGCACGCGCTCGTCGGACCGGTCGCGGTCCGCGGCGCTCGCGCCGGCCAGACCCTCGCGGTACGCATCGACGCGATCGTCCCGGGCACCTGGGGTACGACGGTGGCGGGCGGGTGGCCGAGCGCCTTCAACGAGCGCTACGACGTCGAGTCGACACAGGTGGTACACGCCTGGGAGCTGGACCCGGCGACGATGACCGGCCGCAACCAGCACGGCCACACGGTGGCGTTGCGTCCCTTCATGGGGGTGCTCGGCATGCCGCCGGCGGAGTCGGGACGGCACTCCACCACCCCACCGCGCGAGTGCGGCGGCAACCTGGACTGCAAGGACCTGACCGCCGGGACCACGCTGTTGCTGCCGATCACGGTCGACGGAGCGTTGTTCTCGGTCGGGGACGGGCACGCCGCCCAGGGCGACGGCGAGGTGGGCGGCACGGCGATCGAGTGCCCGATGGACGAGGTGACGCTGACCTTCGACGTCCGCGACGACTTCCCGGTCACCGGCCCGGTGGCCCGTACCGCCGACGCCTGGCTGACGCTGGGCGTGGGAGCGACCCTCGACGAGGCGACGCTCCGTGCCCTGGAGGCGATGATGACCCTGCTGCAACGGCTGCACGGTCTCAGCCGGCCGGACGCGGTGGCGCTGGCCAGCGTCCTCGTCGACGTACGGGTGACCCAGATCGTCAACCAGACCGTCGGCGCGCACGCCGTGCTGCGCGACGACGCGCTGCGCTGAGTTGACGCCGGTCCGGGTCGTGGTCAGCGCAACCGGCGGGCCGTGAACCGGGCCGGCGGCTCGGCGATCGCGTCCTGCGCGGCGATCAGTTGGATCTCCCGGGTGCCCGCCGCGAGGGTCGCTTCGAGGACGGCGAAGACGGAGGAGACGGTCCGCTCCAGCGCGGTGGCCGGTGAGCCGGTGGTCGACAGGTGCGCCAGGTACAGCGCCGCCGTGACGTCGCCGCCGCCGTTCGGGTTGATCGGCAGCAGCGGGGTGGTGACCGCCCAGGCCCCCTCGTCGGAGACCGCCACCACCTCCAGCGAACCCGCCGCCACGTCGTCGTGCAGCACGCTCGTCACCAGGGCGTGCCTCGGCCCGGTGGCACGGACGACGTCGACCGCCTCCAGCACCTGGGCGAGGGTGGTGGTCGTACGGCCGGCGAGGAAGTCCAGCTCGAAGTGGTTCGGCGTGATGATGTCGGCGCGCGGCACGACGGTGTCTCGCAGGTACTCCGGGATGCCGGGCCGGACGAACATCCCCCGGCCGACGTCGCCCATCACCGGGTCGCAGCAGTACACGGCGGCCGGGTTGGCGGCCTTGACCTGGGCGACGGCGTCGAGGATCACGGCGCCCATCGCCGGGTCGCCCTGGTAGCCGGACAGCACCGCGTCGGCGCTGCCGAGAACCCCCCGGTCGGCGATGCCCGCGATCACCTCGGCCACGTCGGCGGCCGCCAGCAACGGGCCGCGCCACGCGCCGTACCCGGTGTGGTTGGAGAAGTGGACGGTCAGCACCGGCCAGACCTCGTGCCCGAGACGCTGCAGGGGGAAGACGGCGGCCGAGTTGCCGACGTGGCCGTAGGCGACCGACGACTGGATGGACAGGATCTGCACGGACCCATTCTGGCCGCCCCGTCCGCCCCGGGACGCGCGGGCCACCGATTCTGTCGGCTGGCCCACTGCGGTTCGCCCGGACGCCACACGGCACTTGGGGGCGGCCCGGACCGCCGAAATCCGGGCCGCCCCCTCGTGCCGCGCGGTCAGCCGCCGAGGCTCGCCGCGGCCGAGGCGATCGACGAGGCGAAGTAGCTCCTGGGTGTAGACGCCCGGGTAGTTGGGTCGGGCGCAGCCGTTGCCCCAGCTGACGATGCCGACCTGGATCCAGGCGTTGGTGGCGTCGCGGCGGAACATCGGGCCACCCGAGTCGCCCTGGCAGGTGTCGGTGCCGCCGCTGGCGTAGCCGGCGCAGATCTCCTCGGCCGGGATGAGGTCGCCACCGTAGTTGGAGTTGCAGGTGGAGTCGCTGACGAACGGCACGCTCGCCTTGAGCAGGTACCGCTGCTGCGCGCCGCCCTCACGGGCCGCGCCCCAGCCGGCGACGGTGAAGGTGCCGCTGTCGTACGCGGTCGTGGTGGCGATCTTCAACGTGCTCAGCCCGGTGACGGGGGTGGCCAGCCGGATCAGCGCCCAGTCCTTACCGTTGCCGTTGTAGCCGGGCGCGCGGTAGACGTAGTTGGACCGGACGGTGATCCGGCTGGACGACTGGAGGTCGACCACCCCGAGGGTCGCGGTGATGCTGGTGTTGGTGCCGGTCGCGCCCACGCAGTGTGCGGCGGTGAGCACCAGCCGGGAGCTGTAGAGGGCCCCGCCGCAGCCCATCGAGAGCCGCACCATGAACGGGAACTCGCCCTGGGCGGCGCGGGTGCCGCCGACCACGTTCGGCGTGACGGGGTTGTCGGCCGCGGCGGCGGGTGCCGCGAGGGTGAGGCTGGCCGCGGCCAGCGCGGCGGCCACCAGGCCGGTGAGGGTACGCCAGCGAACCATGCATTCCTCCGCTTCGGTACGGCACGCCTTGTGGGCGCACCTGATCGATAGCGGCTATCGTATTGATGGGAATATATGTTCCGGGTCATCCCCTCTGGGTCGTACTCCAGGGTTATGGATCGCGCTAGACGTCGCGGTCCCGCCGACGGCGACGCCCACGGGCGGCGACGACCGCCATGAGGCTGACCACCGCGGCGGCCAGTTGCAGCACCGCGCCGAGCAGGTCGACCAGGCTGGAGAGGGCGGTAGCGTCGGGGACAAGGTCCATCGCGGCCTCCGGGTTTCGACCCCCACCATCCGCGCCTTGCGGAGGGCTTCCCCCGGGCCCACGGACATCGACGGGCGCCACCACCATTATGGCAGCGGCCGGCGAGCGCACCAACCCCGGATTCCGAGGCGGTGACCGGACGGCGGCCGGCTCACCGCGGAACGGACTCCTGCCCGGCCAGCACCACCAGGCCGTCGGCCGGAACGGACACGGAAGCCGTCGCGCCGTCGGGCCAGACGAGGTAGCCCACCGGTGGCCCCGCCGATCCCCATCGCGCCCCGACGATCGTGGCCAGTCGCGCGTCGTCCGCCCCCGCGACACGTCGTACCCGGGTGCCCGGGGCATGCCCGTCGTCGGCCACGATGAGCAGCGCGTCGAGGATCTGTCCCACGCCGGCGGCCGGCAGTCCCGGCACGTACGGCTCGTCCACGGAGCCGAGGCGCGGCGTCATCATCGTGCGCAGCAGCGCGGCCTGGCGGACCGCCGCGTGGCGGAGCTGCCCGTCCACGCCAGCCTCGACGACGGCCAACGCCTCCTCGATCGCCGACCAGAGCCGCGTCGGCGTCTCGTCGAGCAGCCGGCGGGCCTCCCGGTCGACATCGGAGCAGGCGGTGTCGACCGCCGTGTCCTCGCCCAGCTCCGCGATCCAGGCGACGTCCCCCACCTCCGGGAGCAGTCCGGGCGACTCGGCCGCGACCACGAGGTACAGCATGGCGAGCAACTCCTGCCGACCTTCGCCGTGGTAGAGCCGACCGACGCCGGAGCCGGCCGGCCCACGGCTGGGCGGGAAACGTTCGACGAGGTGCGCGGCGCGGCCCTCCGGCAGCGTCGCCGCGCGGCGCGTGTCGGCCACCCGTTCGCCGAACGAGCGCCGTTCGCGGCGGTCGACGAGGGCCTGACGGTACGGGTCGGCGCTGGTCGGATAGATCGTCCGGCCGTACCTGGCGAGGGTTTCGCCGGGCTTCAGACCGGCCGAGTCGAGTTGCCGGGCGGCCACCGAGTAGCCGACGCCGGTGCGGGCCGCCTCCTCCCGGATGGCGCGCCTGCGGGCGCGGCCCGCGACGGGGGAACGGTGGGACGGGTGATCGGACATGACGCCTCCGGTGCAGCCCCACGCGCTCCACGGAGCGGGCGACGTGACCGGCACGCCGAGAATCGACACGACCGCGCGGAGTCGGCGACTCTTGGCCCCAGGTATGTGGTCGGGCGTGGGCCACCACATCGGGCGCGGGCAGGCGCTCTGCCGCCGCCAGCATATCGCGACGCCCGCGCCGACGGCCGCCCTCGCGTCGGCACGGTGTCGGCCCGCGTCGGCGGGGCTGTCAGCGGCGTGTCGGGGCCGTGTCAGGTGCGCCGCGCACGCTGGTCGGCATGACAAGCGATCTGGTGATCGAGGCCGAGGGCCTCGTCAAGACCTTCGGGAAGACGAGGGCGCTGCAGGGCGTGGACCTCGCCGTACCCCGGGGGACGGTGCTCGGGGTGCTCGGCCCCAACGGCGCCGGCAAGACCACGGCCGTCCGCATCCTCTCCACCCTGCTGGCCCCGGACGCCGGAAGCGCCCGGATCGGCGGCTTCGACGTCGTCCGCGACGCCGGGCGGGTCCGGCAGCGTATCGGCCTCACCGGCCAGTACGCCTCGGTCGACGAGGATCTGACCGGGCGGCAGAACCTGGAGCTGTTCGGCACGCTGCTGGACCTCGGTCGCGCCGGTGCCCGGCGGCGGGCCACCGAACTGCTCGAATGGTTCGACCTGACCGACGCCGCCAACCGGCCCGCCAAGACGTACTCCGGGGGTATGCGCCGACGGCTCGACCTGGCCGCGAGCCTCGTCGGCTCGCCGGACGTGATCTTCCTGGACGAGCCGACGACCGGGCTGGACCCGGCCAAGCGCGAGGACATGTGGGACGTGGTCCGGTCGCTGGTGACCAACGGCTCGACGGTGCTGCTCACCACGCAGTACCTGGAGGAGGCCGACGCGCTCGCCGACGCGATCACGGTGATCGACCACGGCCGGGTCATCGCCCACGACACACCCGACGGGCTCAAGCGGATCGTCGGCGGGCAGACCCTCGAGGTCCGGCCGACCGACCCGGCGCAGCTCCGCCGAACCGCGGCGATCCTGACCGAGGTCGGCTCGGGCGGGCCGGCCGACGAGATCCGCAGGGGCGTCCTCGCCGTGCCGGTCGCCGACGACACGGCGCTGACCGAGAGCGTCGCGCGCCTGGCCTCCGCCGGCATCGCCGTCACCGAACTCTCCCTGCACCTGCCCAGCCTCGACGAGGTGTTCTTCACCCTCACCGGGCGTACGGCGTCCGAGGACGACACCACTTCGCGTACGGAGGTAGCGGCATGAGCACCCTGGTCGGCGCACCAACCACACCGAACTCCACACCGTCGACGGCAGCGGTGAACCCACGACCGTTCCGGCTGGTGCGGCACTCGCTGGCGCTCGCCAAACGCAGCCTGATCAAGACCTGGCGTACGCCCGAGGCGCTGATCGATGTCACGCTGCAACCGGTGCTGTTCCTGGTCATCTTCGTCTACATCTTCGGCGGCGCGGTCGCCGGCTCCACCCATGACTACCTGCAGTTCCTGCTGCCGGGCATCCTGGCGCAGACCATCGCCACCGGGGCGATCGCGATCGGCGTGAACCTCAACACCGACATCGCCAAGGGCATCTTCGACCGGTTCCGGTCGCTGCCGGTCCCCCGCTCCGCACCGCTTGTCGGCGCGGTCCTCGGCGACGTCGTCCGGTACGTGATCGTCACGGTCTCGACCCTCGCGATCGGCTACCTGATGGGTTTCCGGATCGACACCGACCCGTTCCGGGCGATCGCCGGCTGCGTGCTCGCGGTGCTGTTCGCGCTCTGCCTGAGCTGGCTGCCGGTCTGGGTGTCGATGAAGGTGCGCACCCCGGGCGCCGTGCAGGGACTGATGTTCGCCCTGATCATGCCGCTGAGCTTCGGGTCGAACGTGTTCGTCGGCACCGACACGCTGCCCGGCTGGATGCAGGCCTTCGTGAAGGTCAACCCGATGACCCACCTGGTGGCCTCGGTACGCGGACTGTTCCTCGGCACCCCGCTCGACGCGCACGTGTGGTGGACCCTCGCCTGGTGCGCCGGCTTCGTGGCGGTGTTCATGCCGATGGCGTTGCGCGCCTACCGCAAGAAGGTCTGACCCGGGCTAGGCGAGCAGGTCCTCCATCAGCTCACGGACCCGGGTGACGGCCGCGGCCACCGGCCGGGCACGCCAGACGGCCAGCAACGACTCACGCTGCTCCTCGTTACCGAGGGCGGCGTCGAGTCGTTCGCTGCGTTCGCTCGGGAAGAACAGCTCCATGTGCGTCCCGAGCCGCTTGGCGAGCGCGGACAACTCGCGGGTGGTGGCGATGTCGTCCCGGTACGCGGCGAGGTCCGCGCCGCCTGACGCCCACGCCCCGATCACCGGCAGGTCCTTCGAGTTGAGCGCGTCGTCGCGGGCGAGCGCCAACAACGTGGCCGCCTGGCGGGCGGCGTCGGTGCCCGATGCCCCCCGCGCCTCGGCCACCCGCAGGTACAGGACCGCCACCGAGGCCCGCAGCATCACCCGCGGCTGCGGTGGCGGGCCGGTCCAGCCGGCGAGAGTGCGGTTCACCTCGTCGGCGTGGGCCAGTGCCTCGTCATAGCGCTCGCGCTGCCAGGCGAGGTGCGCCAGGCCGAGAAGCGCCTGCGCGACGTCCATCTGCTCGGCCTGGCCCGGCGTCGCCGTCTCACCGAGTCGCCGTTCCGCGTCCGCGTCGCCGGTCAGGGCGAGCTGCACGTCCAGCCGCACCCGGATCGACCGCGCGTCCTGCTGTGCGCCGATCATCTCCATGTGCCGGACGCTGCGCGCCAGCCACTCGGCCGACCGCCCCTCCCTGCCAGGGAGCAGGAACTGCCCGACGGCACCCGCGGCCATCGCCATGCCCCAGTGGTCGCCCGCCACCTCGAAGCGGTGGTACGCCTGCTCGGCGTCCTCGATCGACGCCTCCGGCAGGCCGTTGTTCTCCCGTACCGCCGCGCGCGCGATCAGGCCGAGCGCCTGCACGTACGGGTCCGGGTGCGCGATCAACTCGGTCGCGGCCTTCAGGCTCCGTTCCGGGTCGGACTCGTCGAAGCCGGGCAACGCCACCGCGAACGCGGTCAGCCGCGGCGACACCTCGGCGGGCCGCTCCGCGAGCAGCGTGCGCAGGGCGCGCCGCGCGAGCACGGCGGGCCGCAGGTCGGCGCTGATGCCGCCGTTCGCGCTGATCAACAGGCACGTCCAGGCGAGTCGGTCCCCGTGCGGCAGGGGCCGGCCGCTGGCCCGGCCCCGCAGGATCGCCGAGCGTCGACGCCGATGCGGCTCGTCGACGTGCAGCATCCCGCGTGCCCAGACGAGGACTTCCAGGTGCAGGCCGCGCACCGTCCAGAGGTGCAGCAGCGCGGTGGCGACGTCGACGGCGGCCGGCTCGTCGTCCTGACCCAGCGCCCACCGCAGGCCCGCGACCAGGTTGTCCTGCTCGACGGCGCAACGGTCGAGCGCCTCCACCTGGTCGGGGCCGACGAAACGGTCGCCGAGCGCGACGGCCTCGTCCCGGCACCACCCCGCCAGGCCGGCCATCGCCGCGTCCCGGTCGCCGGACGCACCGAGTCGGGCCTCGCCGTACTCGCGGACGGTCTCCAACATCCGGTAGCGGGGCGGCCCGTCCCCCTCGACCAGGGTCAGCAGGGACTGTTCGACGAGCCTCGCCAGACCTCGCCGTACGTCGGGGGTCCGCGCGACCGCGGCGGCGAGGTCGGCGGTGAACGGCGCGGGGATGACCGCGACCCGTTCCAGCAGCGCCCGGTCGTCGGGGGCGAGCAGTTCGCGGCTCCAGTCGACCATCGCCCACAGGCTCGCGTGGCGTTCCGGCAGCCCGCGCAGCGCGTCGTCGAGCAGGGCGAACCGGTCGGTCAGCCCGGCGAGCACGTCGTCGATCGGCATGTGCCGCAGCCGCGCGGCGGCCAGTTCGAGGGCCAACGGCAGGTTGTCGAGCCGGTTGCACAGCGCGAGAGCCCGCGCGGTGTCCCAGGTCGGCACCGCGCCACCGGCCCGTGCCCGGGATTCGACCAGCCCGAGCGCGTCGGAGTCCGGCAGGGCGGTCAGGCGGTGGACCCGCTCGCCGGCCAGGCCCAGCGGGGCGCGACTGGTCGCGAGCACCGCCACCTCCGGGGAGACCACCGCGAGCAGATCGGCGACGACGGTGGCGACCGCGTCGAGGACGTGCTCGCAGTTGTCGAGCACGACCAGGCCGTCGAGGTCCGGTGCCACGGCCCGCATCCGCTCCTCGGGGCTGAGCACCCGGCGTTCGAGGCCCAGACTGCCGCCGGTGGACGAGGTGTCCGCGCCGCCGAGCGCCGCGAGCACGGTGGGCAGCACCTCGTCGGGCGAGCGCAGACCGGCCAGCTCGACCACCCGCACCCCCTGCCCGGCCGCCGCCGCGCGCCGGGTCACCTCGGCGGCGAGGCGGGTCTTGCCCGCGCCGCCGGTCGCCACGATCGTCACCAGGGCCGACTCGTCGAGCGCCGCGTCCAGGGCCTCGACGTCCCGCTCGCGGCCCAGCAGGGCGGTCATCGGCCGGCGCCACGCGGCGGGCAGGACGACGCGTGCCGGCGGACGGGGTGACGCCACGACGGCCGGCTGGTTGAGTTCGCCGCGCAGGAGGGCCAGGTGGACCTGTGTGATCACCGGGGACGGGTCGGTCCCGTAGCGGTCCGCCAGCTCGTCGCGGAGACGCTCGACCACCTCCAGCGCCTCCGCCTCCCGCCCCTGCGCGGCGAGCACCCGCACGAGCAGGGCGGCCGACGGCTCGTCCGGGGGCGTCCGCGCGGCCAGCCGGCGCAGGTCGGCCTCGTCGTACGGGCCCGCGCCGGCGAGCGCGGCCTCGGCGCGCAGCGCGGCGACGGCGGCGAACAGGCGCGCGTCGTCCGCGCTGGCGATCTCCGGCACCTCGGGGAACAGGGCGCGGGCCCGGTCGGCCGCGTCGCGGGCCGCGCGCGCGTCACCGGCCCGCAGCGCGACCCGACCGCCCTCGACCAGCGCCCGTGCCTCGACCGCGTCGACCGTCACCTCCTCGGCCGGCAGGCGGTAACCCCCCGGCACGGCCACCACGGGCAGCCCGAGACGACGTACGCGGGACACGAGCGCCTGCACGGCGCCGGTCGCGTCGTCCGGCGGGGCGCCATCCCAGACCGCGTCCACGAGCAGGCTGGTGGAGACCGCCCGCCCGCGCGCCTCGACGAGCGCGCGGAGCACCGCGGCCAACCGCTCGCCCCGGACCGGCCGGCCGTCGACGGCGAGGGGACCGAGGATGGTGATCTGCACGGGACCAGCATCCCTCACGCGCACCACAGAGCTGTGCAGGGTGCCCGACGGCGCGGGGTGCGGCCGGGACGCCGCGGTGCGTACAGTTTCGGGTCGGACTTGGGGTGGGCCGGCGAAATCCGGCACAGGAAACGGGACGAGACAACGACGCATGACGGTGGACAACATTCCCGACAACGCTCAGGGCGGCATCGACCGGAACCGGCTGGAGACCTGCCTGAGCGTCTTCGAGGCGTTGGAGGCCCTTCCTCCCGACCACCCCGACGTGGTGCGGGTGCAGCGGGCCACCGCGCGGCTCTACAAGGTGATCAAGCAGCGGCGACGTGAGGAGCGGCGCGACGCCATCCTGGCGGCCGACCGGGCGGTGACGGAGGCCACGGCCACCGGCGCCCCGGGTCGGATCGACGACGAGACCCAGGGCATCCCCCTCGCCTCCCCCACCAGCGGCACGACGGCGGGGCTCCTGCACAACCCGCGCGGCTGCTACATCTGCAAGCAGCGCTACCGCGAGGTGGACGCCTTCTACCACCAGCTCTGCCCGTCCTGCGCCGCGCTGAACCGGGAGCGCCGGGACGCCCGTACCGACCTGACCGGCCGGCGCGCCCTGCTCACCGGCGGGCGCGCGAAGATCGGCATGTACATCGCGCTGCGGCTGCTGCGCGACGGCGCGCACACGACGGTGACGACCCGGTTCCCGCACGACGCGGTCCGCCGGTTCGCCGCGATGCCCGACAGCGCGGACTGGCTGCACCGCCTGCGGATCGTCGGCATCGACCTGCGCGACCCGGCGCAGGTGATCGCCCTCGCCGACTCGGTCAGCAGCCAGGGCCCTCTCGACATCCTGATCAACAACGCGGCGCAGACGGTCCGCCGCTCGCCCGGGGCGTACGCCCAGCTCGTCGCCGCGGAGGCCGCGGCCCTGCCGGACGGTCCCCTGCCGGAGCTGATCACGTTCACCAAGCCGGCCGGCGCGGGTGACGCGCTCACCGCCGGCTCGGAGTCGCCGGCCCTCACCCCGCACGCGCTCACCGCACTGGCGTTGACCAGTCGTTCCGCCTCGCCGGAGCGGATCGCGGCGTCCACCGCCATCGACGCCGGCGGTCTCGTGCCGGACCTCGATCCGGTCAACAGCTGGGTGCAGCGGGTGCAGGAGGTCGACCCGGTCGAGCTGCTGGAAGTGCAGTTGTGCAACGTGACCGCGCCGTTCGTGCTGGTCAGCCGGCTACGTCCGGCGATGGCCGCCGCGCCGGCCCGCCGGAAGTACGTGGTGAACGTCTCGGCGATGGAGGGTCAGTTCGGTCGCGGCTACAAGGGGCCGGGGCACCCGCACACCAACATGGCCAAGGCCGCGCTGAACATGCTGACCCGCACCAGCGCCCAGGAGATGCTGACCGACGGCATCCTGATGACCAGCGTCGACACGGGTTGGATCACCGACGAGCGGCCGCACCCGACGAAGATGCGCCTGGCCGACGAGGGGTTCCACGCCCCACTGGACCTGGTCGACGGCGCGGCCCGGGTGTACGACCCGATCGTCCGCGGCGAGCAGGGCGAGGACCTGTACGGCTGTTTCCTGAAGGACTACGCGCCGTGCGCCTGGTGAACGACGAGGAGAAACCCATGCCATCCGACCACGATTCCTGGCCGACCCTGGACGAGCTGCTCCGCGAGGAGGCGGAGCTGGAACGTACCGGCCTGTCCGAGACGGACGCGTACGAGCTGGGCATGCGCGCCGTGGCCGCCGCGAGCGAGCGGGCGCTGCCGGTCGCGGTGGGCGTGTGGCGGGCCGGGCGTCAGCTGTTCCACTGTGGCCTGCCCGGCTCCAGCCAGGACAACGACGCCTGGCTGCGCCGCAAGGGCCGGGTGGTGATGCGGTTCGAGCACTCGTCGCTCTACGTGGCCCGGCTCTGCCAGGACAAGAACGTGACGCTGACCGAACGTTACGGGCTGCCGGCCTCCAAGTACGCCGCCGCCGGGGGCGCGGTGCCGCTGCGGGTGCGCGGCACCGGCGTGGTGGGCTGGATGGGCGTCTCGGGGCTTCCGCAGTTGGACGACCACCGCTTCGTCGTCGACATCCTGCGGTCGGCCGCGCAGTAGTTGGCGAACCCGCCGCCCGTCCGGCGTCGGACGGGCGGCGGGGTCTCTCCGTCAGCCCGCCCGACGGTTGGCGCGCACGGCGCCCAGGATCACGCCGAGTTTGGCCAGCGACAGCGGGTGCTCGCGCATGGAGACGACCTCGTTGAACCGGCGTGCGATCGCCACGTCCGTCACGGTCGCCGTGAGGATCTGCCGGCTCGCCCAGCTGGAGATCCGGTAGCCGCGCGGGTAGGGGCCGTCGACGTGCGGCAGCGCCAGGTCGGCGGAGGTCGACGTCGACCACGCGGCGTCGACCACGACCTTCTGCAGGCCGAGGAAGTGGCGGGCCGGCACGCTCAGGTCCGGGCCGGGGCGTAGGTACGCCGACAGGCAGGCCGCGTGCAGGGCCGCGGCCGTCATCCCCTGCCCGTACACCGGGTTGAACGACGCGACGGCGTCGCCCACGCTGACGAGCCGGGCCGGGAAGCGCCGCAGCGCGTGGAAGTCCCGACGCCGACTGTCGGCGTGGTGGTAGGTCTGCACGTCACCGAGCATCTCCTGGTCGGCGACCTCGCCGAACTCGGGCGGGAACTGCTCGCGCAGCCGTCGGACGAAGTCCTGCGCGGTGCGTCCCGGCCGGTCGTCGCCGTAGCCGGCCATCATGGCCATCCACCGGCCGTCCTCGATGGCGAAGAAAGCGGCGCCGGCGACGTCCGTCATGGTCCGTGGGGTGTGCAGGGCCATGACGACGCGCATCTGAGGGGTCTGCTCCGGGCGTCGGAACAGCGCGGTGGCGTAGTTGAGGTGCACCGGCATCCGGCGGGTGGCGGGCCGCTCCCAACCGGCCTGTTCCAACCAGTCGGAGAGCCGGCTGGACCGGCCCATGGCGTCCACCACCAGATCGCCGCCCTCGACGCCGGCCACCCCGTCGACCTCGCAGCGCACACCGGTGACCGCGTCGCCCTCGATCACGAGCCCGGTGGCGCGGGCGGTGACGGTCTTGACGTTGGGGAGTCGGAGCACCTGCTGGCGGATCAGCCCCTCCAGCAGCGGCCGACTGCCGGCGAGGCTGTCGTCGTCGTCGGGTACGACCACCTTGCGTCGACCGTCGAGGTAGCTGCGTCGGGTGGCGGGTGGCGCCTCGACCGCGCCGTGGGCCAGCGCCTGCTGGCGGAACCCGGGGAACAACTGCTCCAGTTGCAGAAGACCGCCGGGCAGCAGCGCGTGCAGTTGGGTGCCCTGGGGCACGCCGGGCCGTGCGCCGCTGACCTGCGGGTCGTCCCGGTCGATGAGGATCACGCTCTCGGCGTGGTCGGACAGGACCCGGGCGGCCAGCAGGCCGGCGACGCTGCCGCCGACCACCACCGCCTTACCCAGGACCGAAGTTGGCTGTTCGGGAGGTCGCACGGCGTTCAACGCGGCGAAGACCCGAACCGGGGAGAGGGACATGGTGCTCTCCAAAGGAGTACGAGGCAGGGCACCCTCCCCCGAGTCTGCCGCACGGACAGACCGGCGGCGCCGGCCGTTCGACAGGATGCCTGACGATCGTTGCACAGGCAGTGTCGGTAGTCCGTACGGCCCACACGGGTGTCGGAAACCGGCCACACCGCTGGACGAGGTGAGCGTACGGCTGATTGGGCTTGGCGCGCGCGAGTCGGATCTGTCAGCATCACCGGCATGCCCGTCGCCCGTCGTACCCTGCTCGGGGTTGGCCTGGCCGCTGCGACCTCCGCTCTCACCGGCTGTGGCGACAGCGGCGGTGAGTCGGCGGGTGGGGCCGACCCGGGCGGCACGGTGACGGCCACCGACGCGGCGGGGAACAGGGTGGGATTCGGCGCGGCCGGGAAGCCCACGGCCCCTTCGTCGGGCACGCCGAGCGCCTCCCCCACGGCCGGCGCGGGCGTGCCGGGCAACCAGGCCCGGTACGCCGCGGACGTGACCGCGTTGCTGCGGCGACACCTGCCCGCCTCGGCGCAGACCGTCACGCACCACGGCTTTCCCGGTGCGGTCGCTCTCGTGCTGGTCAACGGGAAGACGACCGTGCACACGGCGGTCGGGGAGGCCCTGCGCTACGCGGCCGGCCCGAAACTGCTCGCGGCGAAGAGCCGGGTCGCGATGCGCCCGGACTCCATCTTCGACCTCGCCTCGGTCACCAAGGTCTACACCGCCATCCTGCTGCTGCAGCAGGTCGACAGGGGCCGTGTCGACCTGGGCGCCCCGGTACGCGACTACCTGCCGGGGTTCACCGGCACGGGCAAGGACCGCGTCACCGTCGAGATGCTGCTCACCCACACCAGCGGCCTCCCGGTCGGCGCCAAGGTCACCGGTCTGCCGGACAACGCGGCCCGGTGGAACGCGGTCCTCGCCACACCGCTGGTATCGGGCGCCGTGCCCGGGGACACGTTCCGCTACTCCAGCGTCGGCCTCATGGTCGCCGGCAAGATCGTCGAGAAGATCACCGGCAAACGCCTCGACCAGGCGCTCAAGGCGAACCTCACCGGCCCGCTCGGCCTGCGCGACACCGGCTTCGCCCCCACGACCTGGCTGTCGGCCAGCGAGAGGGCGGCCCGGATGGTCGCCACCGACGCCCGCTCGTCCCGCGGCCTGCTCCGCGGCACCGTGCACGACGACGTCGCCAACCACCTCGGGGGCGTCGCCGGTCACGCGGGGGTGTTCGCCAGCGCCAGCGATCTCGCGGCGGTCGGCCAGCTGCTCCTCGACGGTGGCACCTACCAGGGCCGCCGGGTCCTCGCCGCCGACACCGTGCGCCGGATGCTGACCAACCACAACGCGGGCAAGCCGGCAGTCGACCCGGAGCGTCCGCACCGCACGGCCGCCCACGGTCTCGGCGTCGTGCTCAACCAGCAGTGGTTCATGGGCCGGCTCGCGTCGGGTCGCACCTTCGGCCACACCGGGTTCGCCGGTCCCTCACTGCTGGTCGACCCGGGCCGCAAGCTGGTCCTCGCCCTGCTCACGAACCGGGCCCACCCGAACTGGTCCTGGGCGAATCCCGATCCGGTCCGCGCGGCCGTCGGCGACCTCCTCGCCTCGTCGGTCACCTGACCGACGCCATCGGCGGTCAACCCGCCACGGCGGCCGGCTCCCGGTCCCGACGACGCCCCGCGTAGCTGACGATTCCCAGGCCCAGCCCGATGACCGCCAGGACCAGGCCCACCCGGGCCGGCGCGAGGTAGCCGAGCCCGGCGGCGATGCCGACGCTGCCCAGCGCCGCGCCCAGGCTGTTCGCGATGTTCATGGCGGACTGGTTGAGCGCCGCGCCCATCAACTGGGCGCCGGGGGCGACCGTGATGAGGCGTGCCTGCAGGACCGGACCGAGGTAGAGACTCGTCGCGCCGACCAGGAACGCGCCGACGAAGAGGCCCACGGGGTGCGACGCGACGACACTGAACACGCCGATGCTGACGATCATCGCCACGAAGCCGATCATCTGGCTGCGACGCAGGTCCCGGTCGGCGAGCCAGCCGCCCAGGGCGTTGCCGACGGTCATGCCGAGGCCCACCGCGACCAGCACCCAGGGCACGGTCGCGGCGGAGAGTCCGGCGACGTCGGTGGTGACCGGCGCGATGTACGAGTCGACCGCGAAGAACCCGGCGAAGCCGATCGCGCCGGTGGCCGCGACCAGCCAGACCTGCGAGGTGCGCAGGGCCCGCAGCTCGGCGGCCGGCGAGCCGTCCGCCGCCGCGGCGACCTCCGGCACGACCGCCAGCACGGCCAGCAGCGTGAGCAGGAAGACACCGGCGATGACCAGGTACGCCGTACGCCAGCCGGCCGCCTGACCGAGCCGGGTGATCAGCGGTACGCCCACCACGTTGCTCACGGTCAGGCCACCGAGCACGGTGGCGAAGCCCCGCGCCTCGTTGCCGGGACCCATCAGGGTCGCGGCGAGCAGGCCGGCCGCGCCGAAGTACGCGCCGTGCGGCAGCGCGGCGACGAACCGCGCGACCAGCACCAGCTCGAAGTTCGGGGCGGTCGCCGAGGCGATCGTGCCCGCGACGAAGAGGACGAGCAGCCCGAGCACGAGCCGGCGGCGGGGCAGGCGCGCGCTGAGCGCGGCGATCAGTGGAGCGCCCACGACGACGCCCAGCGCGTACGCGGTGATCATCCAACCGGCCCGCGCGACGGCGTCCGACGAGGATCGGGCGTAATCCTGGGCGAGCAGGTCGCGTGCCATCTCGGGGAGCAGGCCCATCGCCACGAACTCCGTCAGGCCGACCGCCACGCCGCCCAGTGCCAGGGCGGCAAGCGCCGCGAGGCGTTGACCTCTGCTCAGTGCGTTCACCGAGCGAATTTAGCAACAGCGTTGCGTAATAGAGTGGCGAGATGACGCGGACCACAGCGGACGTGACGTTCCTGCGCGGCTACAACCAGGCGCAGGTGTTGGCCGTGGGGCGTACGGCACGGACGTTCGAACGGTCGACCGTCGTCGCCGCCACCGGCCTGACCCCGCAGGCCGTCTCCAAGGTCATCGCGCGCCTGAGCGCCGACGGCCTGATCCGCCCCGCCGGTGTCCGCCGCCCGGGCGTCGGCAAACCCGCGCTCGTCTACGAGCTGGTCCCGGACAGCCGGTACGCGATCGGCGCGCACGTCGCCCGGCGCACGCTGCGACTGGTCCTGGTCGACCTGGCCGGCGCCGTGCGCCACTCGACGGTCCGACCGCTGCCCGCGGACTTCACCCCGGAACAGCTCCTCGACGCGCTGTGCGTCGGCATCGGAACGATCACCGCGGACCCCGCGCTACGGGACCGGCTGACCGGCGTGGGCCTCGGCATGATCGGCCCCCTGGACCACGCCAACGGGCTGGTCCGGGACGCGCACGGCCTACGGCACTGGCACGACGTACCGCTGCGCGAACTGGCCGAGGCGCGCCTCCGCCTGCCGGTGCACCTGGACAAGGACGTGACCGCGGGTGTCACCGCCGAGGCGTGGCGGTACGGCGCGACGTTCGGCGACGCGGCGCTCATCATGGTCGAATCCGGCATCGGGGGCGGTTTCTGGCTGGGCGGCGCGGCCCATCGGGGGGCGCACACCAACGCCGGCGAGTTCGGCCACACGGTCGTCGACCTGGACGGGCCCGTCTGCGTCTGTGGACGCCACGGCTGCCTGGAGGTCGTCCACCTCCGTGCCGTCGAGACGGGGGACGTCCCGCGTGCCGCCCGGGTCCTGGCGATCGGCGTCGTCAACCTGCTCCAGACCCTCGACCTCGCCCACGTGGTCCTCGCCGGCGCGGATCTGCTGCGCCACGCCGAGGTCTACCGCGCCGCCGTGGAGCAGGCCGTCCGTACCGACGTGCGGCGTGCGGACTGGCTCGCCCCGAGCGTGACCCTCTCCAGCCTCGGCGCGGACGTGATCGCCGCCGGGGCCGCGATCCAGGTCCTCGACCAGCAGTACGGCGTCCCGGCGCTGGCCCCGGTCAGCTAGACGAGTAGTGCCTAACCTCGCTGGGGCGCCGGGCGCGGCCGGTGGCCGGGGTGACCCTCAGTCACCCGCGTGGGGGCGGATGCGGCGAGCCGCCGAGCCAACCTGTACACCTTTCGTGACCACCGAGGTATCGGAGGGTGATGCCGCGTCGGGATGCTGACGGCATGCGCAGAAGACGAGCCCCATGGGTCCTGTTGTCATTGCCGCTGCTCAGCCTTCTTACCGCCTGCAGTCCACCCGACGAGCCTGTTGTCGCGCTAGCCGTCCACGACGGTCGGCCGGTAGGTGTCCTGGTGACCTGCGGCGGGATGTCAGCCCGGGTCCGTGTCTACGAGGACCCCCCGGACGACGGGACCGAGCGTCCGCTGGTCTTGTGGGCCGCCAGCGGTCGACCCACAAGCGGGACCGTGGAGGTTGTCCTGCTCGGTCAGCCGCCGGATGGCTGGGAGGTCGAGGAGGCTACCGACTTCTTCGCCGAAGGACTTGGCACAGTGGTGGACGTCGAGCCGCTCACCGAACTCAGGCCCGAGGTCACCTACAGCGTCGGGGGGTCCGGTGGGCGTGATGCCATCTCGGTAGATTTCACCCTCGCGGATCTCCCGCGAATCGGGCCGGACCAGGTGCTGGCGCCGCGCGGCCGGGATTCGACGAAGATCGTTTCGCGGAAGACCTTCCTGCGCAAGGCCCGCGCCAGTTGCTGACGACATGGGCGTCGCCGTGCAGTCGTTACCGACCCCTGCGTGTCGTTCGTGACCTCGTACCCGCTGAGCGACCCCGGGACCGAGCGGTCGCCTACCGCGGGACGGCGTCCGTGTAGACGCAGCCGTTGCCCGGGTCCTCGCTGGCGCTGATCACCGCGTCGAGGCGATCCCGGACCTGGACGAGTTGGTCGATCTGGTGGGTGATGCGGTCCCGTTCGGCGTTCAGCAGGGCACGGGACTGCGGGGTGTTGACCTGAGCGTCGACGCAGGGCAGCAGATCCAGGATCGTCCGGCTGGACAGACCCGCGCCGTACAGCGTCTGGATGAGCTGGACGCGGTCGATCGCTCCCTCGCCGTAGTGGCGCTGACCGCCGCCGCTGCGCTCGGGGATCAGCAGCGACTGTTCCTCGTAGTAGCGCAGGGCGCGCACCGACACTCCCGTGTTGGTGGCGAGTTCTCCGATCCGCACGGCCCCTCCCCCCTCACGTGGTGACGCCGACAACACTTACCTCTGACGTCAGCGTCAGATTCTAGCGTCGTCCACGCGACGGCTGCCAGTGCGACGGCTCCCGTCGACGTACGCCGGCGGACCGGGAGGGTTGGCGCACCCCTCCCGGTCCGGACCACGGCGACGTCCGTCGCAGTCGGTCAGCGGGTGTACGGGCCGTTGACGACGTCCATGATCGGATGCTGGGTCGTCCTGTCCTGCGCCCGGCCGCCGGTCGAGCCGACCGGGTCGGCCCGCCCCTCGCTGACATCGAAGTCGTAGGCGCTCTCCGCGTGCAGGACCTGGTCGATGCCGGCGACCTCGTCCGATCGCGGCACCCGGAAGCCGACCGTCACATCAATGATCTTGACGAGCAGCCAGGTCAGCGCCACCGAATACGCGGCGACGGCGAAGGCGCCGACCGCCTGCTTCCCCAGTTGCCCGGCACCCGCGCCGGCGACGAGGCCGTCGGTGGTGTCGAACACTCCGATGAGCAGCGTGCCGACGAAACCACCGACCGCGTGAACCGCCACGACGTCCAGTGAGTCGTCGTAGCCGAAGCGGTCCTTGAGGCCGACGGCCCCGGCGCAGACGACACCGGCGATGACACCGATGGCGATCGCACCCCAGGTGTTCACGACCGCGCACGCGGGGGTGATCGCCACCAGGCCGGCGACCGCGCCCGACGCGGCGCCCAGGGAGGTGAAGCCACCCTTGCGTACGCGCTCCCAGACGAGCCATCCGATCATGCCGGCACCGGCCGCCACCTGGGTGTTCATGAAGGCGACACTGGCGGTGCCATTGGCGGCGAGGGCCGATCCGGCGTTGAACCCGAACCACCCGAACCACAGCAGGCCGGAGCCGAGCATCACGAGCGGCAAGCTGTGCGCCCGCATCGACTCACGCCTGAAGCCGACCCGGTTGCCGAGGACGAGGAGCGCGCCGAGGGCGGCCATGCCGGCGTTGATGTGGACCGCCGTGCCTCCGGCGAAGTCCTTCACGCCGAGCTTGAAGATCCAACCGTCGGCCTGCCACACCCAGTGGGCCACCGGGAAATACACCACGGTCACCCAGAGCGCGACGAACAGCATCCACGCGCCGAACTTGGCACGGTCGGCGATCGCCCCGCTGATCAGGGCCGGCGTGATGACGGCGAACATCATCTGAAAGACCGCGAACGCGAGCACTGGAATGCTGCCCGTCAACGTGGTGTCCGAGATGCCGCTCAGGCCCACGTTGCTCAGGTCGCCGACGAGTCCGCGTCCACCGACGTCGTCGCCGAAGGCGAGCGAGTATCCGTAGGTCACCCAGAGCACGCTGACGATGCCCAGGCTGATGAAACTCATCAGCAGCATGTTGAGAACGCTCTTCACGCGAACCATGCCGCCGTAGAAGAACGCCAGGCCGGGGGTCATCAGCATGACCAACGCGGCGCTGATCAGAACGAATGCGGTATCCCCCGCGTCGAAGCCGTCTGGCATCGAGATGCACTCCATGTCGTGGTAGCTGCCGCAGCAGTGCGGCGTGGTGAATGTCGGTCCGACCGCCTCAGACGAGGTCGGCGGCCTTCAGGGCGCTGCAGCAGGTGTCGACGATGAGGCGGGTGACGGTGTACGGGTCGACATTGGCGTTGGGCCGGCGGTCCTCGATGTAGCCCTTCTTGTCGATCTCCACCTGCCACGGGATGCGGACGGAAGCACCGCGATCCGAGACGCCGTAGCTGTACTCGTTCCAGGGCGCCGTCTCGTGCGCGCCGGTCAGACGGGCCTCGACGCCGGCGCCGTAGCTGCGGATGTGCTCGGCGGGCTTGTCGCCCCGGCCGAGGGCCTCGCAGGCCTCGATGATCGCCGAATAGTTCTCGCGCATGGCGCGCGTCGAGAAGTTGGTGTGCGCGCCGGCGCCGTTCCAGTCACCCCGCGCGGGCTTCGGCTCCAGGGTCGCGGAGATGCCGAAGTCCTCGGCCGTGCGGTGCAGGAGCCAGCGGGCGATCCACAGCTGGTCGGCGACCTCCAGTGGGGACAGCGGACCGACCTGGAACTCCCACTGGCCGGGCATGACCTCAGCGTTGATGCCGGAGAGGGACAGTCCCGCGGCGAGGCAGTTGTCCAGGTGCTTCTCGACCACGGCGCGGCCGTAGATCTCGTCCGCGCCGACGCCGCAGTAGTAGCCACCCTGCGGAGCCGGGTAGCCGCCGTCCGGGAAGCCCAGCGGGCGGGAGCCCTTGAAGAACGTGTACTCCTGCTCGATGCCGAACAGCGACTCCTGGCCGGCGAACTGCTCGGCCACCGGGCGCAGCAGCGCCCGCGTGTTGGACTCGTGCGGGGTGCCGTCGGTGTTGAACACCTCGCAGAGCACCAGCAGGTGCGCCCCGCCGCGGATGGGGTCGGCGTAGGTGGCGACCGGTTCGAGGACCCGGTCGGAGCTGCTGCCCTCGGCCTGGTTGGTGCTGGAGCCGTCGAAGCCCCACGTGCCCGGCGTGACGCCGTCCTCGATGATCTTCGTCTTCGACCGGAGCTTCGCGGTCGGCGCGGTGCCGTCGATCCAGATGTATTCAGCCTTGTACGCCATGGGTCTCTTCTCCTGTGATCGGGCCGGATGGCCCACGAAATCGTGATCGGTGGAACAGACGGTTCAGACCGCCGCGAGCGGCGCGTCGGTTCGCACGAGGGTGGCTGACGCCGGGCCCTCGCCCACCGTCGACGTGAGCAGTGCGACAACGTTGTCATGCGCTCCGCGTTCGGCATCGGAGAGCGCCGTGCCTCCCCAACGGTCCCGCAGAGTTGGATCGGCCCCCCGGTCCAGGAGGTACTGGACCACGTCGAGGTTTCCGTCGGAGGCGGCCAGGTGCAGCGCCGTCCGCCGGTCGTAGTCGGCGGAGTTCGGATCCTTCCCCGCGGCCAGCGCGAGCCGGACGTACTCCAGATCGCCGTGACTGGCGGCCCACAGCAACCGCGTGGTCGACGCCACCTCGTCCTCGTTCCTGCCACGTCGCGGATCGCGTTTGCCGGAGTCCTCCCCGGCGGCCAACGAGTCGTAGACGTGGAAGTTGAACCGGTTGATGAGTTCCTTGCAGAACGCGACTCCCCGGACGGAGTTGCCGAGCGCGTCGAGGCGGGGCGACCAGACGCAGACGCCCATCACGCCGGGAACCACGATCATGAGTCCGCCGGAGACACCGCTCTTCGCCGGCAGACCGATCGTGAAGGCGAACTCCCCCGAATAGTCGTACATCCCGCACGACGACATCAGCGACAGGCACTTGCGTGCGGTGTCAGCCGAGAAGATCCGCTCCCGGGTGAGCGGGTTGACGCCGCCGTTGGCGAGTGAGGCGGCAACGACCGACAGCGACCGCGCGTCGACCTCGATGGAACAGCACTGGAAGTAGAACTCCAATGTCTCGGTGAGGTCGGTGCCGTCCGGAAAGGCCTGATGCTCGCGCATGAAGTACCCGAGCGCGAAGTTCCGATCCGCCGTACGCCGTTCCGAGAGATAGACGGCATTGTTGAAGCCGACCGTCCCGCCGCCGGCCAAGCTGCGCCACGTTTCGGCGACGTGGTCGAAACGGTCGGCCATCTCCCATCTCGGGCGCAGCAGCGAGCAGCACATGATCGCCCCAGAATTGATCATCGGGTTGTGCGGAAGGCCCTCGTTGTTCAATGTCAGCTCGTTGAACCCGCGACCGCTGGGTTCCCGCCCCACGTGCCGATGGACCTGTTCGGCGCCGTGCTGCTCCAGCGCCAGACAATAGTTGATCGGCTTGCAGACCGACTGGACGCAGAACGGAGTCTCCGCGTCCCCCACGGCGAAACGCTGGCCGTCGGTCGTGCACAACGCGATCCCGAAATTCTCCGGATCGACGCGGCCGAGCTGCGGGATGTAATCGGCTACCCGCCCCCCGTCCACACCCCTGAGGCCCTCGTAGATCGAGAAGATCTCCGTCTGCAACGCGGCGAAGTCCGGAATGACGAGGTCTCCGCGAAGGGACCTCTCGATGACACCGCCACCGGTCCTGCACCAGGCGATGAAACGGGATATGTCGATGCGGGCCGGACCGTCGCCGCTGGTGGCAGACCGCACCTCGACCAGGCGCGGGTCCGTCTCCGAGATGCCTGCGGCGCGCAGCCGGCCGACGAGTTCCGCCACCGCGACCGTTCCGTCGGCGTCGACCGTGAAGGACCCGAACAACTTCCCGTACTCCGCCGCTGCAAAATCGTCGAAGCCGGACGGCTCGATACGACGGGACCACGCCTGATCGGGGCGACGTGGCACGGCTCTGGTTTTCCTGGTCGCGGGCATAGCGGGTTTCAACTACTCCGTAATCAATGGTGACAACGTGGCGGCGGCGCCATCTACCGGCAGTCGCGCTCCGGTGACGGTCGACCCACCGACCTTTCGAAGACTAGGAGGGACCGGTGTACGACCGCTTGATTCCCTCTTACCTGCGACTGCCGCCCCAGCCGCTCCATCGGGGGTGCCGGGACACGTGAGTGAATAGGGGCAGCACTACCGCTACGGTGATTTCTCACACACCTTTGAACAGGTTGTGTGAATCCGTTGGGCGCACGCCTCCGATGTCATGGTCGCGCGCACGCGGTCACCCAGCCGTCCGTACGCGCCCGGCTAGCCGCCGGTCCGCCCGTCGTCGACGAACGCGACCACGGCTGCCCAGGCCGGCCCGGCACCTGTCGCGACGCCTCGTGCGGCCGAGGGGCGCCGGGGCGGACGACCCCGTGGGAGTCTGGCGACACCGCCGACACCCGCGCGGCGGCGGGGATGGACTGCCGACGGACCCGCCGATTACGTCTTTTCGAGAATCGATATCCAATCGACAGGACAGACCGTCGCGCAGAGCTGACAGGGCAATCCCGGAGCGATATTTAAGGCATATTTAATCGGCACGGCCGGATAGGCGCAGGGGGTCGACTCGTACTCTTTCTTCTCGGAAGAAAGGTGCACCCTCGTTGACACATCTGCGATCCACCCCTCGACACCGTCGCGCCCTGACCGCCCTGCTGGTGGTGGGCCTGGCATTCACCGGCGGATGCAAGGAGTCCCCTGGCACGCCCGGCGCTTCCGGCCCGTCCAGCGACACCGGCATCGGCTCGTCCGGTCCCGTGACGACACCGACGACCGCCCCGGCGACCACCCCGAGCGCCCCGGGCACCTCGACCAGCCCGTCCGCCCCGGCCAAGCCGGGCACCTCGTCCACGACCGCCGCCGCGCCCACCACGTCGGGTGGCTGGATCACCGTCGACGCCGCCGCGCAGGCCGCCGCGACGAGGGCGTTCTTCGCGCGCAAGCCGAAGCCGGTGACCGGCAACCCGGTGAAGGTCGCGGAGTTCAACGTCGGCTGCACGGTCAGCCACCACAACAGTGACGACCCGATCGTCCTGCCCAAGCTGGCCGGCGCCTCGCACAACCACACCTTCTGGGGCAACAGGTCGACCGACGCCACCTCGACGGCGGAGTCGCTGCGGGCGTCGAAGGCGACCACCTGCAACTCGCCGGACGACCAGTCGGCCTACTGGGTGCCGACCATGTACCAGAACGGCAAGGTCGTCGACCCGACCGAGGTGACCGTCTACTACGGTTCCCGCCTGAAGGACCCGAGCAAGACCCAGCCCTTCCCGTTCGGCCTGCGGATGATCACCGGCAATGCCAAGAACCAGGTGGACACCCCGGACAAGCAGGGCAACCACTTCTGGTGCGCCGGCATCGGTGGCGAGATCGGCCGCAGCGCCGACAAGACCTTCCCCGTCTGTGCCAAGACCGCGCACGTCGTCCGGCAGATCACCTTCCCGGACTGCTGGGACGGCAAGCACCTGGACAGCCCCGACCACAAGGCGCACATGGCCAACGGCGACCACACCGGAGCCTGCCCGAAGAGTCACCCGGTGCCCGTCCCGTCGGTGTCCTTCGTGGTCTCGTACCCGTTGAGCGCGAACACGAACGGCATCACCCTCGCGTCCGGCACCTCGTTCTCGATGCACGCGGACTTCTTCAACGCCTGGAAGGACGAGGCGCTGGCCGCAAGGGTCCGCAACTGCCTCGACCAGAAGGTGAAGTGCAACTCCGCCGGCAACTTCTGAACTGACCGGCCGGCGAGTCGACGCCGATCGACGAGGTCTCCGGTGGACGATTCGGGCGACCAGCCCGGACCCGATGCCGGAGACCTCGCGTCAGCCGACTCGACTGCCTACTTGCGCAACAGACCCAGGAATTTCTGCTGCCGTCGGGAACGCCCGGTCGGCGGCGAACTCGCCGATGTAGACGACGGCGGCACCACCGCTCAAGCGCGGACATCCCTGGTCCATCCGAGGAATCGGCGGTGCAGCACACCGGCCGGCGTCCACCGCATGTCCTCGGTCGCCTGCACGAGGTAGGACCCGAGGTAGAGGGCCAACGACACCGGAGCGTCCGCATACTCCGCGCGCAACTCGCGCTTACAGATCGTGCAGGGCCAGGGCAGGCCGCAGCCACCGCAGCTCCAGATCGGCATGACCGGGCCGTGGGCGGTCATCGCACACCGGCCAGGAGGCAAGCGATCATCGTCGATGTCTGCCGACTGGTCGCCCATCCGCCCTGCCAGCAGGGGTACGGCGCGAGCCGCGTCCACGACGTCCGGCAGCCGTTCCACCTGTCGTACGAGCCCCGGATGTGAACCGCGATGTTCGCCTCTCGCCGCCCACTGCTCACTGCTCACCCTCCTGGGGCCAGTGGACACGACTGATCGGAATCCGGTGCCGGGCACGGCAGGGCAGGTCTGCTCCGCAGCGGCAGACGTGTCGCCAGAGCCGCCACGACCACACCGGCCGATGCCTGCGGGCGAGCGTCAGCGCGGTGGCCGAAAGGTACTCCTCATAAGAAACGCGCCGCACCGACCTCTCCCTCGTTCGAGCACGAGGAGGGCTCCCTGCCCTCGAAGCTGAGGGACGCGGCGACCAGGCGATACCCGCACCGCCCGCCGCATCCCGTGAGCAAGAAGCTACGGTGGGTCGCGGAACGGAATGGGTAGAGTTCCTACCCCTGGATCACGAGAGAAGCCCGACCTTGACTGCGAGGTCACGGGCGTCGTCACGAGTGGAACGTGGGCCGTCGAGCAGGTCCACGGTGATCTGGCGGGCGTACCCGTTGAAGCGGATGGTCTCCGGTGCCGACTCGTACGCCTGCCGGAGGGTCGAGACGGCCGCTTCCGTGTCGTTCTTGCCATGGTGCGCCCGCGCGACCTCGATGAGATGGCGCGCCCGGCGCGGCCTCGACGGGATCGCCGCGGAGTCATGACGGCGCGCCTGTCTCACCGCCTCACCGGACTTCTGCAACTCCACCGCCACGGTCACCGCATGAGCGCCCATGATGACCTTCGAGAACGATGTCTGCGGCTGATAGAAACCCGTTGGCAGGCGCTGCGCCACTCGATCCGCACGATCCCAGTACCGCCAGGCCCTACCTTCCTCACCAGCACGGGCGGCGGTGTAGGCAGCCTCGAAGTTCAACGCACCCCAGAGCGCCAACAGGTTCGTGTTCCCATCGGCCGCACGGGACTCCAGCGCCGACAGGAGGTTCACTGTCACCGCCATCGCCGTGTCCCAGTCACCGGCATCCCGATGTACCTGGCAGAGGAACCACCCCGCGCACGCCACCGCCTCCGGGTCGCCAGACTCCTGCGCCGCCACCATCGCCCGGTCGGCGACCCGCCACAACAACTCGGCTGCGGGCTGATACGCGAGGAACATCTGCGCCAGGCCGAACGTCTCCGCCAACAGGGCCTGAGCCTGCCGACGCTCGTCACCCTCGTACGCCAACGCAGCACGCTGCACGTCGCGCAGCAACCCCGGCAACAATCCGCCCAACACCGTACGGTGATCCGACGCCTGATGACGCGCACGCCAGGCCATCGCGAGCCGATCCCTCAGTCTCGTCAACGACTCCGGCGAGATCTCGTCGAAAGCTGCGAAGCGGTTCACCGCGTCCCGCACCGACGCCAGCGCCGGGTGCTCCGGCCCATTGACAGCAGCAGACCGCGCCCCCAACTCGCCGGCAAGGACGGACACCTCGACCTTCAGAGCACGCGCGATCCGGTCCAGCATGTGAATACGGGGCGGCAGGATCCGATCGGTCTCCACCGCCTTGACCCACTCGGCACTGCGACCGACCAACCCACCGAGCACCGCGCGGGTTTTGCCCGACCGCTCGCGGTAAGCCTTCAACCGCTGCCCGAAGGTCAGTTCCGGCACGAGATCCATCCCGAACCTCCTCGTAGCGCGACAACACCAGCCGTATCCAGGGCCGACGTTGCCTCAACGCTACCGAGCGGCCAAGTCCCTCATAACCCCCTCGCTGGCAAGTTCTGGGCGCTCCGACACCCCACCCGCAGCTGTCTCCGGGGTCGGGGTCGGGCTGGTGCTGGTCCGTCGCAGCCCCACCCGGCTCGCGACGGTCCGGGCCGATATGACGGCGGTGACCGGTCACCCCGAGGGGTGACCGGCCACCGTCACGTCGATCGGCTAGAGCTTCGCCGCGCCCGCCTCGGTGGCCTCCTGCACCGCCGAGGTACGACGGACCTCAGCCCGCTCGTCGCCCGCGTCCTCCCGGTCGGCGGCGGTCATCCGGGCCGCCCGGTTGGCGCTCGGCGCGGCCTGGTCGCCCGTCACGCCGCCCCGGATGCGGTTGTTCGCCGCCACCTGCGCGGCCGGGTCGTTGCCCGTCACCGTCAACTGGCCGTTGATGATGTTGTCGTCGACGGTGACGCCACCGGTGGTGTTGGTGACGCTGACGTCCGCGCCCCAGTAGCCGCCCGACGCGCAACTGTCCAGGGTGCCGTTCGGGCCGATCTGCACGCCGCCGAGGTTGCCGGCGAAGGTGGCCCTGCCCCGGACGGCGCTGCCGCACACGACACTGCCGGTGGCGCTGTTGAGCACCGAGAGCGTGCCGTCGACGAACGAGTCGTGCACGTCGGTGTAGTACGTGCCGGTGCTGCTGACGTTGCGGGTCACCTCGGTACCCCCGTCGAGGCGTACCTCACCGGCGCCGACGGTGACGTTCCCGCTGATCGTCGACGCCTCGGCGAACAGGAAGCTGTCGATGGTCGCCGAACCCTTCGGCCGGACGGTCAACGCGCCGGTCCGGGCGTCGGACAGGAAGACGCCGTAGCCCCCGGCAGCCAGCACGACCTGGCCGTCGACGGTCGTCTCGGTGGCGTCGAGGTAGCCGTCGGCGGCGATCCGTACCTCACCGCTGACCCGGCCGCCGGTGACCACCAGGTTGGCGCCGGCGGCGACGGTGACGTTGCCGGTGATCGTGGTGCCGGTCAGCGCGCAGGACTCACCGGCCGGGACGAGCAGGTCGTTGGGCACGGTCACCGCGCCGCCGGTGCCGATGCAGTGGGTGACCAGGTCGGCGTGGGCGGTGGGCGCCACGGCCAGCACCGAGGCGGCGATGACGGCGCTCACGGTGGCCAGCTTGGCGACGGTACGTCCGGGCATCGTGGTTCTCCCTCTGAATGAGATGCGGGGGCTCATGCGCCGACGTCCGATCGGGCCGCGGCCCGGACGATGGCGCCCTGCTGGCGCTTGCTGAGCGTTCCGGCGGTCACCAGCGCGGTGGTGACCGCCTCGACGTGCCGGACGAAGTCGGCGTGGCCGGGGTAGTCGGCGTGTTCGTCGATCAGATCGTTGATGGTGCAGCCGTCACCGGTGTCGATGTTCGCCACGCCGGTGTCGACACCGTCGATGACCACCGTTTCCCGCGTGTCGGAGGCGGGGCAGGCGTCGGTGCCGTCGGCCACGACGGTGAACGTCACCGACTGCTCGGCGGCGGTGTTACCGGCAGTGTCCGTCGCCCGGTAGCGCAGGGTGTGCGCCCCGACGGTACGGACGACGACCGGCGCGGTGTACGCGGTCCACGCGCCGCTGTCGAGGGCGTACTCGGTTCGCGCCACGCCCGAGTCGGCGTCGGTGGCCGTGACGGTCACGGTCGCGCCGCCGACGTACGCGCCGTCGCCGTTCCGGTCGCCGGCCACCGTGGCCGTCACGGTGGGTGCGGTGGTGTCCTCGGCCGGCGGCGCGACGACGGTGAAGTGGGCCATCTGCTCGGCCGAGGTGTTACCGGCCACGTCGGTGGCCCGGTAGTGCAGCATGTGCATCCCGGTGGCGGTCACCACGACCGGGCTCGTGTACGCCGTGAAGGCGGCCCCGTCGAGGGCGTACTCGATGGTGGCGACCCCCGACCCGGCGTCGGTGGCGGTCAGCGTGGCGGTGGCCGTACCGACGTAGTTGCCGTCGCCGTCGCGGTCGCCGGTCAGCGCGGCCGTGACCGTCGGCGCGGTGGTGTCCTCCTCGGTCGGCTCGACGACCCGGAACGACACCGAGCCGACCGCGCTGGTGTTGCCATCCCGGTCGGTGGCGCGGAACTGGACCGAGTGGTCGCCGACCGCGTTTACCTGCACCGGCGCGGTGTACGGCTGAAAGCTGGTGTCGTCGACCTGGTATTCGACGGTGTCCACACCGGAACCGGCGTCGGTGGCCGTGACGGTCACCGTCGCCGCGCCCACGTAGTTGCCGTCGCCGTCGCGGTCACCGGACACGGCGGCGGTGACGGTCGGTGGCGTGGTATCGCCGCCTCCCCCGCCGTCGGTGACCACCAACTCGCCGACCATCTGGCTGTGGCCGGGAATCGAGCAGAAGTAGCGGTAGCGGCCCGGCGTCAGCGTGACGGTCGCCTCGTGCCGGCCGTTGTTGGCGTCGAACGGACTCGCCAGGATGTTGAGCGTGACGTCGTGGTTGTAGCCCTCGGTGGACGTGTCGAAGGTCAACGTGTGCGGCATTCCGGTGGTGTTGCCGGTGGCCGCGCTGTTCTCCCAGACGATTGTCGTCGCGCCGGCCACCGCGGTGGTGGGGACGGACTTGTAGCGGGTGGTGTTGTCGTCGGCGGTCCAGGTGAGCACCTGGTCCGCGGCGGCGCGCGGGGCGGCGGAGGCCGGTGGCGCGGCCAACGGCGCGACCGTGAGCAGGACCGCCGCCAGCGCGGCCGTGAGTCGTCGGATCATCGTCTCTCCTAGAGCTCGCGCACGCGGATGTTGCGGAACTCGGTCAGGTCGTTGTCACCGTGGTTCTGCAGGCCGATGAAGCCGCGCAGGAACTGCCGCAGGTCGGTCGGCGGGTCGCCGGCCCGGGAGGACTGCTTGCCCGGCGTGTTGTCGAACTCGTTGATCACCACGCCGTTGCGGATCATCGTGTAGTGCTGCCCGACCACCCGGATCTCGTAGTCGTTCCACACGTTCTTCGGGGTGATGCCGGCCTGGGCGAGCGGCACCGGGTCGAAGTTGTAGACCGAGCCGGTCTTCTGCGGCTCGCCGCTCTCGCCGTCGTAGATCTGGATCTCGTGTCCGCAGTAGATCGCCATCCAGGCGGTCGAGGTCCGGGCCGACCCGATGGTGCCGCAGCTGCCTTCTGGCCGCTGCTCCAGCGGCACCCGCAGGTCCGGGAAGCGGATGAAGACACCGGTGTTGGCCCGGTTGGTGCCCGGCGCGATGTCCTTGAACTGCACCTTCAGCGAGAAGTCGCCCAGCTCCCTGGTGTGCCAGAGCATGCCGAGGCCGCCGCTGGAGCGCAGCGCCCCGTCGGGCTGGATGCTGAACGAGCCCGTCGGGGCCTGCTCCCAACCGCGTAGCGACTCGGCGGTGCCGTCGTAGAGCGGCTCGTACCCGGTGCGACCGTCCCGGCCGATGTCGGAGGCGGCGGCCAGCCGGGTGAGCGTGCCCGCCTCACGGGTGTTGAGCAGGCCGTCGTCCTGCAACGCGCGGGTCACCGCGCTGACGTGCCGGACGAAGGCGTTGTGGTCGGGCCAGGTGCTCTCGTCGTCGACGAGGTCGTTGATCGTGCAGCCCTGCCCGACCGTCCGGCTGGGCACGCCGGTGTCGGTGTCGCCGAGCCAGACCGTGGCCCGGGCGTCGGGCACCGCGCAGCCGACCGTGACGGTGGTCCGCACGGTCGCCGTCTCGCCGTCGGCGTACGTGACGGTGAGCTTCGCGGTGTAGGTGCCCACCTTGGCGTACGTGTGTCGGGGGTCCGCCTCGGTCGAGGTGCCGCCGTCGCCGAACTCCCACCGGTGGCTCACGCCGCCGGACTTCGAGCCGGTGAAGGCGATCGTCAGCGGCTTGTTCTGCACGGCCACCGAGGTCGCTGCGGGCGCCGGGGTGGGCGCGCCACCGGTGTAGGTGACCCGGATCAGCTTCTGGTTGGGGCTCAGGCTGAAGAAGCCGCCTCCGTAGTCGAGCAGGTAGAGCGCGCCGTCCGGGCCGAACTTGGCGTCCATCCAGCTCTGCAACCGGTTGTCGCCGTTGCCGCTGGGGATGATGGCCCGCAGCGACTCGGCGTACACCGGCGGGGCGGCCTGCGGCACGCCGGCCTCGTCGACGGTGACCGCGACCCGGTTGACCGGGTTCGACTGGTCGCCGATCAACCACTTGCCGTCCCAGTGTTCCGGCCAGGCGACGCCGCTGTCGGTGTCGACGAGGCTGCGGTGGTAGGTGGGGCCGGACATGATGGCCTGCCCGCCGCCGCGCAGGTACGGCTGCGTGTAGGTGGCGTCGGCCGCGACGTAGGTCGGAAGGCCGCTGCCGTCGGTCCGCTTCGGGAAGACCGGGCCGCCGCCGTCCGGCGAGTACCAGATCATGTTGTCCCGGGCCGCCGGGATGTCCTCCAGTCCGGTGTTGCGCGGCGAGGTGTTCTTCAGGTTGTCGCAGTCGTACCAGCCGGTCAGCACGCTGGCGTCGGTGTTGCTGCGGTCCCGGTACGGCTGCCGGTTACCCATGCAGTACGGCCAGCCCTGGTTACCGGCCGAGGTGATGATGGTGGCCGTCTCGTACTTCGCCGGACCGAGGGTGGGGCTGGGCGACGAGGCGTCCGGGCCGACCCAGCCGGCGGTCAGCCACTGGTGCACCGGGTCGATCTGGAGGCGGGCGATGTTGCGCACGCCCATGACGTAGATCTCCGGGCGGGTCTTCTCCGTGCCCGGGGGGAAGAGGTTGCCCTGCGGGATGGTGTACGTGCCGTCCGCCTCCGGGTGGATCCGGATGATCTTTCCGGCGAGGTCGTTAGTGTTACCCGACGTGCGGCGGGCGTCCTGGAACGAGGTCCCCTGGTACTCCTCGGTCCAGTTGTTGCCGGAGTAGCCCTGCGACCCCTCGGAGGAGTTGTTGTCGCCGGAGCCGACGTAGAGGTTGCCCTTGGCGTCGAACGCCATGCCGCCACCCGCGTGGCAGCAGCTGTGGATCTGCACCGGGAACTGCAACAGGTCCTTGCGGGTGCCCTGGTCGATCGTCTGGGTCGTCCGGTCGTAGGTGAAGCGGGAGATGGTGCGCTGCCCGACCCGTTTGACCCGGTCGATCGACTCGTGTGGCATCCAGTAGACGTAGAGCCAGCCGTTCTCGGCGAACGTCGGGTCGGGCACGATGCCGAGCAGGCCCTCCTCGTTCTTGACCAACTCCGAGCCGCTGCCCCGGTTGCCCATCACCTCCAGGGTGGTGAGCAGCTTGACCTGCTTGCTGCGCGGGTCGTAGGAGTGGATGGTGCCGCAGCCCAGGCCAACCTTCGGGTCGTTCCAGTCCGCGATCGGGCCGCTCGGGCAGGCCGCCTTGCCGACGTAGAAGACGGTGCCGTCGGGGGCGATGGTGAGCCCGTGCGGCTCGCCGATCTGGTCGAGCTGCCCGGTCTGGTTCGCGGCGGTCAGCCGTTCGACCTTGTAGTTCGCGGCGATCGTCGCCTGGCAGTCACCGCGTACGCGGCCGGTGGTCCAGTTCAGCGCCCCGGTCAGGTGCGCCCGGAACGCCTCCTCGCCGTAGCTGCCCTCGGTGTGGCCCATGCCGGTGTAGAACGACCGCCCGCCGTCGTAGTCCCGGCACCAGGACACCGGGTGGAACGGACCGTTCGCGCCCGGACCCGGGTCGTAGTGCCGCTCCTCGACCTGGGCGAGGGTGTGCACCGCCCCGATCGGGTTCGTCTCCCAGTTGTCCCAGCGGTCCGACCGGGTGAGGGTCAGCGGCAGCGACGCGGTGGCCGGGTGTTTGCGGTCCAGGATGTCGACCACCGCCCGGTTCACCGGGGTCGGCGGCGGCGCGGTGGCCGTGCCGGTGAACAGCCGCAGGTCGGCGAGCTGGATCAGCGGCTCACCGCTGTTGGCGGTGATGTTCAGCCGGTAGCGGCTGAACTCCTGCGGCGAAGCGATGTCGAACCGCCGGGTCTGGAACCGTTCGGCGAACGCCTGGTTGGTGCGCTGGTCCAGATCGGTCCAGCTCTGGCCGTCCGTTGAGCCCTGCAGGGTCCAGTCCTTCGGATCCCGCCCGACGAAGTCGTTGGCCGACGTCAGCGCGTACCCGGTGATCCTCTTCGGTGCGGCCAGCTCGTAGGTCACCCAGGCCGTGGGCGTGCGGACCAGCCACTTCGTGTTGGCGTCGCCGTCGGTCAGCTTCTCCTTGGTCTCGGTGGGCGGGTTCTCGCCGCTGGCGGTCACCCGGGCCACCGGCTCGGCCACCGGGATCGCGCCGGCCGGGCGGGCGCCGATCAGGCCGGTGAACCAGGTCGAGTCGACCTGCGCGCGGGCGGCGTCGGCGATGCCGACGAAGCCGCCGCCGGCCTTCATATAGGCCTGGAGCGCCAACTCCTGGTCGCGGTTGAGCGCGGCGCCCGTCGCGGAGAGGAACACCACGCTCCGGTACGCGGACAGCTTGGTCGGAGTGAACACACCCGGGTCCGTGGTGGCCATGACATCGATGTCATGACTGGCCGCAAGTTGTCGGATGGTGTCCACCGCGCGCGCCACCGGGTCCTGCTGTTCGGCCACCGGCCCGTGGAACACGAGCACGGCCGTGTCGCTCTGCTGCGTCGGCGCTGGCGCCGCGCTCGCCGCTCGCGGCGCGGCTACCGCCGCCGATGCCGTGGTCGTGGCCGGGATCAGCGTGGCGAAGGCCGCTATCGCGGCGAGGGTACGTCGTAGGTCTCTTGTCATCCCCGTCCCCACCTTTCGGTCAGCTTCCGTGCGTGTGGGTGTGGCCCTGGAACCGGTGGATCGCCTCCTCGGCGCCGGGGGGCATGCTGCCGTCGGCGTTGCGCACCAGGAAGATCCCGGCCATGCCGCCGTCGGAGTGGTTCTGCACGTGGCAGTGGTACATCCACGCGCCGGGCCCGACGCCCTCCCCGGCCAGCACCTGGAACCCGAACGAGCTGCCCGGGTTGAGGTCCTTGTTGTCGACGACCAGGCTCGGGTCGGCCGGCCCTTCGAGCATCCCGGTGCGGTTGTCCGCCCAGCGGTGGGCATGCAGGTGGAAGGTGTGGAACAGGTTGCCGTGCCCGATGGCGAGCCACTCCACCCGCTGGCCCAGGTTCGCCTCGAACATGGGCGTGTTCGGGGCCATCCGGTTGTTGATCGTCATGTCGTGGAACACGACCGTGAACTGCTTCTCCGGCAGGATGTCGCCCCGACGCCGGACGATCAGCGCGCCGTACAGTCCCTTCGCGACGCCGGCCGTGCCGTGGTCGGTGCCCATGGCGTGGTCGTGGTAGTGCCAGTAGCCGGCGCTGCCGGGCATGTACCGGCGACCCGACGCGGCGACCATCTCGTGCGAGCGCCACACGTACGTCCGTGTCTCGCCGGGGTCGTTGAAGGAGTCGTTGAACGGACTACCGTCCGAGTCGGTGCTGTAGTCCACGCCGTGCGGGTGGATGGACAGCCGCTGGTCGGTGGTGTTGACCAGGGTGATCTCCAGGGTGTCACCCTCGTAGATCTCCAGCACCGGTCCGGGCACGGTGGCCTGGCCGGGTGCGAGGCCGTAGCCGTACAGCCCGCCGGGCAACTGCTCGGCGTAGATGGTGACCTTCCTGGTCACTCCGGCGGCGGCCTGCGCGGGGCTGCCTCCGAAGGCGCTCCCGAGCGTGGGGGCGGACGCGCCCAACGCTCCGGCGGCGAGCGCCCCGGTGGCGATCAGTGATCGGCGGGACAGGTGGCGATGGGAGCCAACGGCCTGATCGTCCATGGGTCTCCGTTCCCGACCGGGCGAAGACGCGACGAGCGCAGGGTGCATCGACCGCCGAGCACAAGGCGGCAGCACGACTGGGGTGAGGATCGTCGCGGACTTCGCTCGGAAGACTCAGAACTTTCGATGGATGAACCCAACTTATGTAATCCATCGACGAAAGTACAGGTCTGATTGCAGGAAGATTACCGCGACATCACAATGGCCATCGATCGGCCGGCGCTGGTGGTGTCAGAGACCGTGCCGGTCGTCGGCCGGCAGGCTGGGGGTTTCCGGTGGCGCCGGCGGCTGCTCGGGCTGACCGACCCGCGCGTGCGTCGGGTCCAGGACGCGGGAGAGGAACGCCCGGGTCCGTTCGTGCTTCGGCGCGCCCAGCACCTCCTGCGGCGGCCCCTGCTCGACGACGACGCCACCGTCCATGAACACGACCCGGTCGGCGACGTCCCGGGCGAACGCCATCTCGTGGGTGACCACCATCATCGTCATGCCCTCCTCGGCGAGCCCACGCATGACGGTGAGCACGTCACCGACCAACTCCGGGTCGAGCGCCGAGGTCGGCTCGTCGAAGAGCATCAGCTTCGGGTCCATCGAGAGCGACCGGGCGATCGCGACCCGCTGCTGCTGCCCGCCGGAGAGCTGCGCGGGGAACGCGTCGGCCTTGTCGGTGAGGCCGACCCGCTCCAGGTTGGCCCGCGCGATCCGCTCGGCCTCGGCGCGCGAGCGGCGCAGCACCTTGCGCTGCGCGACGGTGAGGTTGCGGAGCACGGTCAGGTGCGGGAACAGGTTGAACGACTGGAACACCATGCCGATGCCCCGGCGGACCGCGTCGATCTCGACGTCCGGGTCGGTCATCTCCACGCCGTTCACCCAGATCGTGCCGGCGGTGGGTTCCTCCAACAGGTCGACACAGCGCAGCAGGGTCGACTTGCCGGACCCGGACGGCCCGATCACGCAGACGACCTCGCCCTGGCCGACCTCGAAGTCGATGCCCTTGAGCACCTCGATCGGCCCGAACGACTTGTGCAGGTCACGGATCTGTACGGCGGGACGGGACGGGCTGGTCGTCATGCGGGTCACCGGGCCTTGGCGTAGCGGAGTTCGAGGCGGCGTACCACCTGGGACAGCGGCAGGGTGATGACCAGGTAGGCGAGGCCGGCCACCAGCAGCGGGGTGGCGTTCACCCGGTCGTTGAGCATGTCCCGGCCGAACTTGGTGACCTCGATGGTCTGTGCCGTCACGCCCAGCACGTACGCCAGCGACGAGTCCTTGGTGAGCAGGATGAGCTCGTTCGTCAGCGGCGGGATGACGATCCGGAACGCCTGCGGGATGACGATCGTGCGCATGGCGGTGAAATGCGACATGCCGAGGGTACGGGCCGCCTCCATCTGCCCCTTCGGCACCGCCTGGATGCCGGCGCGGATGGTCTCGGCCATGTACGCCGCGGCGGTCAACCCGAGACCGATCGCGATCGAGCCGAACACGCCGCCGGGGATCTGCCGCTCCGGGAAGGCGATGGGGATGCCGTACCCGACGAGGAAGAGCACCAGCAGCGCCGGCAGCCCCCGGAACAGCTCGATGTACGCGGTCGCCAGCCAGCGGTACGGCGCCACCCGGGACAGCCGCATGAGCGCGAGCACGGTCCCGAACACGAGGCCGAAGGCGAACGCGCCCAACGTGTAGAGGATCGTGTTGCGCAGCGCCACGGTAATGATCGTCGGGAACATCGACTCGATGATGTCGACGCGGAAGAACGCGTCGGCCAGTCGGCCCCAGTCCGCGGCGAGGAGCACCGCGGCGATGATCGCGACGAAGACCAGGTACTGGATACCGAGGGACAGTCGTTCCCGCTGGCGGCGGCGCAGCTTCACGTTGGCTCGTTGCCTTCCCGGATTGTGCCGACGGGGTAGGGCACGCGGTCCGCGCGCCCTACCCCTTTGGAGCGTCGATCAGGCGTTCGGCCGCTTGCCGATCCACTTGGAGTAGATCGTGTCGTACGAGCCGTCCTGCTTGGCCTTGGCCAGCGTCTCGTTGATCTTCTTGAGCAGTTCCGGGTTCGCGTCCTTCTTCACCGAGAACCCGTACTGCTCGCCCGTGTCGAACTCGGCGGTCACCGCGAACCCACCCGGGTTCTTGCGCAGGTACTCGGTCCACACCGGCAGGTCGTTGACGGCGGCCTCGACCTGACCGTTCGCGACGGCCTGCTGCAGGGCGGCGAGATCCTCGAACTCGACGAGCTGCAGGCCCTTCTCCTTCTCGAACTTGCGGGCGTAGTCACGGCCGGTGGTGGCCGCCTGCACGCCGAGCTTCTTGCCCCGCAGGTCGTCGAGCGACTTGTACGGCTTCCCGGTCTTGACCAGCATCGCCTGCGTCGCGTCGAAGTACGGGTCGGAGAAGTTCATCACCTTCTGCCGCTCGGCGGTGATGGTCATGCCGGCGGCGGCCGCGTCGCACTTGCCGGTGTTCAGGTCCTGGCCGGACTTGATGCCCTCGAAGGGCGTGTCGATGATCGTCTGCTCGACGCCCAACTCCTTGGCCACGAGGTCCATCACGTCGACGTCGAACCCGGTGACCTTGCCGCTGGCGTCCTTGGACTGGAACGGCGGGTACGGCAGGTGGGTGCAGACGGTCAGCTTGCCGGCCTCGACCAGCTTGACCCCGCTGGCCTGGACCTCGCTGTCGTCCTTCTTGGCACACCCCGCGGTCACCGCCAGAGCGGCGATCGCCACGACGAGGCCGGCCTGACGGACTGCGCTACGGACCCTCACGAATGTGTCCCTCCGGTTCGGCTTCCCGTTGCGCCGGGCAGCCAGGTTGGTACGAAGACGGTGTGACAGGGGACGGTACCTGATTCGACGAACGGTAACTCAGGTCACGCGTTGTAGCCGCAGCGCTGCGGCGACCATCACAGGCCGTGAACGGGACAGTGGGCCCCGAAGGGGACGGCGAACGGGACCAGGCCCACCCGTGCGCCCTGGCGGGCCGCGCGTTCGCGCCGCCGATCCGCCGCGACGACCGGCATTTGAGTATCCGCACCACCCCGAAGGAGTAGGCCAGCGCCCCGAGCGCCGCTGCGCCGCCGCAGAAGCTGATAGACGATCAGTGGTACCGCCGTCACCGCAGGGCAGATCAACCCGGATGGGAGGGCAGGACCTGAGGATGGACACCTACCCCACGACACCTCAGATGGCCTTCGCGCAGTTCGTCCGCCAAGCCGTCGACGACGCCCGTGAGGAACACGGCTGGACCGTCGGCGACATCGCCCACCACACCGGGGTGAGCCGCTCGACGCTGTTCCGCTGGCTCGCCGGAGACTGGCAGCGCTACCCCGAGCTGGCGAAGGTGCGTAGCCTCTGCGCCACCCTCGACCTCTCCATCGCCGCCGCGATCCGGCCGCTCGCGATGCCGGACGCGGCCGAGACGCCCCGGGCGCTGGCGCAGGTCGAGACGGACATGGGCACCATCCGCCGACGTTTGCTGGACGACACCGTCTCGGCCGCGGACAAACGCCAGATCCGCGACCTGCTCCGCCGCCTCGCCGGCCGGGACCTTCCGGTCGAGGCGGCGTCGTCGACCGGCGCCGGGATCACCCGCCGGCCCCGTCGCGGGTGGGAACATCGCGCCGGTGAGCCGAGCGCGCGGACCCCCTAGGGCCCGCCGACGTCAGGTGGCGGCGCGTCCCTGCCGGCGAGAGCCGCCGTCGGGGCGACGGGACCCGATCCGGGGTGCCCGCACCACCGGCGAGCTGCCGACGCCGGGGCGATAGTCACGTGCCGCGGCGGCCACCATGTCGTCGGAGTCGTTCTCGAGCGCCTGCCGCACGTGCGACGGGATGAGCTCGGACGTGGCCATGGCCAGGCGTACCTGCACGGCACGGTCGTCGGCCAGACCTGCCAGATCCGCCTCGCTCAGCTCCAAGGCGCGGACCAGGGCCGCCCGTACGTCCACCGCCGGATCCCTGGCCAGGGCGCTGCGCTGCGCGGCGGTGGTCCGCGGGTTGCGGGCGAGCCCCTTGCGCACGCGGACGGTACGGTCGGCCAACAGGGCGACGACGACCTCGGGGTCGTGGGTGTGGGTGGCGAGCCGCTCGCGTACCTCGGGTGAGGCGTCCTCGACCAGCTCGGCGGCGAGGTGGGGCTCCAACTCGCGGGTCTCGGCGAGCAGGCCCCGAAGCTCCTTGTCGGGCGCGGCGACCATCACCCGGCGGACCGACTCGTCGCAGGCCGGGTTGCTGGCGACGGCCCACCGGACCCACCGGTCGGCGTCCTTGACGAGACGCAGGAGGTTGCCGACCGACGTGGCGGGATTGCGTGCCACCGCCTCCCGGACCTGACGATCGTGGTCGCGGGTCAACGTCCGCAGGGCCTGCGCGGGCGCGTCCGGCCGCGCCGCGACCGCCTTGCGCACCGTGACCGACGCATCCGACGCCAGGTCGATGAGGGTCATCTGTGGTGTTGCGGGGTCCTGTGCGAGGGCGAGTCGAGCGTCCGCCCCGCCGTCGGTCGGACGGTCGGCCGTGGTTCCCGACCCGCTGTGCCGGTCGGCCCCGCCGACGTGCTGCTGCTTGCCCATGGGCGCAATCATGGCACGGGTCGACCGGGGCGCCGCGCGGCAAGCCTGGACGCCGTCCCTGCTCCGGCGGCCCGCCGACCTCAGTGCTGACGCGGGGCCACCAGCCCGGACTCGTACGCGACGACGACGAGCTGGGCGCGGTCGCGGGCGTGCAGCTTGGCCATGGCCCGGTTGATGTGGGTCTTGGCGGTCAGCGGGCTGATCACCATTCGTGCCGCGACCTCGTCGTTCGACAGACCCTGGGCGACCAGGACGACGGCCTCGCGTTCCCGGCTGGTCAGCTCCCGCAGCCCGGTCGGGACCCGCAGGTGCTGTGGTTCGGCGACGTACCGGTCGATGAGGCGGCGGGTGATCGACGGCGCGAGCAGCGCGTCCCCTCGGGCGGCGACGCGTACGGCGTGCAGGAAGTCCTCCGGCTCGATGTCCTTGACGAGGAAACCGGCCGCGCCGGCGCGCAGCGCGTGGAAGACGTGTTCGTCGAGTCCGTAGTTGGTCAGGATGACGACGTGCACGCCGGCTAGCGCCGGGTCCGCGGCGATCAGCCGGGTCGCCTCGATTCCGTCCAGCACCGGCATCTGGATGTCGATGAGCGCGATGTCGGGCAGGTGACGTCGGGCGAGGGCCAACCCCTGGAGACCGTCGGCCGCCTCGGCCACCACCTCGATGTCGTCCTCGATGTCCAGGAGCGCGCGGAAGCCGCTGCGCAGCAGCGCCTGGTCGTCGACCAGCAGGACGCGGATCACGCGGACGGCCCGACGGGAAGTTCGGCGCGGACGGTGAAGCCGCCCCCGTCGCGGGGCGCCGCGTGCAGGCGACCGCCCAGGGCGGTGACCCGTTCGCGCATCCCGAGCAGCCCGACGCCGGGCGCCGGGGCGGCGGCCGGCGTGGCGGCGCCGTCGTCGTCGACCCGGATCGCGAGGGCGTCCGGACGGTAGTCGACGTGGACCGACGCGGTGGCCGCGGCGGCGTGCCGTGCGACGTTGGTGAGGGACTCCTGGACGATGCGGTAGGCGGTCCGGTCCACGGCCACCGGCACGGCCTGTCGCGGCCCCCGCACCGTCAACGTCGCGTCCAGCCCGGCCAGCCGAGCCCGCTGCACCAGCTCCGGCAGGTGGTCGATGCCCCGCGGCGGGTTCCTGCTGTCGTCCCGCAGCGCCTCCAGGGTCGCGCGCAGCTCGCGGCTGGCCTCCCGGCCGGCCTCCCGGATCGCCAGCAACGCCTCCGGCACCGCCTCGCCACGCCGACGGGCCAGGTGGACGGCCACCTCCGCCTGCACCTTGATGATCGAGATCTGGTGGGTCAGCGAGTCGTGCAGCTCCCGCGCGATGTGCAGCCGCTCCTCGTCGGCCCGGCGTCGCGCGGTCTCCTCCCGGGTGCGCTCGGCCTCGTCGGCCCGCCGCTCGGCCTGCCGCAACGCCTCCCCCGCCGCGCCGGCGGCGATCAGCCACGCCACCTCCAGGGCGCCCCGGGCCCGCGCGAGCGCGTCGCCCAACGGCAGACCCTGCGGTGGGGCGAGCGCGGTGAGCGGCAACGCGACGAGCATCAGCACGGCGGCGACGACCGTGACGACGCGGTGGCCCGCCCGCACACCGGTGTACACCGCGAACAGGAAGGCGACCGCCGGCACGTCGAAACCGACCGCCTGGTAGCCCACCGCGCACAGCGCGGTGACGGCCAGGACGGTGACCGGAGCGCGGCGACGCGCCGCCAACGCCAGACCACCGGCGGCCAGCAGCGCGTAGCCCAGCAGGTCGAGGTCCATCGTGGAAGGGCCCATGGACCGCCCGGCGACCAGCAGCACCACCGCCACGCCGACGGCGATGACCCAGTCCCGGACAACGGCACGCCCTGTGCTCATGCGCGCACCCTAGCCCGGGGCACGCACCGGGCGACTCCTGCGCGCGAACGACCGTCGACTACCGCGTCCGTGGTAGTCGCGCGGCGGGTGCGTCGTACGCGGCAGCCGCCTGCGCCCGCCGCGGCAGGACGAAGAGCCTCCGGTTGCCGGACGACCGGCGGCCGGCGCGGCGACAAGATCGAACGGCACACCACGACGTACGAGAAGGAGAAGCCCATGTCGGTGTTCACCGCTGCCACGTCCGCCCTGCTCGAGGGGATCGCCGCGCCGGACCAGCCGTTGGCGGCCAGCGTCACCACCATGAGCACCGGTCGACTCGGGGCGAGCGTCGGCGGCCTGCTGGGCCTGGCGGGGGTGATCGTCGGCGCGCTGGCCCTGGCCCGCCCGACCAGTCGCGTCGGCACCGGCAGCGGGATGATCGGCGCGACCGTGGCCCTGGCGTCCGGACTGCTCGCCGTGGGCCTCGGCGCGCTGGTGGTGGCGACCTCCGACAGCGGGATCGGCACCGGCAACGGTCGGGGCGGGGCGTACGTGGCCCTGGTGGTGGGGTCGGCCGCCCTGGGCCTCGGTGGTCTCGCGTTGCGGCGCGTACGAGGTTGAGGGACCGCCCGTCCTGCTCCGCGCGGGAGCGGGACGGGCGGGCCACCCGCCGTCAGACGCCCCGCGCGCCCCTGCGGAAGCCCACGATCACGACCGCGCCCACCACCAGGTGCATCAGGACGAGGGCGACCCGGGTGCCGGCCGAGGCGTCGACCAGGGAGGCCGGCACGAGCGACAGCACGAGGACGACGAGAGCGATCCCCGTCCAGATCGTGATGGCGCTCGCCCGGAAGCGCTCGAGCACCGCGAGCAGGCCCCAGCCGAGCAGCGCCGCGATCGCGGAGTTCAGGACGACGGCGAGCACCGTGACGTCCCGCGGGCCGGCGCCCTGGTCGACGGTGAGCTGCGCGCCGGCGAGGGTCGCGATCGACCACACGGCCACGGCGGCGAGCACGGCGACCGCGACGGCGATGGCCCGGTCTCGCACGCGCGAGGCGCTGGCACCGGCACGGGGAACAGAGGCTTCCGCAGACATCAGGGGTGACTCCTCAGTGGAGGGGACGTGCTGTCGAGATCGAACCGTATCAGAAGGTTCCGTTCTTTACTATCTCGTTCTTAACTTGTTCGCGAGGCGACGATGCTCCGCTACGAGATAGTTCGAATCACGAACCAGTTGCTAGGCTGCCGCCATGACCACCGGAACCTCCGGGCCCGATGCCGCGACACCAGACCTGATGTTCCTGATGTCCTGGGCCACCCACGCGCTGGCTCAGGAACACGCCGCCGCCCTCTCCGGCCTGAGCATCTCGACGCGTGCCTACTGCGTGCTCGATCGCGGTCTCACCGGCGAGTTCACCCAGAGCCAGCTCGGCGAGATGTGCGGCATCGACAAGACGACGATGGTCGTCACCCTCGACGAGCTGGAACGTGCCGGCCTGGTCGGGCGTCGCACCTCGACGACCGACCGACGCGCCCGCATCGTCACCGTCACGCCCGACGGCGAGCGGCTGGTCGCCGAGGCGCGGCAGATCGTCGCGGGACTACAGCACGACATCCTCGCCACGGTCCCGTCGCGCGACCGCGCGATCTTCCTGGACGTGCTCGGCCGGCTGGTGCAGGGCCGACTGTCGACATTCGTGCAGACCGACCGCCCCGCCCGCAGGCGATCCTCCCGGGCAGCCTGACCTCGAGCGGGGAGCATGCTCAGGTGAGTTCGGACCAGCTCCTCGTCACGCTCGACCGCGCCAGTGCGGTGCCGTTGCAGCAGCAACTCTGCGACCAGATCAGCTCATCCGTACGCGCCGGCCGGCTGCGCCCCGGCGACGCGGTGCCGCCCAGCCGCGAACTGGCGCACCAGCTCGGGGTCTCCCGGACGGTGGTGACCCGCGCCTACGAGCTGCTGCGGGCCAACGGGGTGCTCACGTCGCGGCGTGGTTCCGGCACCCGGGTCAGCGCCGCACCGGCCGACGCGCCACCGCGGGTCCCCCGCGCCGCCCGCGCGCACCTGCGACCCGAGCCCCCGCTGCCCACCGACGCCGGCAGTCCCCTCTGGAAGCCCTGGGAACCGGCGCCGATGCACCGGCCGGACGGCACGTACGACTTCCGGCACGGCACCCCGGCGCTGGCCAGCTTCCCGGTGACCCGGTGGCGGCAGTCGCTCGCCGACGCGGTCAGCCGGGCGGACGCGGTGGCGTTGGGCTACGGCCCGGCCGAGGGTTCCCCGTCGTTGCGTACCCAGATCACCGCGCTGCTGCGACGCAGCCGGGCGCTGGACGCCCGCCGCGAGGACACGGTCGTGACCAGCGGCGCGACTCAGGCCATGGACATCCTGGTCCGGCTGCTCGTCGGCGCGGACGACGTGGTGGTCATCGAGGATCCGAGCCACACCGTGCTGCGGCAGATCTTCGGCTACTCGCGGGCCGCCGTGGTGCCGGTCCCGGTCGACGAGGAGGGCCTGCGGGTCGATGAGATCGACTGCCGGGTCCGCGCGCACGGCCTCGACCCGGCCCGGGTACGCCTCGTCTACGTCACCCCGTCGCACCAGTTCCCGACCGGGTTCATCATGTCCGACCGGCGACGGCGGGCGTTGCTGCGCTGGGCCCGCGACCACGCGGCGACGGTGCTGGAAGACGACTACCACAACGAGTTCACCTTCGCCGAGGAGCGGCTCGCGTCGTTGGCCGCCGATCCGCAGGACGCGGACGTGGTCTACGTCGGCAGCTTCAGCAAGACCCTCTTCCCGTCGCTGCGCATCGGATACGCGGTGTTGCCGCCGCACCTCGTCCGGTCGTTCCTAGGCATCAAGTGGATCACCGACCGGCTGACCCCGACGGTGACCCAGGAGGCGTTGGCCGAGTTCATCTCGTCCGGCGCGTACGCCCGGCACATCGGCCGGATGGACCGCCTCTACCGCCAGCGTCGCGCCCGGCTGCTGGAGGCGCTGTACGAACACTTCGGCGCGGGAGTACGGATCTCCGGCACGGCGGCCGGGCTGCACGTGCTCGTGACCCTGGGCGGCGCGCACGACGTCGATGAGGCCGAGATCGTGCGCGCCGCCGCCGCCCGGGGCGTACGGGTCTATCCCGCCTCGGGCTACTTCGTCACCCGGCCGCCGACCGAGCCGACCTTCCTGATCGGGTACGCGGCGTTGCCCACCGCTCGGATCACCGAGGGAGTGGCGCTGCTGGCCGCCGCGGTGCGGGACGCGACGGCTCGGTGAAGCGGGGCCGGTGAAAGCGCGCGCTCTGGGCGTACGGGACGGTGCAGTCGAACACCGCCTTGGCCGTGCGCCCGTCGGCCGAGAGCGACGGCGAGTAGCCGGTGTGCTGGCTCGGGTCGAGCGGAAAGCCCTCCCGGTCGGGCAGCACGACCAGGTCCTGATCGGCCTGGAACCGGGTGACCATCGCCCACCACAGGTCCTGGTCGGACTCGATGTCCACGTCCTCGCCCACGCACAGCACCAGCTTGGCCATCCGGAACTGCTCCAGCACCGCCTCGGCGGCGGCGCGCACCGCGACGTCGTCCTGTGGCCCGCGCTTGACCGACCACTGGAGCACCACCATGAGCTGACCGCCACCGGCGGTGTGGCAGTGCGCCGCGAGCGCCGGTGTCCCCCGCCGCCGCAGCACGTCCAGCACGGCGGCCTCCATCCCGAAGCCGAGCAGGATCGACTGCTCGTGCCCGGGCCCGGAGACCGCCTGCAGGATCGGGCTCTCCCGAGCGGTGATCGCCGTGGCCCGGATCAGCGGCAGCCAGGGGTGCGCGCGACCCTGGTAGCCGAGGAACTCCGGCGTGGCCACCGTGCCGTGCGCGCTCTCCGGCGCGTGGTCGGCCAGCAGCTCACCCTCGATGACGTACTCGGCGTGGGCGATGAACTCGGCGTCCACCGTGGCGCAGGGCAGCAGCTCCACCGGCTGGCCGGCGAGCGCGCCGGCCACCGCCAGCTCATCGAGGTCGGGCGGGACCAGCGAGGTCGGGCAGCAGGAGGAGAGCAGCACCGCCGGACTGAGGCCGAGGTGGATCGCCACCGGCAGTGGGCGGCCCCGGCGCAGGGCGGCCTGGTACGCGAGTTCCAGGTCGCGCCCCGGCACCATCCAGATGGTCAGCGTGTCGGGCCCCTGCACGCACATGCGGTGCACGGACAGGTTGCGGACCCCGGTGTCCGGGTCGGTGGCGAGCACCGCGCCGAGGGTCAGGTAGGGCCCGGCGTCCTCGTCGGTGAGGACCGGCACCGGCAGCGCGGTCAGGTCCAACGGCAGCGACTCGCGCGGCCAGCGGGACGCGTCGGCGGCGAACTCCGCCGGGCGGGGGGCGGCCACCGCGTCAAGCAGCCGGTGCGGCAGCTCGGCGGGCGTGCAGCCGAGCAGGCCGGCGGCTCGTCGACGGGTGCCGTAGAGGCCCATCAGCACCGCCCGGGTGGGTCCGTCGTCGGGGCGTACCCGGTCGAAGAGGACGGCCGGGCCGGCGCCGGTGGGAGGGGCGGCGGGCGCGCCCGCCCAGCGGGCGTAGTGGGCAGACACGCCGTAGCGGGCGGGCAGCTCGGTGGCGACCCGCACCAGCTCGCCGGGGAGCGGGTCGAGGCTGGCCAGGGCGTGCCGCAGGTCGACGGGCAGACGGTGGCTCATCTGGTGTCCGTCGCCGCGGCGGCGGCGCGGCGGGCCGCCAACATGTCGAGCTGCATCAGGGTCAGCTCCTCGATGAGGGCGCGGTACGTGCCGACGGCCACCTCGGGCGGCATGCCGTGCCCGACCGCCAGGGCGTGTACGCGGTCGAGGACCTGCCGCACCCGCTCGGGTGAGCGGACCGTCCCCTCGTCCGTCTTGTGCACGGTCAGCTCCCGCACCACCCGGGTGCGCTCGGCCAGCAGGGCGATGATCTGCCGGTCGAGCCCGTCGATGGCGACCCGAAGCTCGGCGATCCGGGCCGGCCCGTCGGCGTCGCCGGCCGGCGTCGACCCGGCCGGCGAGGCGACGCTCTGCTGGTCGCTCACGGCTGCGGAACCTCATCGACCACGAAGACGACGGTGGGCTCGGCGTCGCTGCCCTGCGACCGGTGCTCCTCGTCGTCGGGAATGACGAACCCCATGCCGGGGCGACACGGCACCGACCGGTCCCGGAAGTGGATGGTGAACTCGCCCTGGAGCACGTAGCCGGTGTGCCCGCGCAGGCACCAGTGGTGCTCGTCGAAGCCGGGTGGCAGCTCCAGCAGGCGCAGCCGCTGACCGCCCACGTACGTCATCTTGACCCGGCCCTCGGCGCCCGGCTTGTCCCACCTCTCCCACTCGGTGGCCGGGAAGTCGATGCCGACCGGAGTGGCGACCTGCTCAGTGGACATTCTCGATATCTCCTCTGCTCTGGGCGGTTTCGGCGCGGCGGGGCCGCGGGACGCGTTCGTTGCGGTCCCGGCGCGGCAGGACCGGGCCACCGTCGACCCGCTGGTGCCGCTTGAGCAGCTGCACCATGTCGAGCATCCGGTGCACCATCCGCTCCAGCGCGTCGACGCCTTCGGCGTCGGTCAGCCCGGGGCTGCCGGTGGTGTTGCGCAACAGGACGGGGAATCCGCTGCCCACCAGGATCATCCTGTTGAGCAGCAGGTTGTTGACGATCTGGTTGTGCACGGAGGAGTCGCTGTACCGACGTCCGGTGACGATGATGCCGCCGACCTTGTCGGCCAGCGGCCGGTTGAACCGCAGGTAGCCGACGCCCGCGCGCTCGATGAAGACCTGCATGAGGTGGGCGAGGCCGAAGCCGTGCACCGGGGCCGCGTAGATGAGTCCGTCGGCGGCGGCCATCTGCTCCACCAGGGCGGGGACGTCGTCGTCCACCCGGCAGGGCAGGGTTCGGCTGTTGCAGTCGCCGCACGGGCTGCACGGCGAGATGCGGTGCTCGCGGAGCACGATCGTGCGCAGGGTCGCGCCGCGTTCGGCGATCAGCCGGCCCGCGTGCGCGATGGCGTGGTCGGTGTTGCCGCCGGCCCGTTCCGACCCGTTGATGGCGAGGATGGTGGCTGCTTCGCTGTGCATTGGCGCCCCCGGTGCTCGGCGCGGGGGCGGACGCCACGACGGCGTCCGCCCCAGCGAGGTCAGTCCGTCAGCTTTCCGGCGAAGTAGTCGATGTAGGCCTGCATGTCGAAGTGGCCGTGCCCCGATAGGGAGAAGACGATCGCCTGCGACTCGCCCGTCTCCCGGCAGCGCAGCGCCTCGTCCACCGCCACCCGGACGGCGTGGGTGGACTCCGGCGCCGGCACGATCCCCTCGCTGCGGGCGAAGAGCACGCCCGCCTCGAAGCAGGCGGTCTGCGGCACGGCACGCGCCTCGATGAGGTCGAGGTCCCGCAGCGCGCTGATGATCGGCGCCATGCCGTGGTAGCGCAGTCCACCGGCGTGGATGGCCGGTGGGCGGAACTCGTGGCCCAGGGTGTGCATCTTGGTCAGCGGGGTGAGGCCGGCGGTGTCCCCGAAGTCGTAGTCGTAGGTGCCCTGGGTCAGCGACGGGCAGGAGGAGGGCTCGACCGCGACGAACCGCACGGCCGGGCCGCCGCCCAGTTGGCGGCGCAGGAACGGCAGGGCCAGCCCGGCGAAGTTCGAGCCACCGCCGGCCGCGCCGATCACGACGTCCGGGTAGTCGTCGGCCAGGGCGAGTTGGAGTTGCGCCTCCTGGCCGATGATGGTCTGGTGCATCAACACGAGGTTGAGCACCGAGCCGAGGGCGTACTTGGCGGCGCCACCGCTGGCCATCGCCGCCTCCACCGCCTCGGAGATGGCCAGGCCGAGGCTGCCGGTGGAGTTCGGGTCGGCGGCGAGCGCGGCCCGGCCCGCCGCGGTACGGTCGCTCGGGCTCGCCGTCACCGACGCGCCGAACGTCTCCATCAGCCCCCGCCGGTACGGCTTCTGGTCGTAGCTGACCCGCACCATGAAGACCTCACAGTCGAGGCCGAAGTACGTGCAGGCCATCGAGAGCGAGCTGCCCCACTGGCCGGCGCCGGTCTCCGTGGTCAGCCGCCGCACGCCGTCGAGCTTGCTGTAGTACGCCTGCGGTACGGCGGTGTTCGGCTTGTGGCTGCCGGACGGGCTGACCCCCTCGTACTTGAAGTAGATCCGGGCCGGCGTGTCGAGGGCCTTTTCCAGACGGTGGGCGCGGACGAGCGGGCTGGGCCGCCACTGGCGGTAGATGTCCAGCACCGGCCCGGGGATGTCCACGTCCCGCTCGGTGCTGAACTCCTGCTCGATCATGCCGGTGGCGAAGAGTGGTTCGAGGTCCGCCGGGGTGAGCGGTTCCCGGGTGCCGGGGTGCAACATCGGGGGCAGCCCCTTGGGCAGGTCGGGAACCACGTTGTACCAGGTCGTCGGGATGTCGCTCTCGGGCAGCACGAACTTCGACGTCGTCATGGCGCCTTCCGATGAGGGGTGGGTGGGTGTCAGGGACTGGCGGTGGCCGGTTCGGCGGGCGCCGGCACGGGCCGGACGGCCGGTCGGATTCGCAGCGCCGCGAACGCGACCACACCGACCACCGGGGTCAGCAGGAGGATCAGGAGGACGGGCTGGTGCCCCTGGGTCTGCCAGACGAAGCCGAGACCCATCGGCACGACCAACCGGGCCGAGCTGAGCACGAAGGCGTTCAGGGCCATGAAGCTGCTGACCCGACGCTCCTGCACGTGGTCGGCGATGTAGGTGGGCACCACCACCGAGGCGATGATCTCCCCGAGGGTCCAGACCACCGTGGAGAGCAGCACGGCGGGCAGCGAGAAGGCGAACACCAGGACGGCCATGCCGGCCGACCAGAGCAGGCCGGCCACGATCAGCAGGACCCGGGTCGAGTACGCCTTGATCCGCTTTTCGATCAGCAGGCTGGCGCTGACCACGACGACGCTGTTGATGGTGTAGACCGCGCCGACCACCGCCACCGACGAGTGCAGCACGGTGGTGACCGCGAGAGGCAGCGTGTATTCCAGGCCGATCAGCGGCGCGACGTAACAGAAGGAGACCAGCACCAGCAGCGCCACGTCGACATCCCGGCGCAGCCCGGCCCAGCGGGTCGTGACGACCGGCGCGGTCGTCGGGGCACGGCGGGTCTCGGCGGGTACGAACAGCCAGATGGTGGCCGCCGCGAGCAGACCGAGCAGGATGTTCCCGGCGAACATCAGCTCGTACGACAGCGCGGCCGCGAACCCGCCGAGCAGCGGGCCGACCCCCATGCCGAGGTTGTTGGCGAGATAGCTGACGGTGTACGCGAACGGCCGCTCGCCCGGCTCGGTCAGGTCGGCGATCAGCGTGTTGGCCGCCGGGGAGAACATGCCCATGCCGACCAGCGCGACGAAGAGCAGCACCGCGTACGTCCAGGTGGGTCCGTCGACCACGGCCAGGCCCAGGTAACCGGCCGCGTTGAGCAGCAGGCTCGCCACCAGCGCGGCGCGGCGGCCGGCCCGGGCGCAGACCGGCCCGCTGAGCAGGCTGCCGGCGAGCAGGCCGGTGCTGCCCGCGGAGATCAGCACGCCCGCCTCGCCGGTGCTGAGCTGCCGGCTCTGCACCAGGTAGACCGCGAGCAGGGGAAAGACGAACATGCCGGCCCGGTTGATGAAGGACGCGTAGACCAGCATCCGCAGCGGGCGGGGCAGGGCCCGGAACCGGCTCAGCCACATGACGACTCCCCCACCGGTTCGGTGCGCACCTCGAACGAGTCGCGGATGACCTTGAAGCGGGCGCGGACCGCGTCGAAGTCCCGCCCCTCGCAGACGTACCAGCCGAGCACGTCGTTCGAGGCGGTCGGCGCGGCGAGCACGTCACCGACGCGCTTCCACACGTCCGCGTCGCGTACCGCGTCGAGCGCCCGCAACTGCGCCGCCGAGGTGATCGCGGTGATCCGCCCGTACCGGTCGGAGCACAGGTACTCGGTGCCGATCTCCGGCCCGAGCGTGGTCGTCGGCACGTGCTCCGGGTCCAGTTCGAGGCGGCACCACTCCCCGGCCAGGTTGATCCCCCGCCCGGCCTCGATGGCGGGGACGATCGAGCCGCCACCGGCCCGGGCCGCCGCCTCGCCGAAGACCACCTCGCCGTCGTCGCGGAGGAAGAACTCGACGTGCGCCACGCCGGTCCGCATCCCGAAGCCCCGCAGCACGGTGGCGCTGGCGGCCAGGATGCGCCGCTCGGCGTCGGTCAGGTCGTGTTTGCGGGAGACCGTGCCGCCGGGCTCGTCGCGGAACTCCAGGACGGAGTACGTGTAGCGGGAGAGCTGCTCGAAGACCACCTCGCCGTCGCGCAGCAGCGAGTCGACGTGGTATTCCGCACCCCGGACGTACTCCTCCACCCGGTAGTCGTGCCGGTCGTCGGCGATCAACGGCCACACCCGGGCCAGGTCCTCGACGGAGTCCACCCGGTGCGTGTCGCCGCAGGCCCAGCCGGCGTACGGCTTGACGACCACCGGCCAACCGACCTCGGCGGCGAACTCGGCGACCGCCCCGACCGTCTCGGGGCGGCAGGAGCGGGCCACCGGCACACCGAGCTCGGTGGCACGGCGGTGCATGACGTTCTTGTCGCGGAAGGTCAGCGCCCCCTCCGGGTCGAGCCCGTCGATGCCGTGGTCCCGTCGGCAGTGCGCGGCGGTCAGCACGTCGCCCTCGAAGAGCGGGAAGACGCGCCGCACCGGGTGCTCGGCGACGATCGTCGCGACGATCGAACGGACGGCCTCGCGGTCGTCGAGGTCGGCGTGGTAGCAGGGCAGACCGGCGGTGTCGGCGGACGGCTGACCGGTCGGCAGCAGCGCGACGGTCGCCACGCCCCGCTCGGCGGCGGCGGCGACCACGGCGCGGAACTGGGCGGCGTACCGCCCGGCCGCCGGGCGGTAGATCACCAGGATCGCGCCGTTCACGGACGGCTCCGACCGTTGCTGCCCGCCGGGCTCAGCGGTCCCGCGGTACCCAGGACGGCGCTCGTCGCGTCGCGGTCGAGCACCGCCTCCTGCCGTGGGCCGGCGGACATCCCGGCGAGGACGCCGCCGAGGCGGGCCAACGCGTCAACCACCTCCGCCCGTCCGCCGGGGTGGGCCGACTCGACGGTGAGCAGCAACGCGTGCGGGCCCAGGTCGGTGCGGACCAGGTGGCCCTGCCGCCAGTTCCAGCGCCGCGAGTGGGCCCGCCCGTCGGCGTCGGCGTAGACGACCTCACCCGGCTCGGGACGCTCGGGCGCGTCGGGAACGCCCAGCGGCAGGTACGTCTCGGTGCCGTCGGCCGGCCGCACCACGAGGTCGGTGAGGCCGTCGACCGCGCACGACGCCACCGGCAGCGCCGCGCCGAGCGAGACGGCGTTGCAGAGGTCGACCAGGGCGTTGATCCGGGGCAGCCGGTCGCCCTTGGCCACCCGGCGGGTGATCGATTCGGCGGCGCAGGGGAACCGGTTCGGGTTCACCCCCACCGCCCGGTACGCCTCGCGCCAGGCCGCGATGCCCGGCAGGTCGGCCACGGCGGCCTTGTCCAGGCCGGCGCCGTGCAGCGCGTCCTCCGCGGCGGTGAGCAACGCCGACACGGCGGGAGGCGCCGGTACGACCTCGACCAGCGCCACGGCGAGCACGCCGAGCACGTAGTCCGGCACCGCGGTCAGCACCCGGTCGTCGATGCGGACGGTGAGAGTGGCCGCACCGTCGCTGAGCTGGGTCATCGTGATCCTCGTGAGAGTCGGGTCCGATTGTCCGCCCGACCGTACGCAGCGGGACGACCACCGCTTGTGGCCAATCCGGGGTGATCCGGTGAGGCCAATCCGGGTGGCCGTTGCGCGGTCGTCGACGCCTGGCGCAGGAAGTTGTCGAACAGCCGCAGGCCGGCCTCGGTGAGCACGCTCTCCGGGTGGAACTGCACCCCCTGCACCGCGAGCGTGTGGTGTCGTACCCCCATCACGTAGCCGTCGTCGGACGACCGCGCGGTCACCCGCAGGGCCGGGGGCACCGGGTCCGCGACGATCAGCGAGTGGTAGCGGGTGACGGTGAGCGGCGCGGGCGTGCCCTCGAAGACGCCCTGGCCGTCGTGGGTGACCACGCTGGTCTTGCCGTGCATCAGGTGCCGGGCGACCGCGATCGTCCCGCCGTAGGCGAGGCCGATCGCCTGGTGGCCGAGGCAGACCCCGAGCAGCGGGACCCGACCGGCGAAGGCGTGCACCAGCTCCACGTGCCCGGACTCGGCGGGGTGGCCCGGCCCGGGGCCCAGCACTACCGCGTCGGGCCGCAGGGCCACGAGCTGGTCGTTGGTCGCCGCCCGGGAGCGGACCACCACGGTCTGTGCGCCGAGCGTCCGCAGGTACTGGTCGATGATGTGGGTGAAGCTGTCGTACGCGTCGACGAGCAGGACCTTCACGACAGCAGCTCCCTACCGGTCAGGGCCCAGTAGGTGGCGTTCATCTTGGCCAGCGTCTCGCGCCACTCGTCGCCCGGGGTGGAGTCGGCCACGACCCCGGCCGAGGCCTGGGTCCGGTAGTGCCGGCCGTCGTGCACGGCGGTCCGGATGCAGAGGGCGAGCACCGCGTAGCCACGGACGTCGACCAGCCCGACCGCGCCGGCGTAGACGCCCCGGGGCTCGTCCTCCAGACCGTCGATGATCTCCATGGCCCGCAGCTTCGGGGCGCCGGTCATGGTGCCGGCCGGGAAGGTCGCGCAGATCGCCGCCCACACGTCGGCGTCGTCGGCGAGCTGGCCCGAGACGGTCGAGACCAGGTGGTGCACGTACGCGAACGGCTCGACGTCGAACATGCTGTCGACGCTGAGCGTCCCCGGCACGCAGACCCGGCCGATGTCGTTGCGGCACAGGTCGACGAGCATGACGTGCTCGGCCCGTTCCTTCTCGCTCGTCGCCAGCTCGACCACCCGCCGTCGGTCGGCTTCGGGGTCGGCGGCGCGGCGGGCCGTTCCGGCGATCGGACGCATCGAGAGGCGGCCGTCCTCGATGCGCAGAAACAGCTCCGGGCTGGCCCCGATGACGGTCCGTCCGGCCCACGGGGTGAGGTACATGTACGGCGACGGGTTGCGGTGACGCAGTCGCCGGTAGACCTCCAACGGTGTCAGCGTCGTCTCCACGTCGATCCGGTGGCCGATCTGGATCTGGTAGCTGTCCCCGACCTCGATGTGCCGCAGGCACTGCTTCACCCGGGCGGCGAACGTCTCCTCGTCGACGGTGTCCCGGACCAGACGCGGTGGCGGGGCGGCCGGCACGTGCGGGTGCGGGGCGGTCGGTCGCACGGGCAGCTCGGGCAGACGGGCGGCGTCGTCCGGGGGCAGGTGCGGCCCGCTGGCGTCGAGCCGCCGGACCGTGCCGGCGCGTAGATCCCACCAGACGGTGTGCCGGAACAGCGCGAGCGTGCAGCGGGGAACGTCGTCGACCACCCGCTCGGTACCGAGTTCGTCCATGTCCCGCGCGGCCTCGTACGCCAGGGTGGTGAGGAATCCGAAGGCGAAGGTGTCGGTGGGGACGGTCGTGCGCACGGCGAACGCGCGCTGTGCCGCCCGGACGGCGGCCCACACCTCGGTCGGTCCGGCGACGGGCCAGACTCGCGCCGTGGTGGCCCGCCGGCCCGGTTCGCCCAGGACGGCGGTGAACACGGCGGCCAGGGCGTCACCCAGCGGACCGTCGGCGGCCAGCTCGAGGCGGTCGGCGATGAGTCGCACCTCGGCGAGGAGACCCCAACCGACGGCTGCGGCATATCGGTCCCGAACAGGACCGTCCAGGCTTTCGAACAGATACAGGTCGTCGTGGGAAAGACTGTCGGCGAGTGCGGTGTAGAGCGACAACGGATCGATCGACGGCAGTGTGACAGATGTCACTTCCACCGGAATTGAGTCCATAAATGCGGTACGTGTATCGGTCGACGAATGTGCTCGGATCGACCACGCGGCGGGTTCGGTTGACAATAGGGACACTTGCGGAACCCCCTCTGAACAGCCCGATTCCGCACCACCGTTGGCGCTGGTCCCGCCGACGACGCGGCAGGTCGGACCCTTCCCCCAGGCGAAAGGACTTCGCACGACCACCCCGGCGCCGGCGGCGGGGCGTCCACATTGGACACGCTCGGAACATACGCCCTGATTCGCCGGCCACCGGGCGGTTGTGCACCCGACCAACACTTTCCACAGGCACGGATCACGCTGTCCATACCACTTCGACGATCTCGGAGCGGACCACTTGTCCCTTAATCTAAGCCTGTCAATAGACGGGCAATCGCGTGGAACGCTGGCAGTGCAGCTCCGTAACGCATTCCGTACGCAGATCGAGGAGGGCGCGCTGCGCCCCGGCACCCGGGTGCCGTCGAGCCGGCAGCTCGCCGCCGACCTCGGCGTGTCCCGCAGTGTGGTCGTCGAGGCGTACGGACAACTCTGCGCCGAGGGGTACCTCGTCTCCCAGCACGGCTCGGGCACCTCGGTGGCGGCGGCGGCCCGCGCCGACGTCGCCTCGGCGCTCACCCCGGACGACCACCCGCCCGCCCCGGCGGTCTGCGACCTGCGCACCGGCAGCCCGCACGACTCGACGTTCCCCCGCCAGGACTGGATCCGGGCGGTCAGCGCGGTGGTCACCTCGGCCGGCCGTCGCGAGCTGGGCTACGCCCCGCCGTCCGGGCTGCCGGTCGTACGGCACACCCTCGCCGGCTACCTGGGCCGGGTGCGTGGGGTACGGACCCGGCCGGAGCGCCTCATGGTCACGTCCGGCTTCGCGCAGGGGCTCGCGCTGCTCTGCCGCGTGCTGCGCGACCGTGGCCACGACACGCTCGGGGTGGAGGATCCGGGGCACCCGGGCGAGTGGGAGTTCGTCGCCGAGGCCGGCCTGCGTCCGGTGGGCATCCCGGTGGACTCCGACGGCATCCGGGTGGACGCGCTGGACGCGAGCGGCGTCCGTGCCGTGCTGATCACCCCGGCCAGCCAGTTCCCGACCGGGGTCACGCTCACCGCACGACGCCGGGCACAGCTCGTGGCCTGGGCGAAGAAAGTCGACGGCTACGTCATCGAGGACGACTTCGACGCCGCCCTCGTCGCCCCGGCGCACCGGCTGCCGGCGGTGCAGAGCCTCGCGCCCGACCGGGTGGTCTACGCCGGCAGCGCCAGCAAGGTCCTCACGCCGGCGCTGCGCCTCGGCTGGCTGGCCATCCCCGCCGACCTGACCGCGGCGGTCGAGCGGATCCGGGCCAGCTGGGACATCGGCTGCTCCGGCCTGGAACAGCTCGCCTTCGCCCGGTTGATCGACACCGGCGCCTTCGACCGACACCTGCGCCGACTCGGCGCGGACGTGCAGAAGCGCCGTCAGGCGGTCCGCGACTTCGTCGCCGGGCACCTGCCCGACGTCACCCTGCTCGGCGCGAACGGCGGACTCCAGGCGTACCTGCTGCTGCCGGCCAGGTACGCGGAGGAGGCCGTGGTCCACGCGGCCCGGCGTCGCTCGGTGCTGGTCCGCGGTGGCCGCTTCTACGCCCTACGGCCGGACGACCGCCCGCCGGCGCTGGTGCTCGGCTACGCCGGGGTACGCGGCCCGGAGTTGGGACGCGGCCTGACCGCTCTGGGCGCGGCGTACCGGGAGACGACCGGTCGCGGTTGATCAGTCGGCCGGCCGGCCCGGTTCGGCTCGCGCACCATGAACACGTCGATCGGATCCTCGGTTTCGAGCGTGAATCCGTGCCGCTCGTACAGCCGCCGGGCCGCGCTGCCGCGCAGCACGTTCAACCGGACGCGGACGCCGTCGCGGTCGCACCGCTCGAGCAGCGAGCGCAGCACGGCGGCGCCGATGCCGACGCCCTGCGTGGGCGGCGTCAGGTAGAAGTGCTCCAGCCAATGGGCGTCCTCGCCCGGCCGCAGGGACACGCACCCGGCGAACGCGCCGTCTACCTCGATCAGCCAGGTGTGTGCCGGCGAGAACCCGTCCCGCAGTCGTTGCCGGACCCGCTGCGCGTCGTACCGCCCGAGCCGTTCCAGATCCGGCCGCAGCACCACGGACCGCAACTCGGCCACCGCCTCGACGTCCGCCGTCAGCGCCGGCCGCAGCGCCCAGTCCCGCACGACCGCAAGGCTACGCGGGCGCGTTCCGGCTCTCGCGTCGAGCCGTCGGCGTACGCGGTCAGGTGGCCCGGACCGCCTCGATGATCGTCTCGGCGATCTCGCTCGCGGCCTGCGGGGCCGCCGCCATCGCGTGCGAACCGCCCGCCACCTCGCGTTGGCCGCGCGGGGCGGCCCGCTCGGCCATGAACCGGTGTACGGCGACCGGGATGTTCTTGTCGGCGTCGCCGAACACGAACCAGCTCGGCAGGGACCGCCAGGCGGGTTCGCCGGTGAGCCCGTCGCCCAGGGCCTGCTCGGTGATGGGCCGCTGGGTGCGGGCCATCAGCGCGGCGAGGTCGTCCGACGCGTCGGCGCAGAACTGGGCGTGGTACGCGTCCTGGCCGATCGCCACCTCGTTGCCGCCGGTCGACACCGGGTACTGCACCAGCGTGTCGGCGAGCGTGCTGCCGGGGAACTTTCCCGACAGCGACAACGCCGACTCGCCGGTGTCCGGCGCGAACGCGTTGACGTACACGAGAGCCCGCACCGACGTGTCGCCCGCCGCGGCCTGCGTGATCACCATGCCGCCGTACGAGTGGCCGACGAGCACGACGGGCCCGCCGATCCCCCGTGCCACGTCCCGCACGTACGCGGCGTCGCCCGCGACGCTGCGCAGCGGGTTGGCGGCGGCCACGACGTTGTACGCGGCACCCAGCCGCTCGATCACGCCGTTCCAGCTGGCCGACTCGGCGAACGCGCCGTGCACCAGGACGACGGTGGGCTCCGCATCGGGCATGACAGGCGCTCCCTCGCTCGTGACACTGCTTTCCACCGGCCGTGTCGGTGCGCCTGAGTACCCGCCAGGCGATGGTGAAACCTCCGTTGCGACCGACCGCGTCACCCGCCGTCGCGGGTGGTGGTCGGTGCTGCGCGGTGGCCCGGGAACTACCGGAAGACCTTGACACTCGTCGATGTTAGCGCCAACACTGAGGCCGTTACCTGGGCGCAACACTCCCGTCACACGTTCCTGCACACGGGCGTTCGCGCCCTCGACGTGCCGCAGGTCGGCCGCCGAGGGCCGCGTCGACCAGCGCGGTACCCACAGCTCACGGAGGACAGATGCCGCTGCCACTCGACCGGAGGACCGCCGGTCCGGGCGTCCCCCGCCGCCGCTCGATGCTGGCCGCGCTGCTGGTGGTGCTCGCCGTGTCGGTCGGGCTGCCCGTGGCGGGGCCCGCGCAGGCCGCGCCCGCCGTGAACTACACCAACCCGCTGGTCAACCAGCGGGCCGACCCGCACATCTTCCGGCACACCGACGGCTACTACTACCTGACCGCGACCGTGCCGCAGTACGACCGGATCGTCCTGCGCCGCGCGACCACCCTGCAGGGTCTGGCGACGGCGGCGGAGACCACGATCTGGAGCCGGCACACCAGCGGAGAGATGGGCGCCCACATCTGGGCCCCGGAGATCCACTTCATCAACGACCGCTGGTACGTCTACTTCGCCGCCGGCCGGACCGACGACGTGTGGCGCATCCGGATGTACGTGCTGGAGACCGCCAACGCGAACCCGCTCACCGGAGGGTGGACCGAACGCGGCCGGATCACGACGCCCTGGGACACCTTCAGCCTGGACGCCTCGACCTTCGTGGCCAACGGGGTGCGCTACCTGACCTGGGCGCAGCAGGAGCCGGGCATCTCCACCAACTCGAACGTCTACCTCGCCCGGATGGGCGCCAACCCGTGGCAGATCACGGGCACCGTGACCCGGCTCGTCGTACCGACGTACGCCTGGGAGACCCGCGGCTACCGGGTCGCCGAGGGACCGGCCGTGATCCAGCGCAACGGACGTCTCTTCCTGACCTACTCGGCCAGCGCCACCGACGCCAACTACTGCCTCGGGATGCTCAGCGCCTCGACCACCGCGAACCTGCTCGACGCGGCCGCCTGGAGCAAGAGCCCCAACCCGGTCTTCGCCACCAGCGCGGCCACCGGCCAGTACGGCCCCGGCCACAACTCGTTCACCGTCTCCGAGGACGGGCAGAGCGACATCCTGGTCTACCACGACCGGAACTACCGCGACATCAGCGGCGACCCCCTCAACGACCCGAACCGGCGGACCCGCCTGCAGAAGCTGTACTGGAACGCCGACGGCACCCCCAACTTCGGCATCCCCGTGCCCGACGGGGCCACCCCGGTCCGGCTGCGGTCGCACGACCTGACGACCAGCTACGTCCGGCACTACGACTACCGGGCACGGGTCGAGCCGAACGTGACCAACCTGGCCGACTCCCAGTTCCGCATCGTCAACGGCCTGGCCGGCGGCGGGAGCGTGTCGTTGGAGTCGACCAACTACCCGGGCTACTACCTGCGCCACTACGGATTCGCCCTGTCCATCGCAGCGAACGACGGGTCGTCGATCTTCGCCAGCGACGCGAGTTTCCAACGCCGGCCCGGCCTGGCCGACAGCGCCGGCATCTCCCTGGAGTCACAGAACTACCCGGGCCGCTTCGTGCGGCACCGCGACGGTCTGCTCTACCTGGAGGCGGTCGGTACGAGCGCCGAGCGAAGCTCCGCCACCTTCCACCTGGAATAGCCCCGGCGGGCGGGCCGCACCGCGCCCGCACGCGCCCTCGACACCGTCGGCCGGTCCGCGCGACCCGTCGACGCCGATTGGAGCACCCGATGAACCGGCGTCCCACCATCGCCATCCTGGCCGGGCTCTGCCTCGCGGTCAGCGCGGCACCCGTTCCCGCCGCCGCCCGAGGATCGGCGACCGCCCAGGCCGACGCGTACGTCAGGCTCGCCGGCCCGCCCGGCACGCCGCCCGGCGCCTGCCCGACGGGGGCCAGCTACGGCTCACCACTGCCGGCCAGTTCGGTGACGGCGCCGCGCATCCAGGGCGGGTTCTCGTTTCTCGAAGGGCCCGTCTGGGTCGCCGACGGCGGCTACCTGCTCTTCTCCGACATGGCCGCCGGCACCGGGCCGTACAACGTGCAGCCGTCCACGATCCGTAGGTTCACGCCGCCGTCGACGTTCGACACGTTCATCTCGAACGCCGGCAGCAACGGCATCGCGCTCAGCGCCGACGGCCAGCAGCTCGTGGCGGCCACCCACGACCAGCGCAACGTGTCCGCGTACCGGCTGAGTGACCGGGCCCGCAGCACCGTCGCGGCGAACTACCAGGGTCGGGCGTTCAACTCGCCCAACGACGTCGCGGTCCGCTCGGACGGCGTCACCTACTTCACCGACCCCAACTTCCAGCGCGGCAACCGCCCGGACCAGATGAACGGGCGTACCAGCGTCTTCCGCGTCGTCAACGGGCAGGTGTCGCTGGTGGACGACCAACTGCGTCAGCCCAACGGCATCTCGCTCTCACCGGACGGAAGCACGCTGTACGTGGGCGCCTACTCCGAGAACAAGATCTACAAGTACGCCGTCCAGCCCGATGGCAGCACCGGCGCGCGGAGCGTCTTCGTGAACTACATCGGCGGCCCGGACGGCGGCACGATCGACTGCGCCGGCAACGTGTACTGGACCTCCGGCGGAGACTCCCTCGTCCACGTCTACTCCCCCGCGGGCGTCCAGTTGGGCACGATCCGGCCCGGCTTCACCGGCACGACCAACGTCGCCTTCGGTGGCTCCGACCGGCAGACCCTGTTCATCACCTCGGGTCCACGGAACGACTCCGGCCTGTACAGCGTCCGGCTCAACGTTCCGGGCTACCCGTACTGACGAGAAGGACCGGCACGACCTGGGCGGGCCGTGGGAGGAATCCCCCGTTGTGCTCCTCGCGGAGCGGATTCCTCCCCGCTTCCCCCCAGGTTCGGCCCGGACGGCCCTGATCGGGCCCGTCGCGCAACAGGCGTTGAGCACAACGGGTTCACGCTCAACGGGTGTTGCTCCGAACAGGAGCGAGCTTACGCTCACGTTCCGTGTGCCTGTCAACGTCTGTTTCGCGGCGGGGCACATCTGCGACACTGTCGTTCAGGTCGCCGGAGGGTGAAGAGCATGGTGGACGTTCGGCGGACGGAGCGGGAGTTGCCGCCCCTCGACACGTTGGCAGCACGGCTGGAGTATCTGTTCGACAAGATCCGTCCCACGCCTGACGAGCTCGGCGACTCCGACGAGCCCGGGCGCAGGTACACCAATCGGGAGATCGCCGACAAGATCAACGAAGCGGCGGCCGAGACGGGCGTGACGATCAGCGCCGCCTACATCGGCGAGCTGCGTCGTGGCGTGGCGAGCGATCCCCGTACCTCGCACGTACGCGCCCTGGCCGCCGCCTTCGGTGTCAACTCGGGCTACTTCGTGGACGACGCGGCGGCACGACGAATCCAGGACCAGATCACGTTGCTCAGCGAGCTGCGGCGGATGGACGTCAAACGGGTGGCGCTGCGGCAGGTGCTCGCCGACAACGGCCTCTCCGCGACCGACACGCGGCTCGTCGAACAGATGGTGGCCCGGCTACGGGCCGTGGCAGAGGGCACCGGCACGACCGCGTCCGACGATCGTCGGTAGCGGGTGGCCGTGCAGATCCTGCGGTGGGAGCACACCGACGAGTGGGGGAACACCGACGTGAGGTTGCATCGCCTACGCCGACGCTGCGAACGCATCGTCGCCGAGCTGGAGATGCCGGACCCCTTCGACGTCCGGAGGCTGTGCGACGTCCTCGGTGAGCGGCGCGGCCGGCCCATTCACCTGGTACCGATCGCGCTGCCGGCACAGACGGTGTGCGGGATGTGCGTGCCGACGAACGACTTCGACGCGATCTTCTACGAGCAGGACACCTCGCCACTGCACCAACTGCTGATCATCGGCCACGAGCTGGGTCACCTGCTCGCCGGGCACCAGGCGACCGAGGTGCTGGACGCGGACGCGTCCCGGCTGCTGCTGCCCGACCTCGACCCGCAACTCGTGCGGCGCAGTCTCGGCCGCAGCAACTATGCCGCGGCCGAGGAGCGCGAAGCCGAGATGATCGGCTCGCTGCTGCTGCGGCGGGTCCGCAGCGGGCGCGGTGACGCGGACGAGGCACCTGTCGACGGGCCGGACGCCGAGTTGTACGGCCGGCTGCGGCACTCCCTCGAACACCCCCACTGGTAGCGCGGGAATGGACACCGTCCTCTACACCGTGTGCGCGGCCTCCGGTTGGGTCGCGTTCGTGTACATGGTGCGGTTGCAGCGCCGGCATCCGAGCCGGGCCCGCCGCGCGATCTGCGCGGGCCTCGGTGCGTTCGCCGCCGGGATCACGGTCGCCATCCCGCCCGTCGCGAGCGCGATCGACGAGGTGTCGGGCCTGCCCAACCTCGCCAAGGTGATGGCGCACGCCGGCGCCCTGACCATCTCGGCCAACGCCGAGATCATGCTGCTGCACTTCGCGCTGCCCCCGGCGACGGCCGCCGTCCGGGCCCGCCGCTGGGTCTGGGTCACCGCGTGCGCGTTCCTCGTCATGTTCGGCCTGTTCGCCGTCACCCTCACCTACGACGAGCCGGTGCGCCTGACCGTCGAGTACGCGACCGACCCGGTCGTCACCGCCTACCTGCTGATCTTCCTGCTGCTCGGCTTCTTCGCCTACTGCTTCGACATCACCCGGCTGTGCTGGGGTTTCGCGAAGATCTGCGGACGCCCCTGGCTGCGCCGCGGCCTGCGCATCACGGCCGTGGGCGCCGCCGTCGCGCTGCTCTACAGCACCAACAAGATCGTCTACCTCGTCGCCTACTGGGCCGGCTACCGGCCGACCGGCGAGCGGCAGATCGCGGCGGTGCTGGTGACCATCGGCGCGTTGCTCATCACGATCGGCCTCACCATGCCGGCATGGGGACCCACCCTCAAGATCGGCCAACGGTGGGAGGATTTCCACTCCTACCGGCGACTCGAACCGCTCTGGCGGGACCTCGTCGCGGCCCTTCCCGAGCTGGAACTCGACCCCACCCTGCGCCGCCGGTTCGCGGCCCTGCGCGACACCGACTACGCGCTCACCCGTCGGGTCGCCGAGATCCGCGACGGCCGCCTGGCGCTGCGCCCGTACACCGAGGTGGGGGTGACGGCGCTGGCCGAGCGGTTCGCCGCCGGGGCCGGCCTCGGCGCCACCGAGCGGCAGGCGGCGATCGAGGCCGCGCACCTGGCCTGCGCGCTGCGGCGGCATCGGGCCGGGCTGGTGGCCGCGGCCCCGCAGCCCGCCGACGAGCTGCACCGCCCGGACGGTGGCTATGCCGGCGAGGTGGCGTGGCTGACGCTCGTCACCGACGCCTACGCCCGATCACCCGTGGTGGCCCGGACGCTCGCCGCGGCCACCCCGCGACCGACTGCAGGAGACGCGCGCCGATGAGGGGCCGGTACGACAACCTGAGGCGGATCCGCACGCTGGACCCGCAGCGCGACTACCTGGACATCTACCAGACGATGCTGCGCCACGAGTTCCCCTGGGACCTGAAGCTGGGCCTCAACCTGGCGTTCAACAGGTCCTTCTCGGTCCCGGCCATCGCCGCCGTGCACACCACCACCGGCGAGCTGACCGACCGCACCCAGAAGCGCATCGACGACACCGGCCTGCTGATGTACGAGATGGTCCTCAACGGCTTCGACCAGCCCCGGGGCCGTGACGCGCTGCGGCGGGTCAACCAGATCCATCGCCCGTACGACATCGGCAACGACGACTTCCGCTACGTCCTGGGCTGCCTCGTCGTGATTCCGATCCGGTGGCTGCGCGCCTACGGCTGGCGGCAGCCCTGCTGCCACGAGCGGCAGGCCACCTACCTGTTCTACCGGGAGCTCGGCCGGCGGATGGGCATCACCGACATACCCGGGTCGTTCGAGGAGTTCGAAGCCTGGTTCGACGCCCACGACGCCGCCCACCTGCTGCCCAACGAGGACGCGGCGGCCATCGAGCGGGCCACCCGCATGCTGATGCTCGCCCGCCTCCCCCGCCCGCTCGCGCCACTGGGGAACGCGCTGGTCAGCGCCATGTACGACGAACCGCTGCGGCGCGCGACACGGGTCGACACACCGCCGTGGCCGGTCCGGGTCGGCCTGCGCCTCGCGTTGCGGACGCGCGCGCGGTGGCAGCGGTGGTTCGGGGCGCCCCGGGCCACGCCGCTGTTCGCCGACGGCATCAGGGCTCGGACCTACCCCCAGGGGTACGAGATCAGCCAGCTCGGCCCGCACTGATCAGCGGCTGGTTGGCGCCGGGGCCGCCAGGGTCGGGAACCGCTTGACGTGGCGGCCACCGTAACGGATGGTCAGATATCGGCAACCTTCTATGATTCGAGGAGGACCGATGAAGGCAATCGCCACCACCGCCGCAGCCCTGCTGCTCCTGGTCACGGGCGGCGCATCCGCCGCACGAGACGCATCCGACGCACCACCGGCACCCGCCGCGCCCTGCGCCGGGCAGGTGCACCCCAACCCGTCGTTCGAGCGCGGCGCCAACGGCTGGACGGCCGGCCCGCGCATGGTCGTGCTCGGCGACGAGACCCGGCCGGCACACACCGGTCGCGCGTACGCCACCTTCGCCGGCCTGGACGTGACGCGTAGCGACCTGCTGCGCACGACCGTCACCGTGCCGGCCAACTGCGACCTGACGGTCCGTTTCTGGGTCCGCACCATCACCACGGAAACCACCCGCGGTGACTACCTGAACGTCGGGCTGGCGGTCACCGGCATTCCGCCGAAGACGAGGTTCTCGCTGGCCTTCGACGGCGGGGCGCAGTGGCGGGAGTACGTCATGTCGAGCGGGACGGCGGCGGTCGAGCGCACCGCGACGGCGAGTTTCCTGAGCAGCGAGACGGCCGGCAACGGCGTCACGGCCTTCGACGTCGACGACGTGACGTTCACTCTGAGCTGACGACACCGGGCGGGCGGTCGACTCGACCGCCCCCCCCCCCGGCGCCCCCCCCCGCGCCCGCGGCGCGGCACCGGCGAGGCG
>NZ_JBFAOC010000001.1:132513-314056 GCF_040675055.1 Micromonospora sp. NPDC049662
CGGTGCCCCCCGCGGCCTCCCCCCCCGCCCCCCCCCCCCGGGGGGGGGCGCCCCCCCCCCCCCCCCGCCTCCGCGGCGCCCGCCCTCGCGCCGTCGTCGCGGCACGGTCGAGGCTTACCGTCACGCCTCGAAGTCGCGGCCGCCGGGCGTCTCCCGTCCGCCCGACCGGGTGGTCACCTGCGGCGCGGACCGCCGGCTGCCGAGTGCGTCGAGGACCGCGACCAGGGCCAGCACCCCGGCCACCGAACACAGGCCGACCATCGGCGGCCACCGGATCAACAGCGGCGTGCCCAGCAGCAGGATCACCAGTCCGATCAGCCGTGATCGGGAGACCCGGGCGAACACCTCGTACTCCAACCGCAACCGCGCGACGAGGAAGAGCGCCGGCCCGCCCACCACGAACAGCAGCCACATCGGCCGGGGCGCGCCGAACGGGTCGTCGATCACCAGTTCGTAGCTGACCGAGGTGAGGAGCACGCTGAGCACGATGAGCAGGTGCGTCCGCTCCGACGCCGTACCGAGGCGAGCGGGCTGGCCCGCCCCACCCAGCGCCTCGGTCAGCAGCAGCCCGGCGCGGTGGAAGTAGATCCGCCAGATCAGCGCGCTGGTGACGAACGCGACCGTGAAGGCGGCCGCTCGCCCCGCGGAGTAGTCCTGGCCGCTGAACACCACGCCGATCACCAGGATCGACTCGCCGAGCGCGATGAGGAACATCTGCTGGTAACGGTCGGCGAGATGCGTACCGGCGATCCGCCAGTGCGCCACCGCCGCGGAGCCCAGGCGCGGCAGCGGCCACCCCAGGAACCAGGCGAGGTAGTCGACGCCGACGGCGATGGCCCACAGCGGCAGGCGCAGTCGCTCCGGGCCGAGCGCGCCGACCAGCCAGATCGGCGCGCTCAACGCAGCCCACGCGGCGAGCCGGAACGCGACCAGCCGCCGCGGATGGCCCCGCAGGGCGGCCGCGATCACCAGCGGCCGGACCACCATCACCAGCAGGTACGCGACCGCGAACGGGAACGCCCGCTCCTCCATCGCCCGGGGCAGCGTGACCGCCATGACCAGGCCGGCGAACATGGTGCCGACCACGACGGCCTGGATGATCGCGATCTCCGGCTCGTAGCGGCTGGTGATCCAGGTGGTGTGCGACCAGACCAGCCAGAGCGCCAGGAACAGCAGCAGGGTACGACCGAGCCCGTTGACGAGCTCCCACCCCGCGTCGCCGTCCAGCTCGACGAAGCGCTGCGAGACCCGCGTGAGCGCCACCACGAAGGCGAGGTCGAAGAAGAGCTCCAGGAACGTGGCGCGGCCAGCGCTGTCCGGAGGACGCAGGAGGTCCGCACCCCGTTTCCCCGACATCGTCCCCCTCCGTCCGCCCTCGTCGCACCAACGAGCGGCCCGCCGAGAGGGATGTGCCGTCGGGGGTACGCGACAGGGTGGTTGACCGTCATTTCCGCGTAACTCGGCACATACCCCCTTAGGTTCGATGCGCAGGACGCGGCCGAACCGGGGAGAGACGTGGACAGCTATCCGGCGATCGAAGATCACGGACTCATTGGTGACCTGCAGACCGCCGCGCTGGTCACCTGCGACGGCACCGTCGACTGGTTCTGCGCGCCGCGCTTCGACTCGCCGAGCATCTTCGCCGCACTGCTCGACAAGGACAAGGGCGGCTACTTCCGGATCGCGCCGGACGACGTCCGGTACGTCACCAAGCAGCTCTACCTGCCCGGCACCCCCATCCTGATCACCCGCTTCATCAGCGCCGACGGGGTGGCCGAGGTGATGGACTTCATGCCGGTCACCGGCGAGCGGGTCACCGACGCGCACCGCCTGGTCCGGATCGTCACCATGGTCCGCGGCAGCATGCGCTTCCGGGTGGAGTGCCGGCCACGGTTCGACTACGCCCGCCAGGAGCACCAGATCGAGCGCCACCACAACGGCTACGTCTTTCGCAGCCGGTCGGCGACGCTGACGTTCAACCCGGTCGACCCGGTACGGCGGCTGATCTCCGAACACGGCGACGTCCACCTCGAGGGCGGCGACCTCGTCGCGTACGGCACCCTGAACGAGGGCGACACCGGCGGCGTGGTCCTGGAGACGGGCGGCACCGAACCACGGATCTTTCCGCCGGAGGAGATCCAGGGCATGTTCGAATGGACCCGGGACTACTGGCGTCGCTGGCTGGAACGCTCCAGCTACACCGGCCGCTGGCGGGAGATGGTCGAGCGCTCCGCCATCACGCTGAAACTCATGACGTACGCGCCGACCGGCGCGATGATCGCCGCGCCCACCGCCGCGCTGCCCGAGCTGGTCGGCGGCAGCCGCAACTGGGACTACCGCTACACCTGGGTACGCGACACGTCGTTCTCGGTGCACGCGCTGCTCGGCCTCGGCTTCACCGAGGAGGTCAGCCGCTACATGGACTGGCTGGACGAGCGCATCCGCACGGCCAGCGAGCACCAGGACCCACTGAAGATCATGTACCGGGTGGACGGCTCCTCCGACCTGCACGAGGAGGTGCTCGACCACCTGGAGGGCTACCGCGGCTCCCGGCCGGTGCGCATCGGCAACGGCGCCGCCGACCAACTCCAGCTCGACATCCACGGCGAGGCGCTCTACGCCATGCACCTCGCCGACGAGCAGGGCATCCGCGTCTCACACCAGGTGTGGAAGAGCACCGTCCGGCTCGTCGACTGGCTCTGTCACAACTGGGACCAGCGCGACGCCGGCATCTGGGAGAGCCGGCACCACCCCCGTAACTACACGTTCGGGCGGGTGATGTCCTGGGTGGCGCTGGACCGGGCCATCCGCCTGGCCAACCGCACCGGCCGCCCCGGCGACCTGACCTGCTGGACCGAACAGCGCAACCGCATCTACAACCAGGTCATGGCCCGCGGGTACCACCCGGAACGCGGCAGTTTCGTGCAGGCGTACGACGAGAACGTGCTCGATGCCGCGCTGCTGGCCATGCCGGCGGTCGGGTTCGTCACGCCGAGCGACCCGCTGTGGCTGTCCACCCTGGACGCGATCGAACGCGAACTCGTCTCCGACAGCCTCGTCCACCGGTACGACCCGGTCCACTCCCCCGACGGACTGCCCGGCCACGAGGGCACCTTCAACATGTGCACCTTCTGGTACGTCGAGGCGCTGGCCCGGTCCGGCCGCCTCGACGACGCCCGACTCACGTTCGAGAAGATGTTCACCTTCAGCAACCACCTCGGCCTCTACGCCGAGGAGATCGCCGCGACCGGTGAGCAGATCGGCAACTACCCACAGGCCTTCAGCCACCTGTCGCTGATCAACACGGCGCTGACCCTCAACAGCCTGCTCGACGCCGAGGCCGACGCCCGTCGCCGCCGCTAGCGCCGCGTCACGGTGGTTGACCGGACGGGTGCTCAGGCGGTCTCCGCGGCGTCCGGCAGCCGGCTGGTCCGGCGGCTGGCCGAGATCGCGGTGGCCACCCGGACGAACGCGGCGACCGCGAGCGAGTGCGAGTTCTGCGACCACGCCACCGAGAAGGCGGCCTCCGGCGCGTCGTCGACGGGCCGCCAGGTGAGCTGCGGCCTGGCGTTGCGCTCGGCGAGCGAGACCGGGAGCAGGGCGAGCATCCGCCCGAGTTCGATCTGACGCAGCATCTGCACCATGTCCCCGAACGGTGGCGGTTGCTCGCCGCGTCGTACGTAGACGTGGGCGCCGGAAACAGTCCGTTGATGCCCGGTCTCGATGTCGGCCATCCGCAGCCGGGGCCGTCCGGCGAGCGGATGCCCGGCCGGTAGCGCCAGCACCTGCGGCTCACACAGCAGCGGCTCGACGTCCAGACCATCGGCATCGAACGGCTCGATGACGATCGCCACGTCGGCCTCGCCCGCACGCAGCAGGGCCGGCTGCTCGCGCCAGCCGGTGAACATGACCTCGATCGGCACGGCGGCGTGCTCCGCCTGGTACGCCGCGAGCACGTCCTCGAGCAGGCCGCCCTCGACGTCGGCCTTCACCGCGACCACCAGCTTGCCGCCGGGCACACCCGCGGCTCGCCGGGAGCGTCGGGTGGCGGCGTCGAGCGCGACGAGCGCTGCCCGCGCGTCGGCGAGAAGCACCGCGCCCACGTCGGTGAGCGCGACGCTTCGGGTGGTGCGGTCGAGCAGACGGACGCCGAGGTCCGCCTCGAGCCCGGAGATCGCGCGCGACAGGGCCGGCGCGGCGATGCCGAGCCGCTCGGCGGCCCGGCTGAAGTTGAGCTCCTCGGCGACGGCCACGAAGTAACGCAGCGGCCGGGACTCCACGGGATTCATACCCTGAGGATAATAATGCCGCCCGAACTGGTCCTTCTCGCCCGCGAGCACCCGCGCGACGATGGGAGCCATGATCGTCATCACGACTCCCACGGGCACGATCGGCGCCGCTGTCGCCGAGTCCCTGCGCGCCGCCGGCGCACCGCTGCGCCTGATCGCCCGCGACCCCTCCCGCCTGCCCGAGCCCCTTCGCGAGCACGCCGACGTGATCGTCGGCTCCCACGCCGACCCCGCCGTGCTCACGACCGCGCTGACCGACGCCACGGCGCTCTTCGTGCTCGTACCACCGAACTTCGGCGCCCCGGACGTCACCGAGCACTACCTCGGCTTCGCGCGCCCCATCGCGGAGGCGGTACGTGCGCACGCCGTACCCCGCGTCGTGGCCGTCTCCTCGCTCGGCCGCGGATTCGACGGCCCGGCCGGACTGCTCTCGGCGGCCTGGGCGATGGACGACACGCTGGAGTCCAGCGGCGCCGCCTACCGTTCGCTACAGGCGGCGTTCTTCATGGAGAACCTGCTGCACCAGGTCGACCTGATCAGCGGCCAGGGGATGTTCGTGCTCACCGCCGACCCCGACGCGCCGCTCGCGGCGGTAGCCACCGCCGACATCGCCCGCACGGCCACCGGCCTGCTCGCCGACACCACCTGGACGGGCCACCAGGACGTACCCGTGCGCGAACCCGTTGACCACACCCCGCGCGAGATGGCGCAGATCATCTCCGAGACCCTCGGCCGGCCGGTCACCTACCAGCAGGCCACCCTCGCCGACTATCGCGCCCGGTACGCGTCGTCCGGAGCGAGCCCGGCCGTCGTCGACGCCATGATCGAGATGGCCGAGGCGCAGACGGCGGGTGTCTACCCACCCGCCCGCGAGGAAGGCGTCGGCACGACGTTCCGCCACTGGTGCGAATCGGTGCTCGCCCCGGCCGTCGGCTGACCGGCACCGGCGGCCCGGTTCCCTTGCTCACGATGATTGATCGTTGGACGAGGGCTGGCGACCAAACTGCGGCAGATCCGGGTGGATACACTTTCGGGCGCTTCGAGACCGTGTCCGTTCGGAACTGGGGACGCGTCCTCCACGATCATGAAACGCGAGCGGAATGACCAGCAACGGGATCGTCCTGCTCTCGGGCCCTCCGTGCTCGGGCAAGACCACGGCCGGGGCGGTCCTGGCCGCCGGGCGGTCCTGGCCGGGTCGCGGTCGGATCCACCTGCAGGTCGACACCCTCTTCGACCTCCTGTTTCCGGGATCCGATCGAAATCGTGACGATCGCCTGCGCGCCTACGACGCCGCGCATCTCCTCGCCCGCATGTTCGTGGATCAGGGAGAGACGGTCGTCCTCGAGTGCACCTATGCTCGGCGTGACCAGCGTGCCAGTCTCCGCAAAACGTTGGCCGGCTCCTCCGCATCGCTCTGGGTCGTCGAGTTCTTCGTGACGCCCGACGAGGCCGTGAGCCGATTCCGGGACCGTCATCAGGCCACGGATCTCGACGAAGCGCTCGTTCGCGAGCGGGCCGATGCGTTCCCGTACTTCGACGAGGCCCTCCGCCTGGAGTCATCCGCCGAGACCCCCGAGGAACACGCCCAGCGCATCATCACGTGGCTGCAACAGGGTCCTCGGCCGGTGGACCAGGAGGCGTGGACCCGGGCTGGAAGATCCTGGAACTGAGGCCGTACTTCCATCGGACCGGCACCGGTCCGGTCCGAGGTCTGCGTCCTGGGTCTGCTCGTCGGTCTGTTCGGCATCGCCCTGCTCGTGCTCGGAACGCAGGCCCACGACCTGTTCCCCGGCGGTCCCGCCCGGTGTGCGAGAGACGCCGGTGTCAACGAGGCCTGCGCGGCGTCCTTCCGCCGGCTCGACGAGGGGTACGGCTACGTCGAGAACCTCCTGGCGGCCTTCTACCTGGTCCCCGTCGTCATCGGCGCGTTCCTCGGCGCGCCGCTGCTCGCGCGTGAGCTGGAGGACGGCACCTGGCAGCTCGCCTGGACGCAGGCCGTGCCGCGGATGCGCTGGCTGGCGGCCAAACTCGTGGCGCTGGCCGGCGTCACCGTCACGCTCACCGGGATGTTCACGGCTGCTCACCTGGTTCCGTCAGCCGTTCGACGCGTGGGAAGGGCGGTTCCAGTACGACGCCTTCGACCTGGAAGGGCTTGTTCCGGTGGCGTACGCGCTGTTCGCGTTCGGCGTCGCCACCGCCGCCGGGGCGATCCTGCGCCGCAGCCTGCCCGCGTTCGGCGTCGCGCTCGGGGCGTTCCTCGCCGCCCGGATGACGGTGGCGCTGTTGGCCCGTCCCGCGTACGCCACCCCGCTCACCACCATGACGCAGGTCCCCGTCGGCGGTTCGAAGGCGGGGCAACGGGCCGCGCCCGGGTTCGCCGACTGGGTGGTCGAGCGCGGCTACGCGGACGCCACCGGGCGCAGGCTGAGCTCGACCGAGTACCACGAGCTGGAGGACGCCGCCAACCAGGCCGGCACCAACCTCAACCAGTTCCTGCACGCGCGGGGCATCCAGCAGTTCGGGGTCTACCACCCGGCGGACCGGTTCTGGACGTTCCAGCTCATCGAGGCCGCGCTGTTCGTCGCGGTCGCGGGGGTCCTGATCGGTGTGGTGGTGTGGCGGGTACGGCGTCGCATGATCTAGTGCCTGACCCCTTCACCGGCGACCACCGGTCAGGGGTGCATGTCGGCGCCTTTCAACACCCTGTCCACCGCGTTGCGCGGACCGTAGACCGCCAGCCCGACGAGGTCGAGCTTCTCGGTGGGTACCGCCCGCACGGCGGACCGGTTGTCCCGGTCGTGGGCCGTGCCGAACAACTCGGCCGTGAACACCGACATGGGCAGGTCGCGGCTCAGGGCCCGCTGGTGCGCCAACCGCAACACATCCCGGTCGCCCTGGAAGACCAGGACGGGCTGGCGGAACATGGGCAGGTACTGCGCGCCGTCCGCGTCCTCGTACGGCTCGCCGATCACCTCGGGCACCACCGTGCCCACTCCACTGACCAGGAACGCCGTGATGTTCAGGCGCTGCCAGGGAAGCACGTCGTCGCGGAGTAGCACGGCAATCTTGGTGTCGAAGCGCACGGGCGCTGGTTCAGGCTGCATGGCTCGATCATGTGGCCTGGGCATCTCAGGGGTCTTGTACGAAGTTGACGTGACTCCTCGGCACGGGCAAGGACGGCACTTCCCGGCAGCTACGTCGACGCCGCGGCGAGCCCAGCCGTGCGAGCGAAGACCCCCGGGCTGACGCCGAGGATCCGCTTGAAGTGGCGGGCCAGATGCGGCTGATCGTAGAAGCCGCTGCTCGTGGCGACCCGGTCCAGGGGGTGCCCGTCCAGAATCAGGCGTCGCGCCTCGTCGACCCGCCGGGAGGTCAGGTAGCGGTGCGGCGACATGCCGAACTCGCGGCTGAACGCCCGAACCAGGTACGAGGGGTCGAAGTGCAGCAGCCGACCGGCCTCGTACAGCGAGACCCCGTCGGCAATGTGCTGCTCGATCAGGTCGCGAAGCAGGTAGGCCGCCCTGGGATCGGCGTCCGGCATGACGATCCGCTCCCCCAGGCGGGCGCGCACACTGTCGGTGAGCAGAGTCAGCAGCGTCTCGGCCCGCAATTCGTCCCCGGGTTGCAGAAGAGCGCCGTGCAATGCCGAGATGGCGTCGCGCAGCCAGGGATCGGGGAAGCTGGAGATGCCGACCGATCGACCGGCGAGGTCGGCCGACAGGTGGCTGCTCGCGTCAAGGTAGATCACCCGTTTCCGAAAACCCTCCGGACTGGCCGAGCGACCGTTGTGCGGAACGTGCGGAGGCAGGAGGGTTACCAGCTCACCGAAGGCGTAGCGCTCGTGCCGGTGCAGGTCGTAGCGCACCGCGCCCTCGTCGACGATGAGGAGCGTCCAGGTGTCGTGAGCGTGCATCGGATAGGCATGATCGGTGAAATGGGCGTGTAGCACCTCGGTGACGCCCGACAGTTTCGGCCGCCACGCCTGCACCTCCGTGGCGGGTTGCACGTCCGGTGACACGAGAGCATCCTTCCCGCCCCGGCCGGGAATCTCCACCTTGAACGTCTCATTCCGCCGGTACGGCGATCAGCTCTGTTGGTAGTTCACCGCGGCGAACCCACAGGGCTGGTGCAGGTGCAGGTAGTAGGCGCCCTCGCCGTACTCGTCCAGGTCCGCGCCGCCGACCAGGCCCAGGTAGTCCATCGGTTGACCGCACCCGGGGCAGTCCGCGTGCTCGGCGTCCTGGATCCAGTCGGGCCGCCCGCCCAGCGTCGAGCCGCCCTGGTCCCACGCGCTCGCCTGGTAGGGGGTCGACCGCGCCGGGCCCAGAACCGGCGCCAGCGCCGGCGGGTCCTCCGGTTGAGCATCACCGAGGTAGCTCGGGCGGGTGTTGCCGGTCCACCAGGTGCTGTCGCCGGCCGGGGTGACCTGGCTGTACAGGGTGGCGTAGCAGGCGCAGAACTGGCAGGTCTCGATCACCAGCCGGCCGGACCAGCCGGTGTGCGCCATCGCGTCCCGGACAGCGGGCTCCGCCGTGTCGAGGTCCGCGGCGATCCACCGTGGCGACGCACACCACGGGCAGGTGGGACCGTCCGCACGTCGCGGTGCATCGCGCATGACCCACTGGTACGCGGTGGTCCCGCAGAGATCCCGGCGGCCGCCGTCCACGTCGACCGTCCAGCCGCCCTCGAGCGCGTAGCTCAGGACGCTGACGTGCAGCTCGTCCGCGCCGGCCGGCGGTCGCGTCGACCAGCGACGCATGGCGCTCTCGGCGAGCGGGTGCGCGGTGTGCGCGAGGATGACGAGCAGATGGTTGAGCCGGTCCGGCGTGCGCCCGCCGTCGATCCGCTCGATGATCCGGCGTACCACGTCGTCGTCCGCCGCCCGGTACACCCTCGCGGGCCACAGCACGTCGGCATCGAGCAGGGCGCCCAGGTACGGGGTCAGGCTCTGCGGGTCGGCGTCGGCGATCACGCACAGCTTCTCGATGGCGTCGTCGTCCTCGGCGGCAGCGCTCCTGATCAATTCTTCGATCACGAGGGCATGCTAGTCAGGGCGCGCCGGAGCGGGACGCGGCCCGGTGTTGATCGGATCATCCACACCTGTTGAACCTCACCCGCCGCCGACGCCTCGGTGGGAGTGCCGGATGAAGTCCAGGCCCATCCGCCCAGCCGTCGTTGCACGTCCGCCACGCCGGGCCGGCCCGCCGTTCGATCTCGGCGGGCCGGTACGGGGTGCGGCGTCAGGGTCCGAAGTTCTCGGGGCCGGCCGGTTCGACGGATGGGCGCTCCTTCGCGCGGTGTGCCCCGGGTTTGCAACCCGCGAAGGGACCCGAAGGGTTGCGGAGCGCGGTCATGGTGGGGCCGAGGTGGTCCCGGTGCCACTCGGAGGGGCCGGTGAGACTGGCCTTTGGGCCGGTCTTGTCCTGCCAGGCCAGCCACAGCCCGTGAAAGTAGGCGACGGCCTCGGTGTGCTCGTGCCAGCGCGGGCACCACGGCGCCCCGGATGTCACCTCCTCGCCGTACACCGGGATCAGGAGCTTCTCCACCCACAGCGACAGCCGTCGCATCTCCTCCAGGTAGGTTGGGCCGTTGAGGTAGAGAATGAAGAACGGCTCGCTCTTCTTCTCGGACGCAGGCGCTTCCCGCGGCGACTGTGCGTCGGGAACGTCATCTCGGAGCGACTCGGACTGCCGAGTTTCGCCTGTCACGGATAGTCCTCACAATTCCTCTGCGACAACGCTGAGCCCGACCATCACGAACCTTGAGCCGCGGCCTTCACCTTCTCCTTACCCTTGCGGCGGTGGAGGCCCGGGTTGTCTTCCCGCCCTCGATCCCGGCCCTCCGCGCTCTGCGACTCCAGGCCGGCGAAGCCGTGATGCTGATTGACCCCCGTTTCCTTCTCCTGCTGCGCCCGCGCCCGCTTGTCGAACACGAGGGCCGCGAAGGCACCCCCGGCGGCGATACTGGCGGGAATAGCCGCCAATCGCATCTCGGCCCGATTGAACACAACCTGGTTCGAGTCCCCCGCACCTGGCTGGTAGGCGCGGTACATCTGAGCAGGGATGCCAGCGGTCGCCCCATACGCGATGGCCTTCGAAAGACCACTCAACGCCCTGTCCCAGTTTGGCTTCTGACCGTTCTGGTACTTCACGAATTCAGCTTTGGCGTTCCACAGCCCGTGCACCACATCCGGAGCGCTTGTCGCGGCAACAGCGGCGACAACGCCCGCAGGGGCGACCAATGCCCTCGCCAGAGCCTCCCCCGTCAATCCCACGGCGGCCCCGAGCAGGGCGGCCTGTTCCCAGGTCGCCCAATGCCTTCGGCCGGCCGCATCGATCCGCACCACACTTGATTGATCGTGACTGCGGCGGTCTGGGGTTTCCGAAATCTGATACTGATCGGAGGGAGCCAACCCTCTGATGCTCGCATCGGAGTCGGCGTTCTGCAGGGAAGGCTGATAAGACCCGGGCTGCGAAGCCTCACCCACCCCCAGGCTCGACCCACCGTCCTGCAGGGAAGGCTGATAAGACCCGGGCTCCGGAGCGGGAACCACACCCACCTTGCCATCACCAGTCGACACGATACTGACCGGCCTTCCCTCGAGGGCGGCGATGAAGCCGGCTTCCAGCCCGCGGTACTCGCTGTGGTTCCGATCGAGATCCAGGCCCGACCGTTCAGCTACCGGCGAAGTTGGCGAGTTTCCCTCTCCCATGAGCCGGTAGTTGTAGTCGATATTCGGGTAGAAGTCATTTACCGTTCGCCCGTCCGTCTGCGAGAACAGCAACTGCTCCCGAGGGACGGGGTCGATCCGGTAGGGCGTGGGCGCGGCGGCGTACTGCGCGTAACCCTGGGAACCGCTGTCCACATACTGCGAACCGCTGTCCACATACTGCGTGTCAACGCTCAGTCGGTCGTACGAGACGACGTCACCCGACCGGTAGCCAGCCAGATTCGGGTCCGATCCAGCCCCCGGCGACTGAGCGTACTGGGCATAATTGTTCGACCCGGCGGCCGTCGGCGAGTTCCGGCCACTGTAAGCGTTGGCGTAGCTGCCGTCCTGGTTGTAGTAGTCCCACTCATTGTAAAGATCCGACATCTGTTCTTCCTCCTACCATCTGTGGAACCGGATACCCGCTCTACGCGGCACACCTGGCCGGGGTTCATGAGGATCTGGGGTTTTTCCGAGGATCGTCAGTCCGACGGCGCCGCGAACGAGCTGGGGAACTGCTTACGGGTGGCCCGCTCGGTGATCGCGGCCACCTCCTGCTTCGCGGCGGCGGAGATGCGGGCGGCGTCGGGCTCCTTGTACCAGGGGCGCAGCCGGATCACCGCCGGGCGGATGCCGGTGGCCAGCAGCAGCGCGGTCCCCTTCGGCAGGGCGCGGATCCTGTCCGGGGGCAGGATGTTCTCCTGCCGGAACGAGGTGGAGCGCGAGGAACCGTCGCGGCTGCGCGAGACACTGAGCGTGCTCACGTCGTGCTGGCCCACCAGCTTGGAGACCTTCTCCACGAAGTCGGCGTCGTCCAGGCCCGCACCGAGCAGCTTGATCGTGGCGGCGCCCCACAACGCGTCCATCCCCGCATCGCCCCAGACCCGCGACCCCTGCCGGTAGCTCTGCAGCAGCGTCACCACGTTGATCCCCCGCGAGCCGAGGTGCGAGTAGAGGTCGGGCAGGTCGGAGATCCGGCAGACGTTGGCCGCCTCGTCGAGCACCGCCGTCATCGGCGGGTCCAACCGCCCGCCCATCCGCTCCGCGGCGACCACGCCGGCCCGCAGCGTGGCGTCCGCGATGCCGGCGATCACCCCGGCCGCCGAGCCGCCGCCGTCCTTGGAGAGCAGGTAGAGCGTGTCCCGACCGAGTACGTGCAGGTCCGGCAGGAACTCCGGCAGATCCGGGTCGTATGACACCCAGGCGAGGATCTCCGGGTCGAGCAGGCAGGCCACGCACTGGCGCGCGGTCTCATAGATGCCGTCCCGGGTCTCCACCGCGCCGCGCACCGTTCCCTGCAACTGCTCGGCCATCGCGCCCATCCCGGCATCGCGGAGCAGGTCGATCGGCGTACGGTCGGCCGGGTCGGCGAGCCAGCCCAACAGGTCGGAGATGGTGGCCCCGCCCCGAGCCGCGGCGAGGAACAGCGCCGTCAGCGTGTTCTGCGCGGCCGCTATCCAGAAGTCCTTCTTGGTCGTGTCGTCGTTGACCGAGGCCACGAAGTGCCCGGCCAGCCGCCGCGCACCCTCGATCGTCACGCAGACGGCGAGCATGTCCCACCACATCTCGCGGGGTGTGTGCGCGATGCCCTGCGGGTCGAAGGTCCAGACCGTGCCGATCCGCTCCCGCTCGGCCCTGGTCACCGAGTACACGTCGGACTTGTTCGAGGTGAGCAGCACCGCGCCCCGGGCCCGGAGCACCCGGGGAATGGCGATTCCGGTCGACTTACCCGCGCGCGGCGCCATCAGGTCCAGCTCCACGTCCTCATAGGAGGAGCGCAGCTCCGGCCCGTTCGGCATCAGGTCGCCCAGGAGGTTGCCCCGCTCGTCCGGCGGCAGCTCCCGCATGCCCGCCAGCGAGGGCCGCAGCTCGCGGGCGCGGGCCGCGATCCCCGCGGGGGCGAGCGACGCCAGCTCGTGCGTACCGGCCAGTCCCTTGCCACGGGCCCGCAGCTCCAGGACCTTGCGGACGCCCAGCGCGGCGGACAGGGCGAGCAGCAGGAACGACACCACCATGCCGCTGTAGACGGCGAACGGTGAGACCCCCGGCCAGAGCACCTCGATCCGCCCGGAGACCAGCAGGACGTACGAGTCCAGCGTCACCGGTGGCGGGTGCCAACCGTGCAGGGTCACGACAGCGCCGAGGGTGCCGCCGAACCAGGCCACCAGGAAGATCCCCGCGTTGGCGAGCACCATCACGGTGAAGGCCCAGAAGAACAGGTCGGCGCCGTGCGGACGGCCACCGGGTGAGCGGCTCACGACGACCACCCCTCGGCGTCGGACACCAACTCGGGACGGATGGCCAGGTTGCCCAGTTCGGCTTCGGCCTCGAAGGCCACCATCCGGGCCGCCGCGCGCTCGGCGGCCTGCTCCTGCGCGTACCCGTTCTGCACCCAGCGCAGGTTCGTGTCGTGCAGCCGCCGCTCGGTCTCGGTGATCGTGACCCGGATCGGGATGCCCGGACGTCCACCGACCTTGATCAGAAAACGGCCGCGACCGGGGGGTTCCTCGTTCGAGCCGGTGCTCGCCCAGCCGGGCGGGGACGACCACGACGAGACCAGCTCGATCTCCCGGCGGGACATGCCCACCACCCGACCCAGCTCCTGCATCTCGGCCATCGGCAGGCCGGCGCAGGCGACGATCCCGGCCCGCTCCACGAAGCCGCGCGCCTTCGCCCGGTCCGCGTCGGTGCCCAGCGCCTCGGCGTCCTTGAGGGTATGGGTGATCTTCGCGTCGCCGAGGCCCAGCGAGCGGTTGAGCCGGGTCAGGGCATCGATCCGGTCGACGATCCCGGAGGCGGCCCGCAGCGGACGCCACAGCTCGTCGAGGATGGTGAAGAACCAGCGGCGCGGCGCCAACCCCACGTCGGCCAGGGCGTGCGAGGCGGCCACCGTACCCAGGCCGTCGGACCAGGCCGCGAGCATCGCCGCCGCGGTGAGCTGGGTGTCCGCCTCACCGATCCGGGAGATGTCGATGCACACGGCCGGGGCGTCCGGGTCGATGCGGGTGGAGGTCTCCGAGCCGAAGGTGTCCCCCAGCGCCCCGTCGAGGATGCCCAGCAACGACCGGTGCAGCGGGTCCACCGCGTCCCGGTAGCGGGTGTCCTGCCCCCGATCGAGGGTCACCGCACGGACCCGGTCCGGCCCCTCGTCCAGCACCCGCAGCAGGTCGGGCAGGAGGGGTGCGCGGTTGCTCGGCGTACGGTCCCGCAGGTGACGCAGACAGGCAGAGAGCACTGCCTGCTCGTGGTCGTCCAGCGCCCGGCCCCGCACGATGGTCAGCAGCGCCGCCACCATGTTCAGCACCCGGCCGTGTGTCTCGGCGGCGAGCGCCTTGCCCGCCGGACCGCCGATCCGCTCGGCGGCGATGCCCATCGCCCCCGGGTCCAGCACGTTGATGCCGCCGACCCCGCGTCCGATCGGGATGACCTGGCCACCGAGCGCGCGGACCGTGTCCGCGTAGTCCGGCTTGAGGTCGCCGAGCACCAGCGGAACCACGCCGGTGGCGGCCAGCCCGACCGCCATCCGGTTGATCAGCGTGGACTTTCCCAAGCCCGGCATGCCGAGCATGAACAGCGAGGGGTTCGAGATATAGCGGGCCCGGGTGAACCAGGAGAGCGGATCGCCGCAGACCGTGGCGCCGGTGAAGAGGTGCTGTCCGATCGGTACGCCGGACATCGGCGCACCCGAGCCGGCGGAGAACGGCCACAGGCCGCACGCCTGCACGGTGGTCGCCCGCCACATCGTCGGCGAGTCGAGATAGCCGACCCGGCCTCCACCCCGGCCCGCCCAACCGCGCGTCGACTCCGGCACGGCCGGACGTTTCCTGGGCTTCTGATTCCGGGTCACCGGGGCGCCCTCGGCCAGGTCGCCGGTGACTCCGGTCAGAGCGGTCTGCCCACCCGAGTGGCCGGCCGGCCAGCCGGCGCCGAGGTCGACCGCACGCGTAACGGTCCCGGCAGGGCGCGCTCGGATGTCTGTCACATCGCCTCCTGAAGTTCGTGCGGCAGCAGGGTCTGTTCCCAGGGCAGGATCCCGACGGGGAGCGTGCAACTGAACGCGGCGGCCTGCATACGGTGGGCGGGGCGCATCGCGATCCGGCTGGAACCGGTCATGTTGCGGACCACCACCGCCGCGTCGTCGAGCTGGTCCGGGGTGTCGACGGTGATGGTGAGCATCAACGAGAACTCCACCAGCCCCGCCCCGGTCGCCTCCTCGGCGGCGGCCTGCTCGGCGGCGCGCACCTCGGCGCTGGCGCGGGCCTGCACCATGCCGCGCTTGGATGTCGCCATGAACTGCGCCGTACGTCGGTCCGACTCGACGATCCGGGCGGACGTCGCCGGATCGAGCGGTCGGTAGAGCAGGGCGACCCGCTTGCGGCGGGTTCCGTCGGAGGCGTCCAGCATCGTGCGCAGGACGCTGGCCCGCACCGTGCCCCGGGGCGCGAGCGTCAGCAGCCAGGTCCGGGAGACACCCGAGTCGTGGTGGTACGCGTCGACCGACTCCACCGCCGCGACCGGGCCCGCGTCCTCCCACTCCAGACCGGTGTGGCCGTGCTCGGCCCGTACGTTGAGCACCTCGGCGGCGCAGGCCGGGTCGTAGGCGACCCGGACCATCTCGGCGATCTGCTCGGCGCTCAACGGCTCGGCCACACCGCCGCCCGCGCTGATCAGCCCGGTCAGCAGACTCGGCACCCGGACGGCAAGGTCCGCGACCACGTCCTCGGGGTCGCGTCGTGGCCCACCCGACGCGCCGTAGGTGAGCGTGATGTAGGAGTTCATCTCGGACGAGGCTGACGGATAGTCGCCGACCACCTCCTCCATAACGGCCCGAGCGGCGGCCGGCGCGTCCGGGGCGAGGCGGGGCAGGATCTCGTTCGCCAGCCGGGTTCCCGGGTCCGGGGCGGTCTCGACGATGACCGAGGCGCCCCGCAGGGCCGGCTCGTGGGCGAGCCGGGCCAGCCATTCGCCCCAGAGCGCCACCCAGGTGTCGACCTGGTCCGGGTCGACCAGCGAGCCGCCGTCCGGCTCACACCGCAGCACGATCGTGTAGAGGTTGCGTCCCTTGTGGTGCAGCACTCCGAAGGCGCGGTCGTAGCCGTCGCGGCCCTCCAGCGCGCTCACCCGGGTGAGCAGGCCGGGCGGACGGAACCGACCACCGGGGCGCGCCGACAGCGGGCCCGAGACGTAGAGGTGCTCGCCCCGGGACTTGCGCTGTGACCAACCGATCCGCAGGGATATGAGCTGATACACATTGCGCCCGTCCTGGGTGCGGATCGCCAGGGGCGCCAGCAGGACGACGAAGGGGACGCCGACCACCATCGCCGCCCCGAGCGAAATCATCGACGCGAACAGCACCACGACCAGGCCGCCGAAGACGCCGACCGTACCGACCAGCCCGAGCGGGCCGAGTCCGGCCCGACGCGGTCGCCGCCAGTTGCCGTACGTTGGTTCGACCGCGGCTTCCACCGACATCACCGTGAATCCTTTCGTTCCGGTCTACCTGCCTTGATCAGCGGGGACGCCGCCCGGCGGTGGCCCTTGCGACGCTCGGGCGCCGTCACTGGTTGTGTCCGGCGTTGCCGTCGGCGCCGTCCACGGCGCCCGTCACGATGGCCCTGCCGTGCCGGCCGGCGCGGACCGCCGCGTCGGTGGCGGCCCCGGCGACGGTGCCCGCCGCCCGGACCGCGCTGGCCCCGCTGCTCCCGCTACTGCCCGAAGCGCCCTGGTTGCCCCGCTGGCCCTGGTTACCCCGCTGGCCCTGGTCGCCGTTGGACCCGGGGGCTCCACCGGCCCCCTGGCTACCGGAGGGGCCTCGTCCTCCGCCTCCACCCTGGGAGGATCCTGCCCCGCGCGCGCCGGACGGCCCGCTCTCGCCGCCGTAGGACATCGCGGAGCCGGCGACCTTCTTCGCTCCGGACGCGACTCCGCCCACGACGGACGAGGCGACGGCGCCGGACGGATCGCCGGTGCCGAGGGCCGCCGTGGCCGGCACAATGATCTTCAGTAGGGCGGGCATCGCGATCGCGGACAGCAGCAGCACGCCGACGCCCGCGATCCGCATATGGACGAGGCTGGTCCGATTGCCTTCGGCGATCATCGCGGAGCCGGAGAACATGATCAGACCGACGGCCGGCTTGTAGATGAGCCAGGCGATCAGCCAGCCGAGGTGTTTGCGCCACCACCCGGTGCCCCAGTTCGTCATGGAGGCGGCAGCCGCCATCGGCAGCGTGCCGAGCAGCATGGTCACCACGCCCAGGCGGATGTAGAGCATGAGAACGTGCACGATTGCCGAGAGGAGCAACAGGAAGGCGAGAAACAGCAGGAGAAAGGCCTCCATGGTGGTTCCCAGGCCGATACACGGGACACTCTTGACGAGGTTGAGCGCCGCGCTGGAATAGAGGTGGTCGGAGTAGTCGTCGGAGAGTTTCGCGGCATTGGCGGCGACGTACGTGCCGGCGCCCGCGACCAGGATGACCCGCAGGAAGCCCTGGATCGCGACCCGCCCGGCTTCACCACGCCGGTCGAGCGCCATCTTGGCCGCGGCGAAGAGCACCGATCCGATCGCCAGGTAGGTGACGACCCACTGGACCTGATCACTGATCTGGCCCGGGACGCCGGCGTTGTTCTCGCTGAAGCCGGGACCGAGGGTCGGCACCGACTCGCTCAGCTCGCCGAAGATCTTGATCGCGGCGGCCAGGATGATGTTCGCCACGATCCGCATCAGCGTCCCGATCGGGTCGCCGAGAAAGTCGAAGAAGCCCGTGCCGCCGCTGTCGAGCGCGTCTCCGGGAGCGCAGTCCATGTCGCCCAACCCTCACTTCGTCCACATGGTGAAACCGGCGTTCGCCAGGACCGTCTCCGACGGCGTGCGCACCTCGCCGACCCGGGATGGCTGGATCTTCCAGTCGCCGGCATCCCACCGCAGTTCGACGTCGGTCGAGACGTGTTGCCCAGCCGTGGTCTGGACGAGCAACCGCACCAGCGCGGCCTCCGGCGAATACGTCACGACGCGGTAGCCGACATAGCTGCCGTGCCCTCCGCCCGCGCCGGGCGTGGCGAAGCCGAGGCGTCCCGCCAGGACGTCGCGGCCAGTTCCCGCCATCACCTGGTGCTCCACGGTGGCCCGCCAACCCCGCTCGCCGAGTTGGGTCGGCACCACGTGCGCCGCCAACACCGCCCCCATCGGGGTGTGCGCGAAACACCGCAGAACCTGCCCGTCAACCTCTCTTGGGCCGTCGCTCGCGGAGGTCGGTATCCGTTTCCCGCTCTCCAGAACCTGCCAGGTCAGGTCCTCGGGGGGCAGGCTCGACGTCGGTGCCGCCGGTGTCCCGGAGCCGCACGGTGGCCTGGTCGTCTCGCCACCCGTGGCGAGCCCTACCGACTCCCCGTCCCGGCCCGTCAGGCCGATGGCCGCGGCGAGCAGGGCGGAACCCACGATGAACGCGGCCGACAGGATCCACCCCTGTTGCCGCCAGAACGGCGGATCCTCATCGGAGCGTCGTCTGCCGCTACCGAACATGATGCGTCTCTCCCGTGTCAGCCGGTCGACGTCAGAGGAAGAAGTCCGCGAGTGGACCAGCGGCGGAGACCAGGATGCAGCCGCCGAGCACCATGCCGAGCCGCGACATGTGCTCCGAGCTCTCGCCGCGCTTCATCGAGATGGCCATCATGACCCCGGTGATCAGCACCCCGGCGGTACCGGCGGCGGTACCGGCCCAGGCGATCAGACCGAGCAACTTGTCCACGAGATCCTTCAGTTGACCCGGCGCCCCGGGCTTGGGGTCGAAGACGCCCGCGACCGGCCTGGGGAGTTCCGGCACGCGGACGGAGATGGAGGCGGCGAGGACGTAGGGAAGGTCCATCAGGTTCATGGGGTGCGTCTCCTTGAGGCGTAGGCCACCGATGTGACCGCATAGGTGGGACTCAACTCGTATGAAAAGGTAGAAAACGGCTCAGAGTCCAAGGTCGCCGAACCAGGTCACCAGCGGCCCCGCGCTGGCCCCGAGCAGGCAGGCGAACATGACGATGGTGAAGCCGCGGAAGTGTTCGCTCTCCTCACCCGGGGTGCCTCGATTCAGCTGAAGCATCATCAGGATGCCGACGATCATCAGTCCCGCGACGCTGGTGGCCGTGACCGCCCAGGCGAGCAGGTTGAGCAGGGGCTCCAGCCCGCCGCTTCCCAGCGGGTCGTACTGGGGCAGCGGCGCGAGCGAGGGCATCGGTTCCCGCTGCGGCACCGGCATGCCCCGCGGTGCGACGTTCACCTGGATCACCCCTTGCGCCCGGGTAGCTCACGATCGGCACCGACGACACCGGCCAAGCCGAACAACTCTTTCGGCAGCTGTCTGGGTGGGATCCCCAGACGCCAGGCAGGCATCCACGGCACCCGGTGCACCGGGGCGATCGACCGCAGCACCCGGATCCGGCGCGCGAGCGGAAGGGGCAGCCGACCGGGCGCGTCCGCCACCAACACCAGACCGATCAGCCGCATGGCGGCCGGATGCCGGCCCTCGCGCAACGCGTTCAGCGCCCGTCCGGCGGCACCCATCCCCTCGGCGTTGGTCCGTGCCACCAGCATCACCTTCGCCGGCTCCCCGAGCGCGGCGTCCGGCCAGCGGCAGCCGAGGTCGATCCCGCCGAGCATCCGGGTGAGCGTGGTGGTCCCGGCGCCGCCGTGCGCCGCTATCCACCCGATCCCCTGCTCGGAAAGGGCCCACTGCGGGGTCACGACGTCGCCGTAGGCCCCCGCGTGACCGGCCGCTCCCAGCGGCACCCGCCGTGCCGCGTCGACCGCTGATGGAACGCCCATCCGAATCACCACCCTCTTCCTGTCCGCACCGCTCTCGACGTCCGATGCCATCGGTCCGGTTGGTATTCGGGCCGCCGCCGTTGAACCAGGCGCTGCTTGGTCCCGTTGGACCGGCGACCCCGGACCGGATGACGGACGCCTCTACGGCGGACCTCAGCCCCCGGTTCAAGGCGGGTTCGACATTTTTCGTGCACGACAACCCCGAGGGAGAGGGACATGAGCGGTTCGAGCGCGAAGGACGGTGGCTCGCAGAAGAGCACGGCCGTCCTGGTCGGCGCGGCGATCGCGACAGCCACGACCTGTCTGATGGGCGGCCCGGTCGTCGTTGTCGTCGTCGCCGGGGCGGTGCTCATCATCGGCGGGCTCGGCGTCCTGCTGTTCCCACTGATCGTGCTGATCATCCTGTTCACCGGCCCCGGCGGCAGCGACAGCGGCGACGCCTGGGACCGGGCCGACGAGTCGCTGGCCGCGTTCCAGGGCGACGGCAAGGGAACGCTGGACCGGACGCAGGTGCCGGTGTCCCTGGCCGACACGATCGAGGACGCGGGTGCCATCTGCACCTCGATCGGCCCGATCGTGATCGCGGCGCAGATCGAGGTCGAATCGCGCTGGGATGGCGCCAAGGTCGGCGCGGACGGTGAGGTGGGCATCTCCCAACTGCCACCCGCCGTCTTCACCCGGTACGGCAAGGACACCGACAAGAACGACAAGACGTCCGCCCTCGACCAGAAGGACTCGATCATGGCGCAGGGCCGGTACCTCTGCGCCCTGGCCGACGAGGCGCAGAGCCTCATCGACAGCAAGCAGGCGATCGGCAGCGCGCTCGACCTGGCCCTTGTCGCGTACGACCAGGGCATGGACGCCGTGCGGGAGGCAGGTGGGATCCCCGCGACGGCCCAGGCCCAGGGTTACCTGGCAAAGGTGCGGGCCCGTTTCGGCCAGTACCAGGGCCTCGGTGGCCCACCGCCGTCCTTCCCGTCCGCCAGCCCGACCTGAGTCACCACGCGATCCGGACGCGCGCTCACAGCCCCGCTGAAGTGGCCCGTCGTTGCTGGCGCGGCAGGTGTGCCGGGCTATTCGGCTCTGCCCGGCCGGAATCGTGGTCCGGTCCGCCGGCTCGATCGGCCCGCAACGACGGCATGGCCGCGATGTCGGCCAGCGGCGGGCCGGGCCGGGCGGATGGGATCGGGTACTCCCGACGTTCGATCCTGAGCTGCGGGAGGTGCCGGGACACGCCGTCGAGGTTCCCGCTCGACGAGAGTCGCCGTAGGACCGGGCTCTGGTCGAGCAGCTCACCGAGACGGTTGCTCGTACGCCGATAGAGATCGCTGCGGGGGTCGATGCTGCTCAGGTCCGGCAGATTCCGCAGATCGGTCGGGAGCCCGTCAGAGCGGTCCGATCTCGCGTCCAGTTCCTTCAGCCAACGCCTCACCTTCCGGGCGGTACGCACGAGAAGGTTGAGGAATTCGTCGTGCCATTGAACGTGCGCCGCCGACCCGACGGGCGGGGCTGTCGGCACTGTGGACGGAACGCCCGCCGCCACACCCTGCGCCGGGGTCTCCGATGGAAGGCGCCCCATGCGCTCCTTGACGATCCCGATCGCCTCAACCACGTCGTCGGACGGCGGCTGGCCAGCAGCCTCGCGCCTGGCCCAGAGCTTGTGCAGCTCATTGCCGAGGGTCACGAGCGCCAGAGCTTCCACCTCGACCTCGATCGGGTCGCGCGGCCGGTCATGGTGCTGACCGGCTCGCGAGCCACGCGGATCGGGTGCGTTTACCTCGGGCATGGCGGTACCTCCGGAGAGCTTCGGGTTCTGTTGTCCGGAGCTCTACGGCTCACCCCTGGCGCGGGTTCACCTCGTTCAGCGGGGAGAGCCGGCGCCGCGAGTGATCGGAGCGGTGACGACGCCGACGCCGTCGCTGGTCCCGACGGTGATGAACGCCAGCTCGTCGATCGGCAACGCGGTCTCGCCGGTCACCTTCTGCGGGCCGTTCGACGCCAACCAGTCCCGTACCGTGTGGGTGACCCCGTCGCGGGTCACCGCGTAGAGCCGATAGCGCAGGCCCGGTCGCAGGCCCGTGACGGTGATCCGGATCGTGGAGTGGTCGCTGTCGTCGGCGGTGACCAGGACGGAGAGGCTCGCGCCGTAGGCGGGCGCTTCACCCGAGGCGGTCAGCGTCGGCTCGGGGTCGCCCCGCCCGTTGACCACGACGACCCCACCGGCCAGGGCCAGGGCCAGAACCGCGGCGGCCGCACCGCCCCAGATCCGGATGCGACGACGACGTGCGCCGCCGCGATCGTTGGTCGGGCCGCGATCCGGGCGGGCACCCGCCGGCCGATCCCCGCCGGGCCGCGCGCCGGTGGGTCGAGCCGACCCGGCCGGGTCACCGCCCGATCGCGCGGCGGGGTTCGGCGGCGGGTCCGCCGCCACCGGCAGCTCCCAGTCGACGTCCGCCAGACCGGCCAGGCCGCTGGTCGAGGCCCCGACCTCAGTCGCCTCGTTCAGGCAGCGCCAACACCCAGCCAGATGCTCCTCGAACGCGACACGGTCGGCCTCGTCGAGGGCGCCGAGCAGGTAGAGCGCCAGCCTCGACTGCTCGTCGGTGGCATGCTCACCGCCTGGACCCATCCCGCTTCTCCTCAACGCGTCGACACCGCACCAGGTGGTGGCATCCCGGGACCGCTTGCGTGCTGGTCGACAGGCCAGGCTCGGAACGGCCGGGCCGGGATCACGACGACTCCGTCGAGCCGATCGCCGCGTGCAGCGCGCGAACCGCATAGTACGTCCGGGATTTTACCGTACCCTCGGGTATCCCGAGGCGCTCCGCCGCCTCGGCGATGGAAGCCCCCTTGTAGTACATCTCGATCAGCACCTGCCGATGCTCCGGACTGATCTGCTTCAGGGCCACCTGCACGGTGTGGTTGCTCACCACGCGATCCATCACGTCCTCGGCCGAGGAGACCCGGTTGAGGTCCGGCAGGTTGATCTCCTGCGGACGTGACTGCCGCGACCGGATCGCGTCGATGGCCACGTGCCGGGCGACCGTGTACAACCACGGGGCGATCCTCTGCGGGTCGGTGGCGAGCATGTCCAGGTTCCGCCAGGTACGCAGAAACGTCTCCTGCACCAGATCCTCGGCCAGTTCCCGCTGGCCGAGGACGAGCCGGGTGAGGAACCGCAACAGCGGGACCCGGTGCTCCTCGAAGATCTGCCGCATCAGGGCTTCGGCGGCGGAAGGGCCACTGGCGGCGGAGTCCCCAGCCCACGGACCGAGCGCTTCGTTGTGCACCGCCGACACAGACCGCCTCCCCTGACGCACGGGTAGGACCCGCACGACCACACCGGCGCCTCGCCCGCTTTCGACCGGACGCTCTCCGGGGAGGATAGCCGTACCCGCCAGTCGGCGTGTTTCGGCTACGAGACGATTGAGAGCGACCGGCCGCCGGTGGGGATCCACAGAGGATTGTCCGTGTCACCGTCCGAAGCGCAACCACCTGATGTTCAGGTACTCCTGGGGCTGCCCGCTGGCGAAGGTGAGGAACACGTCGTGCCGGCCGGTGACCGCCGCCATGTTCCCCGGGATGGTCAACCACCGCTGCCAACCACCGGTGCTGGCCACCGCGATGGTTCCGATCGGCGGACTCGTCTCGCTGTCCAGGCGTACCTGGATCAGCCCGGAGAGCCCCAGGTCGGCGCCAGAGGCGACCCGGACGACGAACTGCGTCATCGGCCGGTCGCCGAACTCGACCCCGTGGTAGGCGACCCAGTCACCGTTGGCGATGGAACAGAGGTTCTCGCCGCCCTCGCCGCAGGGCTCTCGGCGTACACCCTGCTCGCGGTCGAAACCGGACGCGGCGATCTCCTGATCGGCGACGCGGACCTGACCACCGGCGGTCCCGGCCGCGACGGCCACTCCCGCCGCGGCCGTCGGGGCCGGGGCCGGCACCGCCGCGGGCGGGGGCTGCGCGATCGGGTACGACGCCTCGCCGCCGGCGAACGGGGTGAGGGTGACGGTCACCTCCCGGGGCGTCGAATCCTGGATGTACGAGGCGTCCCCGACGATGTCGTCGTACGGGAAGCCGTACACCCGACCGTTCGCGGAGTGGTTGTGCAGGATCCGGGAGTAGTGGTTGGTCACCGAGTGCTGGTAGAAGGCCGCTCGGTCGTCGACGGGTTGGAACGGCCGGTCCAGCACCGACCGGTTGAACCCGGCGGCCAGCGCCGCGGCCACCTTTCCGCTCGCGTCATTGGGCCTGCTGAACGTGCCGTTGCACATGAGCACGTCCATCGTGGTCGGCCGGTCGAAGGCGCCGATCCCACCGTCGAAGTGCATCCTCCCGTCGTCGCCCACCCGACCGGTGAAGGCGCCGAACTCGTTGGAGACACGCAGGTCGGTGCCACGGTACCGATCCCACACCTCGGCGATGTAGCCGTCGAAGTAGGTGGGCGAGAAGCGACCCGCGACGATGCCGTGACCCGGCGCGATGACGCGAAGCCCGTCTCCGATGATCAGCCGCTCATACCCGGGTTGCCGTGCCACCTCCGCGAAGATCGCGTCCCGGCCGCCGTCGGTGAGCTTCCCGGCGGTGTGTTCTCCCGCGCCGACCAGCCGCGTCGCGATCGGGATGCTGAACATGTCGACCATCGTGGTGTTGCAGTGCATGCCGTTCGGGTTGTAGGTGAACTCCCAGAAATCCCAGAGCACCCCGAAGTTCGGATCGCTCTCGACGGACCCCGCCGGCTCCTGCAACATCGGCTTTCCGCCACCGTCGACCACCTTGAAGCGCAGCCGCCCGTCGATCGAAAAGTAGATCCGTCCACCGTCGAGCATCGGCAGGACGAACGGAGTGGCGCCCTCCTCGGCGAGGGGGACGGCGATGTCCAGGAACCCGTCCGAGCCGTTGTCCGCGAACGAGGCGGGGGTGAACCTCCCCGGGCTCCTGACGTAGCCCATCTGCCTGGTCACGGGGTCGTACCCGGTGATGTACATGTGGATCGAGGAGTTCGCGTAGCGACCGGTACTGTTGACCACGGTCAGCGGCAGTCCACCCTCGGCCCTGGCTCGCGCCAGTAACGGTGTCGCCACCAGCGGCACACCCACCACCGCCGCACCGGCGACCCCCAGTCCGAGCATCTTTCGTCTGGTCAGCAACGGACACACCTCCATCGATCGGCATGCTGGACGGTGGGGCGCAGCGAGGCGCGAACCGTCGAAGACAGCCACGTCCACGGTCCCGACCCCCCTCCGGTTCAATCGCCGGGGAGACAAAATTTGATGGATTCGTGGTCGTGCGGTGAACATATGCGGCAGCTGATCCGTCACGACAGTGATGTCGCCCCGCCGAAAGGGATGGCCCCGTGACAACCGACCCCCGCACCATCCGGCCCTGGTTCGGCCGGACACCGCGCCGAATCGTGGCCGTCGCCGCAGCTGCCCTGGCCGTCGTCTGCGCGGCGATCGCCGCGATCGGCTGGGGCGTCGCCTCGGCCCGCGACCAGATGATCGGCGGACCGGTCTCCGACGAACAGGCCGCGGTCATCGTGGCCGCAGCCCGTTCCTGCCCGATGCTGAGCCCGGCCCGGCTCGCCGGCCAGCTCATGGCCGAGTCGAAACTGGCCTGGAGCGCGACGGAGACCGCATCCGGAGGCACGGGCATCGCCGGACTCGACAACCAGGACTGGAAACTCTGGAAGCCGTGGCCGGACGCGGAACGCTCCGACGGGGCCGCGAACATCGTCGCACTGGCTCACCAGGTGTGCGACTACAGCGGCAAGCTGCGCCTCGCCAACGTCTCCGGTGACTCGTGGCGGCTGTCGGTCGCCGCCTTCCACAGCGGCCTGGAGTCGGTGACCACGGCCGGCGCGGTGCCGCCGGACGCGGTCGACTACGTCGACCAGGTCAGCGGCTACGCCGCGTACTACGGGAAGCGGACCCATCTCGGCGGGCCCGGTGGCGTCGCGCCGACCGGGCCGGAGGTGGACGCCAAGGGAGTCCCGAACGAGTACGTCGATCTGCTCCTGCGGGCCGGCTCGGTCTGCCCGGCCGTGACTCCCCCGGCGGTCGCGGCGCAGCTGATGGCGCTCTCCAGGTTCGACCCGAACCTGCTCGGGCCCGCCGGCCAGCGGGGAATCGCACAGTTCCTTCCCGAGGTGTGGCAGGCGTACGGGCCAAGCGACGCCTCCGCCTGGGAGCCCGCCGTCGCGATCCCGGCCGTCGGCACCGCCATGTGTGCGATGGCCGGCGAACTGTCCCCCCTTGAGGGCGACCCCTACCTGCTCGCGCTCGCCGCCTACCGCAGCGGCCCGACCGCGGTGCGGCAGAGCGGCGGCGTCCTCGACGGCGACACCAAGGCCTTCCTGAAGTCGGTCAAGTCACTCACCGACTTCTACGCGCTCGACGGGCGGCTGGTGGTCGGCGCCAAGCCGGCCCCGTCCACGCCCGCGCCACCGTCGGTGACCCCTGCCGCGCCGACGCCGGCCGGTCCGGGCACGCCGACCCCGACGGCCGGCGATCCGCCGGCCCCGCCGACGCCTTCCAAGCAGCCCGTCCGTCCCGTCGGCGCAAAGCAGCTCTACCACCCGATGAGCAAGCTCTGCGTCAGCACCGGCGGGACCGTCGGGGGGACCCGGCTGACCTTGAAGACGTGCGACAACGACGACCCGACCCAGTGGTGGGTGGTACTCGCCGACGGAACGTTCCGCGCCTCGGGCCTCTGCATGGACGTGCAGGACGGCGCCAACAAGGACGGGGCGGCCGTCATGGCCGCCACCTGTAACGGAAGCCCCACCCAGGTGTGGCGGATGAACAGCAAGGGCGGCGTTCTCAACCTGCACATCCTCAAGGCGCTGGATGCGAACGTGAACGTGCCGAACAAGCCGCTGCTCGTCTGGACCTTCGTGGAGAACCGCGAGCAGCAGTGGGCCTGGCGCTGACGAACGGCCCGGGTACGCGGCTCGTCCGCGTACCCGGGCCGCGCCTGCTCCGCTATCCGTTCGCGCGGCGCCGGAAGCGGATCGCGAAGACAAGACCGATCGCGGCGACCAGCCCGAGGCCGAGGAGGACGGCGAGCGCGGTCCCACCGCCGCCCCCCGCGTTCTGCTCGCCGGACACCTGCCGCTCCTCGTCGAGCTTCTTGGCCACGGAGGCAGCCGGATTGATCATTCCGGCGCCATATCGGGCGTCCCCGTTCTCCATCGCGTCGGCCGTACTCCGAATGCGTTCCTTCACCTGAACGGCAGTCAGGTCGGGGTAGGCCGCCCGGACGAGCGCCGCTTGACCGGCCACGAACGCCACCGCGAACCGGGTACCCGTGTTGCTCATCACCCCGGTGCCACTGATCCCGAGACTCGCCACCTCGACCCCCGGAGCGACGACCTCCACTGTCCCCTGCTGGTACTCCTCGGCGAGCTGCCCATCGGCGCCGACACCACCGGCCAGGAGCAGCGCACCGGTCGCGGACCGCTCAGAGCCCGATGGGGCGGTGACCGGTTTCGTCGGCGCCCCCGCCACCACGACCACGTCGTGGTTCAACGCCGTGGTGATGGACGCCGCCACCGTGGGGGCTCCGAGGTCGACGTCGGCGCCCAGCGCGACGACCGAGGCGCCGGCGCTGACCGCCACCTCGATGGCGTTCGAGGCGTCCATGGCCCGACTGCTCGCGGAGGGCCCCAGCATCCGGATGGGCAGGATCGTGGCGTCGGGCGCGATGCCGACGGGAGTCTTGTCGGCGCTGGTGGAAGCGCTCGCGGCGATGATGGACGCCATCGCGGTGCCGGTACCGAGGCAGTCGGTATCACCCCGGCCGTTCCCGGCGGTGACGTCCGCGCCGACGGCAACCCGACCATTGAGCTGCGGGAGCTTGCCGTCCACACCGGAATCGACCACGGCAACCATGACACCGTTGCCCCGGCTCATATCCCAGGCGCCGTCGGCCGCCAGCCGCAGCTGGGCCCAGTTGGATCGGCTGCTCGACCCGGCGGTGGCGGTGCACCCGGAAGGCGCGCCGCTGCCGTTCGGTGGCCCGCTCGGCGAAGCGCCCGGGCCGGGTCCGGCCGAGGGCGACGTGGTGACCGGCGGCTTCGGGCCGGTCCGGGACGGCTTCGGGCCGGGCCGGGAGGGCTTCGGGCCGGGCGGGAGCTGGCCATACTGCACGCCCTCACCTGCTGCGTCCCACGGAAGCACCAGGCGCCAGCCGGGGTTGAGCTTGGCCGGATCGGTCAGGCCCGCGCCGTCGGCCTGGACACGCCCCGCGTTCAGGTTGTAGATCTCCGCCGACCGTTCGCCGCTACCGAGGAAGCGCACCGAGATCTCGGTCAGGTTCTCCGGCTGCCCCTGGTGCTCCGCCGCGACCACGTAGAACTTGACATATGCCTGCGGGTCCGGGGTGGGCGCCTGAGCCGCAGCCGCTCCCGCCGCCGCCACGAGCACGCAGCAGGCAGTCGCAACGACCGCCATCAGGCGTGCAAGGGTTGGACGCTTCGCTAGCACTGATGTCCTCCTTCAATCGCCGAGCCCGATCGCCTCGGCTGTCACCGTCTATTGCGGATCAGCGGCCGGTTGGTTCAAATCAATCTGAACCGAAGTTTCATCAACTTCGTGGTGTGGGCAGATCTGGTGTCGGCGGACCGAGGGTACCGAGAGCGCGGCGTGCGGTGGATCGCGGCTGGCCGCCCCGATCCCGGCGGGCACGAAGGCAGAGTGGATGGATGGTGGTGAGCGCATGAACCCGGTGACACCGACGATCGACGCGGGCATCGACGAGCTGCCGGCCACCCGACGGTTTGACCCGCGCAGACACCTGCGGATCGCCGGCCTGTTCGACCTCTGGCTGGAGCCGGGGCCCGAAGGCGGGCTGGTGGTGCCGACCGAGCCCAGCGTGCCGCTCAATGCGCGAGGCATCACCGACCTGGTCCGACGATCCGGTGAGGCCGCGCACGACGTCCGGATCCTGACCAGCGACGGCACCCGCAACAGGGACCTGTTCAGCGAGGTCGCCGGCCTGCTCGGACATGACGTGCTCGTGAGCCCCGACGGCGCCGACGTCCGACACCGGTACCGGTACCGGCGCCAGGAGAACGCGGAGGGTGGCCCGCTGCACGCGGTACCGCTGGACCGGGTCACCCGCCGCAGCATGGACTGGGTCGTGATCCAACCGCCGGACCTCGCCACCCCGCTGCCCGGCTGGTTCGCAGTCGACCGGGGTGTGGTCCGTCCCCGTACCGGTCTGGTCGGCCTCCCGCTGCCGGCCGGACTCGCCCTCGCCACCCGGGCCGACTTCGTGACCCGTCGCGCCATCGCACACCAGCTCACTGCCACATCGGACGGACTGGTCACCGTCGCCGTCACGGCGCGGGCAGAGGGATTCCTCGTCGGGGATTACGGCGGGACCCAGACGGTGCACGGTGGTGAGCAACTCGCCGCCCTCCTCGGCGACCTTCCGCTGTACGGCAGTGACCTGCGGCTCTGGGTCACCTGGCCGTCAGATCCGCAGGAGCAGCGGGGCCTCGCCGAGCAGGCACGGGACCTCGCCGAGCAGACCGGCGCCACGGTCTGGACACCGGCGCCGGGCGGCAGCGCCGAGCTGGTCGACGGTGGCCGCGACCTCCGCGCGCTCGACCCCGCCGGAAACGCCGGTGAGTGGCACGCGTACCGGCCCGGATCCGCCGCCGGCCCGTTGGCACTGCGTGCGACGCCGGACGGTCTCCTCGTGCCGGCGCTGGCCCGCGTCCGCATCACGGTGTCCCCGCGGCTCGCGCTGCCCGCCTCCACGCCGGCGGATCAACCGGATTCGGCGCACGATCCGGTCACCGTACCGGCCACGGCCCTTGATCGCCCCGCCCTGATCACCGAGAGTCGTCGGGCCCCGGTGTACGGCCCCGCGTGGCTTCCACCCGGGCAGCAGGTCAACGCCGAAGAGTTCGAGGCGTTCGTCGTCTGCCCCGTGGACCCCGCCCGCGCGGTCGCCGAGGGCGTGCAGAGCGCCGAGCTCTTCCTGACCGCCCTCCTGGACCCGGGTGCCGTGCCGAACGACACCTACCTGCTGCGGGTACGCGTCGCGCCCGGAGGCGCGATCCCCATGACGACGCTCCGCTCGCACATACCCGCGCGTCTGCAGCATCTGCGCGGAGTCAACGACGCCTATCTGCTGCCGGCGGGACGGCTGGACCGGGTGTCCCCGCTCAGCGGATTCCGCACCTACCGGTTCGGCCGGCTCCTTCCAACGACCGACTGCGCAGACGGACCGCTGCGAATCCACTGCTCTTCCCGGTACCGGACGATCGCCGGCCTGCCCAACGATGTCCGCCGCTGGCCCGGTGTCGGCAGCCGGCGGGCGTACGCCCTCGTACCGGCGTCGGGCAACCGCCTGCCACGCGGCTGGCTGCGTCTGCACCGCAAGGCCCCGCCGGCCCGGCCGGGCCGGCTCCTGCTGGAGGTCCGGGTGCCCCGGGGCCGCACGATCGACGTCACGTCGACGGCCGAGATGCTCGCCCCGCTCACCCGGCTGCGGAGCCAGGCCGAGCGGCTCCGGGCCGCCGGGGTGGAGCTGATCGTGGGCAGCCGCTCGTACGAGCGTGTCCAGGTCCGCCGCGTGTACCGCGCAGAGGAGCACGCCTGGCGGCGCGTGCCGGGGACCGTGACCGGGCCGCTCCCGGCCGTACTCAGCCAGGTTCAGCCTCCGTCCCCCACCCGAACCGACCACCGGCCGCCGGGGATCGGACCGACCACGACCGGCACGTAGCGACCGCCTGTCGCTGCGGCGAGCCCGCGCATGTCGTCCGCCGCGCCTGCCGGCAGGCCAGCGACGAAGATCACGCACGGATCCGGCGGCCCCTCGCCCGGAGGTGGCGGTGACGGCAGGCCGGGCAGCGTCTCGTAGCCGTTCAGGTCCACCGCGCCGAGCGCTTCACCGACCACGGCGACCCGGACGCCCTCGGAGTGGAGTCGTCGGGCGAGTGCGGTGGCCAGCCGCTGGCAAACGTCGAGGGCCCCGACAACCGTGAGGACGTCGGGCACCTGGCCGAGATCGACGTGGAGCCGCCACGGGCCCTGCCTGCCCAGCACCAGCGGCACGGTTGCCGGGGGCGCCGGTTCCGTTTCGCCGAGCCAGGCGTAGGCGGGTGTCTCCCGACGCTTCGCTGCTCCGACCAGTCGGACGTGCACGGGACCTTCCTCGCTGAGCAGATCGGCCCGCAGATAGGGCACCTCGCCTGGGGCCAGAGCCGCCGGCCGCGACCCCACCGCCCGCGGCTCTGCCGGCAGCGGCTCTGCTCGTAGCGGCTCTGCTCGTAGCGGCTCTGCTCGTAGCGGCTCTGCTGCCCGCGACTCTGCTGCCCGCGGCTCTGCCGGCAGCGACTCTGCCGGCAGCGGCTCCAGTGCCTGCGGCTCTGACGGCAAGGCGGTTGGCGTCGGAGTACGTGGCGGCGGCACGGTTCGCGATGGCGGCAGGGGCCACGACGGCGGGGACGGCGGGGACGCACGAGGCGGCGCGGGCGTTTCCTGCGGTAGCGGGGCTGCGGCAGTCGCGCCGTCAACGGTGTCGGTAGCGACCTCGGCGGGGGCCGGGGTGTGGTGTCGCTCCGGCGGCCACGGGCCGGTGTCGTCGAGGGCAGCCGTGCGCAACCGGTACCCGCCCCGACGCAGCGTCAGCACGGCGAACATGGCGAGCACTATCGCGAGGATGCCGGCACCACCCCTGACCAGGAGGGGCGCGAACCGACCAGCGTCGGGGTTGCCGGAGGCCCGTGGGGCGGCGGCGCTCTCCGTCACCGCCGGGGCCGGCGTCGGGGACCGGGCGACGGCGCTGGACGCCGTAGAACTGGGTTTCACCGCAGTGGTGCTCGGCTTGGGCGCCGCAGCGCTCCCGCCGGGTGGCGAGGACTTCACCCCGATCGTCGGCAGCGCTCCACTGCGCACCCCGGATCCCCTGGCGTCGCGCGGCAGCACGAGAAGCCAGCCGGGTCGCAACTCGACGCCGTCGGTGAAGGTGCCGCCGTCGGGCTGCTTTCTGCCGATGTTGAGCTGCGTGATCTCCCGGAACCGGTTGCCGTTACCAAGGGTACGCAGGGCGATGTCGTACAGGTACTCCCGCTGGCCGTTCACCGGCGGTCCGACCACGTAGTACCTTCCTGTCTCGTCCGGTGCCGCAACCGCCGGTACCGTCGGCGCGGTCAGCACCAGACCGACCATCAGCAGCACCGTCGCCAGCGCTTTCCGCATCAACACCGCTGCCCTCCACGCCCTCGCATCATCGCATCCTTCCGTCCCGGCCCCCTTCTACGCAGCGGCGTCCGGGAGGTTCAACCGCCCAGCGGATTCGGCCGGCCCGGTCCATCATGGACGGAAGTAGGTGGTTCGAGCCCGACCTTGGTCGCCCGGGGGGATGAGCAGACACTGCGCGCCCGGAGTATCAAGCAGTGAGAAGCACAGATGGCGTTTCGCGAACGGTGATCACGGCCCGGTTGTGCGGGATCGCCGCCCCTGGCGTCGCGACGCCGTCACCAGTCCTGCCCCGCCTCGATGGATATGTCGCCCGCGGACCGATATCCGTGGAAGCCACCGACTGCGGCGCCCAGCGTCAGACCGAAGAGCCCTCCGATCCACCCGTGCAGCCAGACGATCAACAGGACGATCGGGTAGGTCGGCAGCGCCATGAACACCAGCCACACCACTGGAACGATCATGAAAGCGCCGTTGCCCATTCCGCGGAACGCGAAGCCCAGGACCACAGACCCGATCTTCGTCTTGACCAGCAGTCCGACGATGGCGACGCTGACCGCCACGAGCACCCCCTGGACCAGAGCGTCCGTTGCGTTGGGAAAGCGCTCCAGTAGCCAACCGCCCACCGGGGCGACCAGGATCGCGGCCAGCGGCATGGCGACGATTGTCATGAGCACCGCCACCACCGCCGCGCCGGCGACAGACCAGGCGACGCGCGAGACAGCGACCCCCAGGCCACGTAGAACGCCCCGCTCGTGCTCGATCGCGACGACGACGGGCCCCAGTCCCAGAAAGTACGCGGCGAGCGTGACGCCGACCCAGCCGGCATAGCCCGCGCCGCTGCCGAACACCCAACCGGCCACGCCACCAACCATCGACCCGAGCACGGCGCCGACCATCTCCGTCAGGCCCCAATGACGGTTGATCATCGCTTTCGCTACTCGTCGCATCCGGGTCATCATGAATCCGGATGTCAACTGATACGAACCTGAGCGTTACCGTCCGCGACAACCGGGCCCGAGCCGTGGCACTTTGGTGTTCCGGAACAGTCCTCCCGGACGGCGGGCCGGGTGCCGCCCACCCCGGGCTCCCGGACCATCCATGCCCCGACAGATCCACGGCGTTCGCCGAAGGCCTGCACACTCGGCGTGCTGGACGGCCGGACACGTGCCAGCCTGACGAGGCAGCCGTAACGACGGTCCTGGCCCGCGACACCCGCTCTGCCACAGGCCAGGACCGCGCCCCTAGACGAGGTCGAAGGACTCCCAGGGGCCGATCGCCGTGCGATTCGCGATCAGCGCCCCGGCGCCGGCGTCCTCCGCGCAGACGTACCTGCCGTTCGCGGCGCTGCGGAAACTGACGCTGCCGTCGGGGTTCGTCACCTTCGTGAACGTCTCCCAGCCGCCGATCGCGTCGCGGTCGGCCACCAACGCCGCCGCGCCGGCCTGCTCCGCGCAGACGTACCTGCCGGTCCTGCTGGATCGAAGGGCCACCAGTCCGCCACCGGCGTCGACGACGGTGAACGTCTCCGACGCCGAGGTCAGCGAGGCGACCAACGGCGAGCCCCCGACGAAGCGGCCGTTGGCCCGGGACTGGATGCCGACGGCGGCGGGCGCGGTCGGAGTGGAGCCGAGCACCGGTGCGGTCGGCCGGGTGGGGGTCAGCGCGATCGCGCCCTTGAGCATCCGACCACCGTCACCGCTGAGCCGCAGGTAGTAGTCCGCCGAGCACTTCGTGCCGTCCTCGTCCAACGGCAGGAACTTCGAGCCGACCGGGACGAACGCGGCGGTCTCGGCCGTCTTGGCGATCTGGTTGCCCTCGTTGTACTCGTCGAACATCGAGATGTAGATCGCCGACGCGCCGGCCCTGATCACGTTGTAGAACTGCCGCCACATGAAGTCGCCGTGCGCACGCTGACGCTCCTGCAGGTCACCGGGGAGCACGCAGGGCTGGTAGTCGATGCCGTGCGCCACGCAGTCCTGCACGTCGGGCAGCGTGACGTTCGTGTAGAACCAGTCCGACCCGGCCACGTCGCCGATCCGGCCCACCATCCACGGCGAGATCATGTCGTACGCGTGGTAGACGTCGGAGAAGCCGGACCGCGAGTCGCCGTTGCTGTCGCCGCTGCGCCAGTGCGTCGGCGTACCACCCATGACGTACACGCCCTGCGCCTTGAACCAGTTGATGACGTCCAGGCAGACCGGGGCGCTCCACGGATGGTTGCTGTCGTTGAAGCCGAATCCCCAGATGCCGACGACGGGCTTGCCGTTCTGCCTGGCGTACGCCGGGGAGACCGTGTACGCCTTCATCTTGCTCGTCCAGTCGTCCTTGATCTGCTGCTGCATGTCCGTCCAGCCGCTGACGTCGTACATGATGTAGAACTTGCGGCCGAACTCCTCGGCCGCGTTGCGGACCTTGATCGTGACGGCGTCGCGGATCGGGCCCTCTCCGCCGACCGGGTTGAAGCGCTGCAGCGCGGCGGTGTCCAGCCCGTTCTCCCGCATCCAGCGGAAGTGGGTGTCCACGGTCTGCTGGTCGTAGGACGAGAACAGCGAGGCGGGCTGCCCGTTGCCCAGGTTCTGGTATCCGGTCTTGTACACCCGGTCGTAGTCGCGCACGTCCGGCCACGACTTGAGCGCCTCGTTGACGGGCGAGGGGGTCTTCTGCCAGTCCTGGCCGTAGTGCCACCAGCCCGACAGCGGGCTTCCGTCGCCGGCCCCGGTGAACCACCCCTGGTAGCCGACGGTGATCTTTCCGACCACGTCGCCGGGCGGGCTGACCGCGGCGGCGGCGGGACCGGCCGTCAGGGCGTCGAGCGAGACGCCGGCGACGGTGGCCGCGGTGCCGGCCATCGCGGAGCCGAGCAGGGTACGGCGGGACAGCCTCATGACAGTGGCCACTTTCCTCAGGGGACGTTTCGCCCGGATCGTGGAGCTGAGGGTGATCCGGACGAGATGAGGTTAGTGAGCCGGTTTGCCGAGCATCAAGCGGAGCGGAAGAACTTCAAAGAACCTTAAGAGTACGAGGATCGTCGACGGCCGGAGCCGGCGCTGGGCGGTCGTCACGGGGCATCGGCGGGTGCGACACCGAAGGTGATCCGGATCATCGCGTCAGCACCGAACTTGTCGTGCGCCACGAGCATCTCCGTATGTGGAGGGTCCCCGGGGCGATATGCCGGAAGGCTCGGCCGTACGTGCCGACTCCGGGCAGGTCGATCCGTCTCGACGATCGACCTGCCCGGAGTCGGCACAACCGGGAGATTCAGGCGTTGACCTGGGCCCGCTGGGCACGGTCGTAGAGCGGCTTGGTGATCGCCGAGGTGAACTGGGGGCCGATCAGATGGCGGGTGCATCCCTCGTCATCGAACTCGCACGCCTGGTGTGCGGCGTCGAAGTAGTCGGCCCAGGTGTTGACGCCCACGACGGCCCCCAGGCCGGACAGGGGATCGAATCTCGCCAGGCGAGGACCGCCACTGGAGCCGCCGCCCATCACGCAGGCAGCACCCCACTGGCCCTTCGGAGTGGGCCAGTCGGCGGTACCGGGATGCTCCCACGCCGGACCCGTGCAGTAGGCGAGCCGCCGACCGGTGTACTCCGCAAGACCCTTCCTGGCCGGGTCCGAGGCGGAGCGTGGGTAGCCGAACTGGTAAACGACCTGCCCGCCGGGCAGGTCGAAGCCGACGCTCTGCGCGACCCCGACCACGTCCTGCACGCGCCGGCCACGCTCGTCCTTGTTGAGGACCACGAAGGCCTGGTCGTACGAGTCGAATCTCGGGTCCTGGCCATCGTTCTGCGTCCAGGCTGAGTCGACGACCCCGACGCGCCCGACGAACCTGCCGTACGGTGCCCGGCCCTCCCGATAGCCGGGTACGAACATCACATGCGTCGCCCACTCGCCGTTCTCGCCGAGGAGGTCGGTGCTGTGGACGCAGTGCCCCGCCGTCACGACGGCGCTCCGGTTGGCGCTGTCGACAACGGTCGCCGTGCAACTGGAGTCTTCGCCCTGGCTGGTGAAGAAGAGCCGGCCCACCGTCGGCACCACGGCGTTGGACCGGGTCCAGGGAGCACCGTCCGGTCCACTCGTCGAAGGACTGCCCGACAGCGGCTCGTTCAGCGCCGCGAGCCGCTCCGACGTCCAGTAGTCGAGGACCGCCTGTCGCTCGGCGACGGTCATCGCCTGCTCGTGGGTCGCCACGCTCGTCGCCTTGGCAACCGTCGATGAGACAGGCGCGGCGGCGGCCGCGCTCGGTACGGAGATGGCGGTGCCGAGGACAAGCATGGCCGACGTGAGCATGATCGGGGCGCGTCGGCCCGCGCCCAGCCGGCGGCGTTCTGGTGTCGTCATGCGCGACAACCTACGGATCGAGTGTCAGGAACCCGTCAGGAAGCGTTGAGGATGTCCCTGCGATGAGATCCGGACGGCGCTCCTCACCTCGTCGAGGCGCGGGGTTCGGCTTGAGGGCCGAGTCTGGTGCGGATGGCGGCGGCGTCGGGGTGCTGGAGTTCGTCGAGGATGGCCAGGGCGTGTTGCCAGGCTTCGTGGGCGGCAGCGGTGTCGCCGATGGTGTGGTGGGTGTCGCCGAGGCGGGTGAGGGTCTGGGCCTCGTGGAGACGGTTGCCGAGGTCGTGGAACAGGGTGCGGGCGTTGTGGTAGCAGGTGATGGCCTCGGTGTGGTGCCCCAGTTGGTGGTGGGCGTGGCCGAGGGTGTCCCAGGTGTTGGCCTGTCCGGTCTGGTTGTCCAGCTTCTGGTTCAGGGTGAGGGCTTGGCGGGCGGCGGTGAGGGCCTGCTCATTCTCGCCGAGCAGGGTGTGGCACCAACCGATTCCGTTAAGTGCCCTGCCCTCTCCGACCAGGTCCCCGGCTGCCTGGAACAGGGCGAGGGCGAGGCTGGCGTGGTGGAGGGCTTGGCGGGCATCTCCCTGCCGATCCCACATCCGCCCCAGGCTGAGGTGGGTGTGCCCCTGCCCGGCACGGTCGCCGGTCTGGACGCCCATCTCGAGCGCGTGTCGTAGCTGGGAATGAGCGTCGTCGAAACGTCGCAGAGCGATATAGGTGTCGGCGAGCAGGCTGTGGGTGTTCAGCCGTGCGACCGGATCGCCGAGTCGGCGGGCGGCGGCGACCGCGGTGCGTCCGGCGGCAGCCAGGTCGTGCCAGTGGCCCCGGCGGAGGAGGAAGGTGCGCAGGGTCCACGTGAGTTGCCAGGCGTGGGCGTCGAAGCCGGTGGTCGCGGCGTGTTCGATGGCGGCGAGCAGCACCAGGCGTTCGACGCTGAACCAGTGCATCGCCTGCCGGTCGTCGGTGAGCAGATGCGGGGAGACCTGCGGATCCGCCGGGATGAGGTCGATCGGGTGCCGGGTCGAATACAGCAGCCGGTCACCGGCGTGCGCGGTATGCAGATAGTGGTCCAGGAGTCGGGCGGTGGCACTGCGGCGATGCTGGTCGGTGTCGAGGGTGTGGGTCTGTTCGGTGGCGTAGGCGCGTAGCAGGTCGTGGAAGGTGTATCGGCCGGGGGCGTGTTCGGTGAGCAGGCTCGCCCGGATCAGCTCGGCCAGCAGCCGGCGGGTCTGCGCGGTGGTGTGCCCGGCGAGGTTGGCGGCCGCGGTGGCGTCGGTGTCGGGGCCGGGGTGCAGGCCGAGCAGGCGGAAGAGTCGGGCGGCGTCCGAGGTGAGAGTGGCGTAGGACCAGGAGAACACCGCCCGGACCTGGTGGGTGGGGTCTCCGGTGTCGAGGGTGTCGAGGCGTTGTTCGGCGTCGCGTAGCTCGGCGGCCAACGCGGCGAGTGGGAAGCGGGTCTGTTGGGCGCGGGCCGCGGCGATCGCCAATGCCAGCGGTAGCCGGGCGCACGCGGTGATGATGTGGTCGGTGGCGGTCGGGTCGGCGTTGACCCGGTCGGCGCCGATGCGGCGGACGAGGATCTCGCGGGCTTCGTCGTAGGTCAGCACGTCGAGCATCAGCGGGTGTGCGCCATGGGCGGCGATCAGGCCGGTCAGCGGGTTACGGCTCGTCACGAGGGCCAGGCAGCTGCCGGCGGCTGGCAGCAGCAGGCGGACCTGCTCGACGTCGCGGGCATTGTCGAGCACGATCAACAGGTTCTTGTCGGCGATCAGGCTGCGGTACAGCCCGGCCTGGGCGTCCAACCCCTGTGGGATGCGTTCGCCGGGCACGCCGAGGGCGTCGAGGATCCCGCGGATCGCCTCGGCCGGGTCCATCACCTGCCCGCTCGGATCGAAGCCGCGCAGGTTGACGTAGAGCTGCCCGTCGGGGAAGCGATGCGCGACGGTATGCGCCCAGTGCACCGCGAGGGCGGTCTTACCGACCCCGGCGGTGCCGGACACCGCGGCGATCACCACCGCGGACGGCTCTCCGCCCGCGCCCCTGCTCAGGCCGTCAGGGAGCGCGTTGGCGTGGTCCACGGGCACAGAGCCGGCGGGCGCAGCAGACGAGGGCACGGAGAGAAGCCTGTCCAACTGGTCGAGGTCGTGGCGGCGACCGGCGAAGACGGTGACGTCGGCGGGTAGCTGCGCAGGCACGACGGCCCGCCCATCCCGGCCCTGACGAGCGGAAACCTCCTCCGGGTCCGCCTCATCGTCGTGCTCGGCATCGGCGCGCCGCACGACGACCGGCCGCTCCAGGCGCTGGTAGCGGGCGTGCCACCTGTCGAGATCGAACGACTCGGCGGGTACGTCGATCCGATGCACCTGAGCCTGGCGGGCACAGGCGCTCACGAACGCCTCGACAGTTGCCCACCGCGGGACACCCGGCCCATTCAACAGATTGCCGACCGTCGAGGTCCGCAACACCAGACCCGCCCGGTCGGCGTGAGCGACCAGCGCCCGGTACGTGGGCCGGCGGACCAGGAAGAACAGCTGTTGAAGATCTGCCCGGAACTCTTCGACCGGGCCACCGCCAACACCATCGTCGCTTGTCACGTCCTTCACAGGACCACAAGAACAACGTGTACCGAAACCACCCAACCATGATTCGTATGTCCGATTTCCAGCTCCGTCCAGTTTGCAACTCCATCCAGTCTGGACCGCACCGGACAACCCGGCCCTCACCATCGATTGCAGACCGGCCCTCCGGGTCGCGGTGTCGGACCCGGTCGGTGGCGAGCAGCGGTCCGACGGCGGGATCGGCGACACGGCCATCGCTCGCGCGGTAGGGCCGACGCTCGTGCGGTAGGGCCGGCGCCACGGATTCCGACGGACAAGAGAGGGGACGTCATGCGACGAATCAGTGTCGGCGTGGCGGGGACGGCGGTGATCCTGCTGTGTCTGGTCGCGGGGTGCGGTACCCAGCAGAAGCCAGCGGCCGCACCGCGTTCCCTGCCCGCCATACCGCCGCCCAGGCCGGGGACCGCACTGCCCCTGGACGAGTACCTGCCATCGCCCGACGAGCAGGCTCGGTCGGACCGCGCCCAAGCGGCGCTGGAGCGCACCTGTCTGATCCAGTTCGGGCTGCGTTGGGAAGGACCAGACGAGTCCGAGTTGGACTTCGGCCAACGGTCGATCGCGTCGGAGCGTGCCGCGCGGTTCGGGGTGGTCGACGAGGACCAGGCCGCGCAGCGCGGATACCAGGCACCGCCCTGGAGCACCCACGACCCCGAGGTACGCGCGGCCCTGACCGAGCACCACCACGACACGCCAAGCGAGCTGAACGAGGTGCTCTACGGCCTCGCGTCCCAGTACGGCGGTAAGCGTGTCCCCACGGGCGGGTGCCGAGCCGAAGCGGCCGCCCGGCTGATGACGGGAGCGCCCAGGGCAGACCGGAACCTTCCGATCCAGCTGGAGCAGCAAGCAGCGGCGGCGAGCACCCGGGATCCCCGGCTTGCTGCGGCCATAGCTGCCTGGGCGTCCTGTATGGAGCTCGCCGGCCACCGCTACGCCTCGCCCAGGACTGCCGCCAACGACCCCCGGTGGACAGGCACCGGCACCCCCACCGAGGCGGAGCGCGCCGTGGCGCTGGCAGACGTCCGATGCCAGAACAAGACCGGCTACCTGCCCACTCTCATCGACGTGACGGCTGAGCACCAGCGCGAGCTGATCAGCCGCCACGCCACCGAACTCGGCCGACTGAAGCACTCGGAGGACACCCGGGCACGGAACGTCGCCGAAGCGCTCTCCGCGGAACCGATGGACCCTTCACCAGGCGGAAGGCCAGCGGGATAGCTCCGCGTGAGAGCAACAGAAAAGACAGCACCATCCGCGAGGGAAGAGAGGACCTGACATGCGACGTATCCTCAAGACCGGGCTTGGAGCCCTGGCCATCAGCGCAGTCTTCACGGGGCTGTGGGCCGCGCCGGCGAGCGCGCATCCGGTCAATCAGGGGAGCGACGAGGCGACGCACTCCTACGACGGAACCTTCTTGGAGTACTGCGACTACGAGTCCGACGGCCACTCGGTGTGGGTCAACTACTACACCGACGCGTCGACCAGCATGCGCTCGACGGCATCGGTCAATGGCTTCAACCAGTGCGGCCAGTACTACTTCGACAGCGTGCTGACCAACCTCAGGGTCGTCGAGGACAACCCCGCCAGCAGCACCAACTACTACGGCCGTTGGCACGACTACCCGGTCGCGGGTAACTAGCCCCAACACGAGGACGATCACGGTGAGAACGGCGGGTGCCACGGGGCCCCGCCGTTCTCTCACGGTTCGGAGGCGGGCTGCGGCAGCGCCGCTGGCGGGCAAGAATGGCTGGACCCTGGCCGAAGCGCCGGCGACACCACCCCGGATCGGATGCAGCGGCTGCTCAACCGGTCCGCGTGGGAAATGGACGCGGTCCGCGATGACCTGTTCGCCTACGTGGCCGAGCACCTCGGCGACGACGACGGGGTGCTCATCGTCGACGAGACCGGCTTCCTGAAGAAGGGGATCAAGTCCGCCGGGTGCAGCGTCAGTACTCGGGCACGGCCGGGCGGGAACAGCTACGTGACGCGGTAGGCGGTGTAGCGCACCCGGTCGGCCTCGCGGATCGCCGATGCCACGAAGACGGACTGCTCCAGGACGGCCAGCGCGGGCACGGACGTCTCCAGTCGTACGCCCAGGCGGAAGTAGTACTCGGACACCTCGACGGCGTCGCCGCGCAGCAACGCCTCGAGGACCTCCGCGCGGCCGCTGCGGACGCCGAACGTCCGCAGGTAGACGTGACCGCCGTCGGCGGTACGCGCCGAGTAGCGCGTGTCGATCTCGATCGCGCCGTCGGGGCGAACGACCTGCCAGTCGGCGCCGCCGGGCAGGATGTCGGCCTCGAAGAGGCCGGTGACCCGGCCGCCGACAACAGGCACCACGCGACGGTGACCGGCACGGGTCATCCCGTGGTCCTCCAGCGCGCCGAGGCGCACCTCCACCTCGAACGCGGCTTCCAGCCCGGGAACCGGCGGGGCGGTCACGGGGTCCCGACCGGCGGCTCGGCGCGTACTCATGGAGTGTCCTTGACGTGCGCGAGGGCGTCGCGGAGGCGTTCCAGCGCGGGCACCGCGGCGGCGAGGGCCGCGCGGTCCGCCGCCGGCAGGGTCGCCGCGGCGCGGGCGACCAGGTCTCCGCTCGCGAGGTCGAAGCGGTCGAACAGGTCGCGGGCCTTCGCGGTGGCGAGGACGTCGACGTGGCGGTGGTTGCCGGGACGGGGGCGACGCTCGACGAGACCGTTGCCCTCCATCGCGGTGAGCAGGTTGCTGACCGTGGATCGGCTCAGGCGCAGTCGCTCGGCCAGTTCACCGGGGCCGGCCACGGTGCCTCGGGGCAGGGCCCGCACGATCTCGATCTGCGCGTCCGGGATCTCCGGCAGGTGCTCGGCGGCCCGGGCTGCGGCCAGCAGCGTGCGGCGCAGCGGCGAGATCACCGACGCCAGTCGCGCCGCGTCCAGTTCGGTCGGCTCCGGGCCGGTCACGACAGGACGCCCGGGACGGCCGTCGGCGTCAGGGAGGCTCGTTCGTTGAGGTCGGCGGGGAGGAAACCGGCCGCCTTCTTGTAGCCGGTGGCGATGGCGGTGAGCTCCTCCGGCGGGATGACGTCGTGGATGTGCGTGAACCCGTCCGGCGCGCGCTCGTGGGCGAGCACCATCACCTGTTCCGGGCCCTGCCGCCGGTTGCTCAGCACCAGCGCGGTGGTCGCGGGTCGCCGGTCCGCCTCGTAGGCGTCGAGCGCCGCCCGGACCGTCGGCGCGGTGGCGAGGTGGAAGGCGAGGGTACGTGCGTCCAGGATCGCCTGCGACGCCCCGTTGGAACCGTTCGGATACATCGGGTGGGCCGCGTCGCCGAGCAGCGTGGTGTTGCCGTGGGTCCACGTGTCGATCGGATCGCGGTCCACCATGGGGTATTCGAGGATCTCGTCGGCGGCGGCCAGCAGTTCCGGCACGTTGAGCCACGCGAAACGCCAGTCCGCGAAGAGCGAGACGACCGGCGCGGGGTCAACCGTCCGGTTCCAGTCCGCGTTGGGCCCGGCGAAACCGGGCCCGCGCCGCTCGGCGACGACGTTGATAAGACCGGAGCCGATCGGGTACGCCACGAACTTCTGCTCCGCGTCCCCGGCCATGATCATGGTTCGCCCGTCCAGGAATCCGGGTGCCCGTGCCGTCCCCCGCCACAGGGTCAGCCCGTTCCACAGTGGCGCCCCCTCGCCGGGCCGATGGTGGCGGCGCAGCGCGGAGTGGATGCCGTCCGCTCCGACGATCAGGTCACCAGCGACGCCCACCTCCCCCGCCGCCGTCTCGAAGTGCGCGACGCCGTCGCGGACGCCGACGAGCCGGTGCCCGGTGCGCACCGCGTCGGCGCCCAGCCGTTCCCGTACCACGGCGAGCAGTTCCATCTGGAACCGGCCGCGGTGCACGGAAAGCTGCGGCCAGCGATATCCGGCGTCCAGTCCGCGTGGCTCGCTCCAGATCTGCTGACCGTAGCGGTTGTAGTAGGCAAGCGTGCCGGGTGCGGCGCCCAGCCTTTCCATGCGTTCCCCGAGACCCAATTCGGCCAGCTCGCGGACGGCGTGCGGGAGCAGATTGATTCCGACGCCGAGTGGGCGCAGCGCGGCGGCGCGCTCGTAGACGGTGATCTCACGGAAGCCGGCCCGGTGCAGGCTGAGCGCGGTGGCGAGGCCTCCGATGCCAGCTCCCACGATCACGATTGCCACGTCGTCGCCCTCTCCGCCCCACGCCACCAACCGCACAGTTTGGTGACAAAATCGTCGGCCGTCAAGACGTGTTCACATCGCCATCGGACCACTCGCACCGCTCTGCGATTCGGCCTTTAAGAATTCTTGACAATCAATCGCTGCTGCATGACGCTGATCGACGCGGTCGGATGCTTCCGGCACTCCGTCGACCCCACTTGTCAGGCTGCACAAGCGCTGCGCACGGAAGGGCCCGTCCATGAAGAAGGTCACCGCCCTCGCTGTTCTCGCCGGCGTCGTGATCGCCCTGACCGGCTGCACGGATTCCGATGCCACCGATCCGTCCCCCGGGGCGAGCGGCGACCTGCGGAAGGTCCGCGTGGCGGCGCTGCCGATCAGCGAGACCGCCGCGCTGTGGGGCGGCATCAAGGCGGGCATCTTCCGGGAGCAGGGCCTCGACGTGGAGGTGGTGCCGGCACAGGGCGGCGCCCAGGCCATCCCGGCCCTGATCAACGGCGACATCGACTTCGCCATCGGCCAGCCGTTCGGCCCGTTCCGCGCCGATCTGCAGAACCTCGGCGTGGTGATCATCGGGAACTACGCGTCGTCCTACGCCGACGGCGACGACATCAACGCCGTGGTGGCGTCCGCGAAGTCCGGTATCACCCGGCCGGCCCAGCTCGCCGGACGCAAGGTGTCGGTGAACAGCCTGGGCGCCGCCGGCGATGTCACGATCATGGCAGCGGTCGAGAAGGACGGCGGCGATCCCACCAAGGTCAAGTTCGTCGAGGTGGCTTTCCCGGACGCACCGGCCCAGCTCGCCGCCGGCACCATCGACGCCGCCTGGGTGACCGAACCGTTCATCACCCAGATGCGCAAGCGCGGTGACGTCCTCGTGGTCGCTCCGTACCAGGCCACCGTTCCCGGGCTCACCACCCTGACCACGATCACGTCGAACAAACTGAAGGACTCCGACGCCGAGCTGATCGCGGACTTCTCGGCGGCGATGAAAAAGACGCTCACCTGGGCCAAGGATCCGGCGAACGAGAAGGACCTCCGCCAGGCCATCAAGGACAACCTCGAACTGCCGGAGCCGGTGGCGGACTCGGTACGGCTCCCGGCATTCGGGTGGGAGCTCGACCGGGCCGGCCTGGAGCAGCTGGCGACGCTGGCCCAGAAGTACCGCGTCCTCGACCGGCGACCCGACTTCGACCGCCTCATTCAGCAGCAGTAGCCGACCGATGCGCAAGATCCTGCTGGGCGCCGTGGGTCTGCTGGGGTTCCTCGTCGTCTGGCAACTGATCCCGACACTGGGACTGGCCGACCCGCACGACCTGCCGTACGCGACGGACGTGTTCGGGTGGCTGTTCCAGGAGGTCCGAGACCTGGCGTTCTGGCGGCGGCTCCGGCTCACCATGACGTCCTGGGCAATCGGCCTGACGGTGGCGACGCTCGCCGCCGTCGCGCTGGGGACCGTGGTCGGGATGGTGCCGTTCCTGCGTCGCGCCACGCACACGACAGTCGAGTTCCTGCGGCCGGTGCCGTCGGTCGCGCTGATCCCCCTCGCCGTGCTGATGTTCGGCCTGCAGATGCGCGCCGCACTCGTCATCATCGTCTACGCGGCGTTCTGGCAGGTGTTCGTGCAGGTGATCTACGGCGTCGCCGACGTCGACACGGTCGCCCGGGACACCGCGCGGAGCTTCGGCCTCACCCGCTACGAGCGGCTGCGGTATCTCGTCCTTCCGACCGCTCTGCCGTACCTGATGACCGGCCTGCGCCTCGCCGCGACGGTCGCGCTCATCCTGGCCGTCACCGCGGAGATGGTGATCGGTAACCCCGGCCTCGGACGCATGATCGAGCTGTCGCGCTCCGCCGGGGACGCCGTCGGCCTCTACGGCCTCGTCGTGGTCACCGGGCTTCTCGGCGTGGTGGTGAACGTCGTGTTCCGCTTCGCCGAACGCCGCTCGTTGGCCTGGCACCAGTCGGTGCTCGCGGACGAGGCAACCCGATGACCGCCCTCGGGGCGGGCAGGGCCGCCCGGCGCGGCCTCGGCGTCCGGGTCGCCGAGGACGTCCTGTACGCGGTCGGGCTTCCCGTCCTGGCCGTGGGGCTCTGGGCCGTCTGGTCCACCCGGTCGGCCAACCGGTTCCTCGTCGGCCCCCGCCCGCTCCTCGACGCGTTCCGGCAGACCTGGATCGGCCCGGCGTTCGTCGACGACGTGCTGCCGAGCGTGTACCGGCTGCTGGCCGGCCTGCTCGCGTCGATCGTGCTCGGCGTCGCCGGGGGTGTCCTCATCGGCCGGTTCCGCCCGCTACGCGAGATCCTCGAACCGCTGCTGGAGTTCTTCCGCGCGATTCCGCCACCGGTGCTGATTCCGGTCGCGATGCTCCTGCTCGGCATCACCGACACCATGAAGGTCGTCGTCATCTCCTCCGGCGCGATCTGGCCGATCCTGCTGAACACGATCGAGGGCGTCCGGGCGACCGACAGCGTGCTGCTGGAGACCGCCGACTCGTACCGGATCTCCCGGTGGGAGCGGGTGTGGCTGCTGATCCTCCCGGCGGCGAGTCCGCGCATCATGACCGGCGTACGGCAGGCGCTCTCGGTGGCCCTGATCCTCATGGTCATCTCGGAGATGTTCGCGTCCTCGGCCGGCCTCGGCTACCGGATCGCCTACTTCCAGCGGAACTACCTCATCGCCGAGATGTGGAGCGGCATCCTCCTGCTCGGCCTCATCGGCGTCCTCCTCGCCGTGGCCTTCGGCGTCGTCGAACGCCGCGTCCTGCGCTGGTACCACGGAATGAGGGAGGTCACCCGTGCCTGACGCGAGTCCGCTGCTGCGGGTCGAGCACCTGCGCAAGGTCTACGCCTCCGGCCGGGGCGAGGTCGAGGCGATCGGGGATCTCAGTTTCACCATGATGCCCGGCGAACTGCTGTGCGTCGTCGGCCCGTCGGGCTGCGGAAAGACCACCCTCCTGAAATGCCTCGCCGGACTGCTCCGGCCCACCAGCGGCCTCGTCACGATGGAGGGATCTCCGGTGACGGGCCCGAGCCCGGCGATGGCAGTGGTGTTCCAGGAGTACGGCCGCAGCCTCTATCCCTGGCTCACGGTCCGGGGCAATGTGGAGCTTCCCCTTCGACACCAGAAGCTCTCCCGCGCCGAACGCGACCGGAGGGTCGCCGACGCCCTTGACGCGGTCGGACTGCCGCAGTCGGCACGCAGCCATCCGTGGCAGCTCTCCGGCGGGATGCAGCAACGGGTGGCCATCGCGCGCGCCATCGCGTACCGACCCGAAGTGCTGATCATGGACGAGCCGTTCGCGGCGGTGGACGCACAGACCCGCGCGGACCTGGAGGACCTCGTACGCGACCTGCACCTGAACCGCCGCATCTCCACTGTCTTCGTGACGCACGACATCGACGAGTCCGTGTATCTGGGCCAGCGCGTGCTCGTCCTGTCCCACTCGCCGACCCGGGTGCAGGAAGACCTCGTGATCGACCTCCCGCCAGAGCGCGATCAGCTCACCACCCGGGCGCTGCCCCGCTTCACCGAGCTGCGGACCCACGTCTACGCGCAGATCCAGCGGGCGAAGCGTGCGCCGGCCTCGGCACCGTGACGCGCCCCGCCGACCCCGGCAACGCCTATTCCCGCCGGCCGGCGACCGGGCCGCCCGGGCCAGTGCGGGTTTTGGCGCGGTACAGGCGGGCACCGGGCCGATCCCTCGCGATGGCCAGACTCCACGCCCAGATGCAGGAGCCATAGCCGACGACGATGAGGATGGCAGGCTCAGCTGGTGCACGAGCTGTTGGTCCTGACCACCGCGTCCGCCGCCGCGTTCATCCTGGCCGTGCTGTCCGCGGTGGCCGGTTTCGGCGGTGGGGTGCTGCTGTTACCGGTGTTCACCGCCCTGTTCGGGCTGCGCGTGGCCGTGCCGATGCTGACCCTCACCCAACTGTCCAGCAACGCCTCCCGGGTCTGGCTCAACCGCCACCACCTGCGCTGGCCCTTGATCGGCTGGTTCGCCGTCGGCACCGTCCCCTTGTCCATCGCCGGCGGGCTGCTGCTGGCCCACGCCCCCCTCGGCCCCCTCAAGCGCCTGCTCGGCGTGTTCCTCATCGGCGTGGTCATCTGGCGGGGCCTCACCCCACACCCCCGCAAACCCCGCGACCGGACATTCGCCGCCGTGGGCGCGGCCTCCGGCCTGGGATCCGCCCTCCTCGGCTCAGTCGGCCCGCTGACCGCCCCGTTCTTTCTCGCCTACGGCCTCACCCGCGCCACTTACATCGGCACCGAAGCCGCCAGCGCACTCACCATGCACCTCTCCAAAATCGCCGCCTATGGCGCCAGCGACCTGCTCACCCGCACCGTGCTGCTCTACGGTGCCGCCCTCATCCCCGCCACCCTCGCCGGCGCCTGGGTCGGCAAGAAGGTCGTCGGCCGCATCAGCGATCGGCTGTTCGTCCTATTGGTAGAAATCGGGCTACTCGCCGCCGGCGCACTGTTCCTCGCCGGCCTGTGACTCCCGGCCGGTGCAGCTGGTCCGGGTTGTGCCACCGTCGGGCAACCTGACCGTGGCCCAGCAGCAGGTGTGGCTCGGTCCCACCCTCGCCGGCACCCCGGTCACAATCTGGGTCGACACCGACCGGCTGCACGTCCTGACCGCCGACGGCGCCCGCATCAAGTCCAGCCCATCAAGGCTGTCCCAACGCGATCTCGCCCGGCTCCTGGCCGAGGGCGGTGCACCGGCCGGACCGCCTCCGTTGCCGCAGCCCGAACCACGGACCACCGCCGTCGAGGTCGACCGGATCGTCAACGCCTGCGGCGGCATCAGCATCGCCGGCCGGCAGATCAGCGTCGGCATGCCACTCGCCGGTCAACGGGTCCGGATCCGCCTCGACGGCATACTCCTGCACGTCATCGACGAGGCCGGGCAGCTGCGCCGCACCTTGCGCTGTCCACTACCGCCCACCGCGCTCGGCCGCATCCGCGACGCCCGCCCAGCGTCCGCAGTCCCGCCGCCAGCGGCCATCCCTGAGGTGGAACGGGTCGTGTCCAGCAACGGCAGCATCCAGGTCGCGGGGCAACGCATCTAGGTCGGCAAGGTCCACGCCCGCAAGTTGGTATCCGTCGCCCTCGACGGGCACACCATCACCGTCTACGACGCCAACACTCCGGTCGCGGCCGTCCCCCGCCGCAGCACCACCAACCTGAACCGCACCAAGGCGCACCACCACATCACCCGACTGGCTGAGACATGAGCCTGAGGTTAGGCGGAGAACCACCCCACGGCCGAGGCGCGGCGGTAATCCGGCCGGCTCGCCCACGCCTGGCTCCACGCTCGCTCCTGCGTCGAGTCGAGACGTCCGTGCCGGGCGGCGTCAGCGTTTTCGCCCAGCAAGCGGTGCAGCGCCGACGCCGCCTCGACGTCCATTGCGCTGATCTCGTGCAGGACATACCGCCGGGGACGACGGTCGAGTGGATAGACCCCCGCGAACCAGAACTCCCGCCCATCCCACCGGGCCAGCCCGTCGATCGCTCCGTCGTAGAAGTCGTCGCACCACAGAATCTCGACGCCGGACAGCTCGACCAAACCGGCCAACACCGACTCCTCGTGCATCAGTAGGTCTCCGTCAGGTTCCTCAGGCACACGCAAAACCTAGCCTTTCTGCCTCCCGGCGCTGACCAGCCTTACCGTCGACAGCAGGCACCAGACCTATTCGATCAAGGCCCTGCGTGAAGGGTCCTGCGACGCCGCTTCGTCAACCATCGTGGGAGACCAGGCAAAACGCAGCAGCGCGTCCTCCGTCGGCTGATGTGCGGCACGCGTCCGCCAGGTGATCTGCGGCATTCACTCTACTCAACGGGGTTTTGGCGATTTCTTAAACCAGAATGCAGCAGCCCGGCCGCAATCACCACAAAGGAAACGCCGGGGATTATAAAGATTGTTGCACCAACAGGCGTGCGATGAATTCTATCCAAGCCGAGCGTCAAGAATAGGATGCCTGGAGCGAGCGCGGACATGCCCGCAGCAAAGAAGACTCTAGGAACCTTCCTGGCAAAACCCGACGTCCGGGAAGCAAAGAACATTGCCACAAAGGACGTCGCCGTGAGCACCGCCGCGAGTATCGATGCCGATAGAGTTAGGGCGGCTGGCGTTCGGCGAAAGAGACCCACAGCCGCGCCAGCAAGGTAAATCGCAGGCGCTGCAATAATGCCGCCTAGGACATTGACCAAAACATCACGGCCGAACTTGGCAAGCTCTTTTCGGCGCTTGTTCGCTACGGTGCCAATCGAATCGTCATCCACGACGGCATCGTAGCCAAATCTTCTCGGCTGGATAGCCCGTGCCAACCCGTGCACGGGTGCTGGCGATGTGCATCCTCCGGCGATCGTCTGGCATGCCATCGACGTCCTGAGGCTGAGGGATGGTGAGGTGCGCTCGTTCAACGCAGGCAGAATGGCTTACGTGACGAACCCTGATCCAGACGCGGAGTGGTGGACGACGTCGGAGGTCGCTGAGTACCTCGGCGTCCAAGTCGGCACCGTGAGTTCCTACCGGAACCGCGCCAGATGCCGGAGCCTGACAAGACCCTCGGCCGGACCCATCTGTGGCGTCCGCGAACGATTACGTCCTGGCATGAGGGTCGGCCCCGGCTCGGAAGTCGCGCCGCTGACGTTGGCAGCGGGCAGCCCTGGACAGTCCCTTCACCGGCGAAGAGTGGCAGCTCCTCCTGAAGACGCACGCCCAGCGCTTCGAGGATCTACGAGCCTTCCTCCAAGACCATCACCCTTGGCAGAAACTCGTGATCGCGGCCGTGCCGATCGTGATGAGTTCGGACGAATATGCCGCTTGGGTCAGCCGGACCCTCCTGCTGGACGCTGGCGCCGTAGGGGCTACGCCCCGGCGCGCGCTCAAACACCTCTCGCACTCCTAGGGAGGATGCGTTTCAGTGCAGGCCTCTTGCGCTGTTTCCACTCGCGCGGTGCCGTGCGCCCGGGCACACCGAGCTCAGCCCGCACCGCGTCGTTGAAGATCACACTGGCCTTGCTCAAGGCATCGCTGTGAGCAGAAACGACCTCTCTCAAAAAAGCCAGCGCCTCTTCGGGTTCGTCCTCCAGTGATGCAACAAAGGCTTCGCGGTCCTCCGCGTCAAGTGACTCGACATGTGCACTAAACTCTTTGAGGACATCACCAAGACAACAAAATGCGGCCGCCCATGCGCCCACGGCGGCATCATGCACGAGCGTGGTCGAGATCAGCCTTGTCCTGTTGGTCATGTCATACATGGGCCTGCCATGCTCGAAACCTAGATCCACCTGTTTAGGCCCGTACTTCAGGAAGTCGGAAAGCTCATTCCGGAACGTCTCGAATGCGTCTGTGAACTCTAAGTAGAGCTTGAGGCGTTCGGCGTGCCAGCGATGCAGATCCTCGCGTTTCGCCTTCCACCGTTCGTTGGCCGTGACCACAACCTGGCCGACGAGGACACCGGCAAGAGCCATAGCACCGGATAACGCCGGCACCGCCCACCAAGACGACGTCATTAGCCCCAAACCCCGGCGGTTAAGTCCTGCAACACTGCTCCGACGGACCCCGATGTTGGCACACCGAGGCAAGTTCCGCCTGCTAGCCAGCCCGTCGGCCTTCGGCCGCACCTTGGTGGAGTGGGTGGGGCCTGCCCGGACGGACGGTGTCGGGATGGCGCCAACCATCCTGGAGTGCCTGAGGACCCCGCCGGAGGCTCGCCCTGGTCGTCGCCTTCAACATCGGAGCCCCGGATCTGCCACTCACCATGGCGGCCCGGGGCTTCTTCGTATGTCGCGTCGCCAGCGGGGCTGCAACCGTTCGGGGTGCGCCTCGTGCGATTGCGCTAAGAGGCGCGGGGTCCCCGATCGGCGACCGGTCGGTCGGCCCCTGGTCGGCGGCGCGGGCGGCCTGCGAAGCGGGCCGCCTTGATCACGACGGAGATCTACAGCCAGGTTTCGTCGGCGACAACCCGTGAAGCCCTGCGAGCCCACGGCACATCATCAATCGCTCCAGACGGAACTCGCGGCCAGCGCGGCCGGGTTGAGCGCGCACTATCCAGGGTAGGGCCAGCGGCGTTCAGGCAGCAGTTGCGTCGAACCGTCGGCCTCGATCACCCAGGTACGCGGCTCACACAGCGGGTCATCCAGACTGGCGATCTCTCGACCGGCTGGATCTCGGGCCACCAGCCGCATCGAACGCGCGCAACTGCTTCGCAGCGGAATCAATGCCGAGCTCGTGGCAGACACGCTATGGGTGATGGGGACGCCACCCGTCTCCTCAACCGTCAGCTTGCTCGCCAGATGGTTCTCCACTACGAACGTTTCCGCACTACTGTCGGTATCCATCATCGGAACGCCGAACTGTCGTACCCAGCCAACGGCACCGGCGCAAACCACCACCACGACGGTGATGAGCACGGCCAGAGCCCGCCACAAGCGACGTTGCCGGCCAGATTTCGGGGGCGTTGGTGGTGTTGTCATCGTCTCTCCCGCCGGGCGCCCGGAACGGTCGCCAGTTGCGATCCCTCCTCCGAGGGGGACCAGGTCAGCCTCGGCGACGCCCCAATGTCCCGGCCGTCGACGGCGAGTATCGCGGTGAACGGCGCACCCTGCGCTCTCCCGCCTGGCGCGCGGTCTGCCATTAAGTGTTGCGTTGAACGAGTTCCGGCACAGTACAGGTCGGGGTCCGGGTGCTCGGCGCCATCGTGCCCGGCGCCGGCCCGCTGCGTCTGCCCGCACCGCGCACCGCCGCGCTGCGGCTGGTCATGGCCGGCTGAGCGACCGCTCCCGCTCCGGTCAGCCAGCCCCGAAGCAGACGAACGCCGCCGCGGTGGCCCGGGCCGGACCGTCGCCCGCCGCACCGAACGCCCACTGCGCGTCGGCGAGGGCTCGCGCCGGGCCGGCACCCGCCCGCATCCGCGCGTGCAGGTCCAGCATCAGTGCCGTGGTGGGCTCGGCCGGCACGGGCAACACGGTCGCGATCAGGCACCGGGTGCCGAGCGCCAGGAGCACCGCGGTGAACCCCATGACCTCGTCGCCGGGGCGCAGCCCGGTCAGGCCGGAGTCACAGGCGGAGAGCACCACGCAGCCGGGCGGCCGGGCGACCGCCTCCCACTCGTAAGCGAACAGCGGCCCGTCGGCCAGTTCCAGGGTGGAGAACTGTGGGTTGTCCGCGCGGAACGTGCCGTGGGCGGCGATGTGCACCAGCCCCGCCCCGTCCAGCGCGGCGGTCAACGCCGCGGCGGTGGCGTCGGGCCCGGTGAGCCGCCGCGCCCCGGGCAGGACCTGGGCGAGCCGGCATACCTCGGTGTGCCCGGCCGGCAGGCGCGGGCCGGCGGCCAGGACCGGCGGCCCGGCCGGCAGCTCCCGCCGATCCGCCCCGAGCCAGGCGGTGGCCGAGGGGGCGACGGTCACCGGACGCCCCGCGCAGGTGGGCAGCGCCGACCAGGGCACCGCGTGCAGCGCCCCGACCGGGACGATCACCAGGGCCCGGTCGGCCAGCCACCGCCGCAGCGGGGCGAACAGCAGCCGGTCCAGGGCCGCCGCCGCGTCGCCGGCCCCCGCCCGCGCGGCGGCCGCGTCGCCGGTGGTGACCAGCCGGCGCAGGGCGAACCGGTGCCGGCGGGCCAGGTCCGCCGCGGCAGCGAGCGGGCCCAGGTCGTGCAGGCTGGCCCGGCCGTCGCGGACCAGCACCGCCCGGATCCGGTCGCCATGGGCCACCAGCTCGACCAGCACCCGGGAGCCGAGCCGCGCGGCCAGCGCGCCCACCCCGGGCGGGGCCAGCACGGGGCCCCCACCGGGCACCCGCCGGGCCAGGTCCCGGATGCGCTGCTCCAGCCGGGCCTGCCGGCCGCGCAGGGCGGTTGCCGGGCGACCGGCCAGCACCTCGTCTTCGAGCAGGCCGCTGACCAGTCGGAGCTCAGCGAGCGCCGCCACCAGGTCGGGGTCGGCCGGAGGCCGGGCCGGCCGGGCCCGCAGCGCATTGGCCCGCCACCGCTCCGCCCACGCCAGGACCCGCCCCGGCGCGCCCGCCCGGACCGCGATGTCGAGGCCCTCGGCCGCCAATTCCTGACCGTACGCTCCACTGTGGGCACGCAGCTCCGTGGCGCCGAGCGACATGCGGTGCCGGTCGAGCACGACCAGCCCGCGGCGCAGCGCCCGGGCGGCCCCGGGTTCGTCCCCGTCGAGCCGGCGCGACAGGGCCAGGGCGTACCAGCCCTGTGCTCGCCGGTCGGCGGTGCCGCGACGGCGGGCCCGGGCGGCCACCGCCAGCAGGTTCCGGGCCCGGCCTGGCCGTCCCAGCGCGGCGGCCACCAGGCCGGCCTCGATCCGGGTGGTCAGCGCCGGACCCGGCCACCCGGTGGCGTCGAGCTGATCGGCGGTACGCACCATGGCGGTGAACAGGGGTGCCGAGCGGGTGCCCCGGCGGTACTCGGCGCGCAGCTCGACGTGCCGGGCGAAGACGGCCCAGGTGCGCCGGCCCTGGCGACGGAACCGGGCCCGGGCCGCGGCGGCAGCCTCGGTCGCGGTATCCAGGTCCGCGGCGAGCAGCGCCGCGCGGGCCCGGGCCAGCAGCGCCTCGGCGAGGTCGGAGGCCATGCCCCGGCGCCGCAGTTCCCGGACGGCCGCCGTCGCGACCACCACCGCCTCGTCGACCAGCGGCACCGACAGCAGCAGCTCAACGCGGTCCAGCAGCAGCGCCGGCCGGGGTACGGCGAGCCGCCGGTACTCCTCGTCGACCGTGGCGAAGCAGCGCAGCGCGCCGGCGATGTCGCCGCGCTGGCCGGCCGCGATGCCGCAGTTCCAACGGGCGTCGGCCGCCGCGAGGTCCAGGCCCAGCCGTTGGAAGGCGGCTGCCGCGCGGGACAGGTCGTCGTCGGTGCCGCCGGCGGCGCCCCGGTGGGCGTTGAGCAGCCCCCGGTTGTTGCGCGCCCGCGCCTCCAGCAACAGATCACCCTCGCGCAGGGCGATGTCGACGGCCAGGCCGTAGTCGCGTACCGCCTCGTCGTAGCGACCTCGGTAGTGCAGCACTACGCCCCGCTGCATCCGGGCCCGCCCCGCGTCGGCACCGACGAGCTGCGGCAGCGCGGCGGTCACCGCGCGCAGCGCCGCAGCGGTGTGGCCGGCGTTGGCCAACACGTAGCCCAGGCTCATCCGGGCCAACGCCCGGTTCCGGGGCGTGCCGGCGGCCCGGACCGCGCGGCGCAGGTGGCGCAGGGCGCCGGACAGGTCGTTGAGCTCTCGCAGGGCCAGACCGACGGCCCGCTCAGCGGTGGAGCGCTCGTCGGCCCCGGCCGTGGGCGCGGCGGCCAGCACCCGCTGGGCGATCGCGATCGCCTCGCGCGGGTAGCGCTGGACGGCGTCAAGCGCCGCCTGAGCCGTGCCGGCACCGGAACCGGTGCTGTCGGGCATGCCCCACAGAGTCCCCGAACTGATGCCCAGCCGTCAATGTCTCTGCGGGCCTGTCGGGAATCTGCACCCACCATTAACGCCATTGACACGCACCTATGCTTTGGAAGAATCGACGACACCCGGGAAACGTGGCCACACCGGCCAGTGGCGGGCGCTTCTGCCGACCGCATGGAGGACCCGTGTCGCCTGACCATCCCGCCGCGCCGCGCCCGGCCGGCCAACTGTCCCGACGGCGACTGCTGGCCGCGTCCGCGCTGGCCGCCGCAGCGTCGTTCGCCGTCGGGTCCCGTGCGGCCCCGGCCCGCGCCGGCAGCGGGGACGACGACGCCTACCAGCGCGCCTTCGACGAGGCGCTGGCTGCCGACAAGAACGTCCGCCGGCACACCACACCGGGCCGGGAGTTCCTCTACCGGCCACGGCAGCTGCTCGCCGCCGACGCCGACGCCCAGCGGGTCACCGCCTGGCTGCGTGCCCGCGGACACGTGGTGGCCGTGGGCGACGGCTTCGCCGGGGTCACCCGGCTGCTCTTCGACCGGGAGACCGACGTTCCCGCGCTCGTGACCAAGCTGCGCGACCCCCAACAGTGGCCGGGGCGGCCGGTGCCGAATGTGCAGCCGCACCACGTGCTGCTGGGCTGCGGCAACATCATGGGCAACCCGGGCAGCCCGCCCACGACGGTCGCCGCGCTGCCGCCGCCGGACCCGGCCCGGCTGGGTGAGGGCGCCAGGGTGACCGTCGGGATCTGCGACACCGGCATTTGGCGGCAGGCCGGCGGCTACCACCCACAGTGGCTCGGCGGGGCGTACCTGCCGGAGGTCGACGACGAGGACCCGCTCTACGTGCACACCGACGTACTCGCCCCGCAGGGCGGGCACGGCACCTTCATCGCCGGCGTGGTTCGGCAGGCCGCGCCGGGAGTCCGGGTCGACCCGGAGCAGGCGTTGACCGCCACCGGCATTGGCGACGAGGCGTCGGTGGTGGCCGCGATGGCCCGGCTCGCGCCGGCGGTGTCCGTGGTCAACCTGTCGCTGGGCGGATTCACCCAGGACGACAGGCCGTCGCTGCCCCTGGCCAACGCCGTGGCCGCGCTACCCGCGACGAACGCCGTGGTCGCAGCGGCGGGCAACGCCGGCACCAGCCGGCCGATCTGGCCCGCCGCGCTGGGCCAGGTCGTTGCGGTGGCGGCGGTCAGCCAGGGCTCCGGTGGCGTGGTGCCGGCCACCTACAGCGGGTACGGGCCGTGGGTCGACGTCTGCGCGGTCGGCGAGCGCCACAGCACGTACGTCGAGGGGCAGATGCCGCTGCCGGGCCGCCCGACCCGGGTGTTCCATGGCTTCGCCACCTGGGCCGGTACCTCGTTCGCCACGGCGCACGTCTCCGGTCGGCTCGCCGCCCTGATGACCGCCGGCGGCCTGAGCGCCGACGCGGCCCGGCTGGCGCTGCTCGCGGCGCCGCGCTGGCACCCCGACTACGGCGTGCTCGTCGAATGAGCGACCGGGCCGCGAGCCGATCAGCAGCACCGTGCGGTGGCCCCGGCCGGTGCCGGGTGCAGCGTTGCCGCGGCGGGAACGAGCGGCCGCGAGCGACGGAGCAGTGCCGCACCAGCCGGCGGACGGCGTCGCCGTGACCGACCCGAGCGCAACCGACCTGGTGACCGCCGCGGCGGGCGGGGACGAGTCGGCGTGGGTGGAGCTGGTCCACCGGTACACCCCGCTCGTCTACTCGGTGATCCGGTCGTACGACCTGAGCCGCGCCGACGCCGCCGACGTCAACCAGACCGTCTGGCTGCGTCTCGTCGAGCAGCTGAGCCGGATACGCGACCCGCAGGCGCTCGCCTCCTGGCTGGCGACCACGGCCCGGCGCGAGTGCTACCGGATGTCCCGCCTCGGCCGTCGCACCCAGCTCTTCGACCCGTACGATGACGCGCTGGACGCGTACCATGGCTTCTCCCGCACGGCGGACGTGGCGGCCCCCGACGAGGAGCTGCTGCGCGCGGAGCGGCGGCAGGCACTGCGGGAGGGCTTCGCGCAGCTGCCACCGCGCTGCCAGAAGCTCCTGGCCCTGTTGACCGCCGACCCGCCGGCCAGCTACCGGGAGATCGCCGAACGGCTGAGCGTGCCGGTCGGCAGCATCGGGCCGACCCAGGCCAGATGCCTGCGTCGGCTACGGGACTGCCCGGCGCTCGCCCCGTTTCTCGGAACGGCCGCAACCCGGACGAACGGAGGTGAACGCGATGGAGCCGTTGCCGCCGGCCGATGACGCGGCCCTGACCGCCGAGCTGGGTGCGGCGCTGCGGGAGGTCGGGTCGGTCCCGGAGGAGTTCCTGACCGCCGCGCGGGCGGCGTTCGCCTGGCGAAACGTCGACGCGGAGGTGGCGCTCGCCGAGCTGACGTTCGACTCGGCGTGCGACGCGGCGCCCGCGCTGACCCGGTCGGCCGAGTCGACGCGGACGCTGTCGTTCCGCAGTGCGGTGGTGACGCTGGAGATCGAGGTGACCGACGCCGGCATCGTCGGTCAACTCGCCCCGCCCCGAGGGGGGCGGGTGTCCGCGCAGACCGCCTCGGGCACGTACGCGGAGGCACCGGTCGACGCGGTGGGCTTCTTCTCGCTGGGCGCTCCCCCGCCCGGCCCGGTCCGGCTGCGCGCCCACACCGACGGCTACTCGGTGGCCACCACCTGGGTTTCGCTGCGCTGACCCACCGTCCACCTGGGACGGCGGCGCGCACCCGGGACGCCCAGAGCGTCCTGGCGAGCGCGCGGCGACGGGGGTCGCGGGCTGCCCAGGCCCACGACCCCCGCTGGTGGCCGGGGCTACTGCTTCCCGACGCTCATCAGGTACTCCACACCACCGAGGTCGGTCCGCTCCGCACCGCTCGTGTCCGGACCGAACTGGGTCACATCGAGCGCGAACTCCTTGTCCGAGGCGACCGCGGCCGCGAAGGTGAGGGAGAACTCGACCCGCTCACCCGGTTCCAGCAGCAGGTTGCCGAGGCGGGCCTTCGCCGGTTCGACGACCTCCAGCTGGTTCCTGCCGACCTCGCGTATGCCGGTGCCGACCTTGCCGCCGGCCTGCCACCGCTCGAACAGGGTCGGCCCGAGGTCGACGACGACCCGGCCGCCCACGGCCTGAATCGGCTCCCCCGGCTGCGTGAAGACCAGGTCGTTCTTGGTCGCCACCCGGAGCGAGTTGCCGATGGCGAACGGCCGCACGACCGGCGTCCCGCCCGCGACGAGCCGCACCGAGTCGACGTTGCGCCAGGCGATGTTGTTGTTGTTGCGGGTGTTGGTGCTGATGTCCGGACCCTCGAAGGTCATCGGATCGGTGGACGACACCCACCTGGCCAGCAGGCAGAAGTGGCCCGGTCCGGGCACCCCGGTCCACGGGATCGTCACGGTCGTGGTGCCGGCGAAGACGGTCACGTTCATCGCGCCGATCTGGGTCCAGTGCGTCGGCCAGACGGCACCGCCACCCGGCGTCGTCCGGTAAATCCGCAGCACGCCGCTGCCGGTGCCGGAACCGTACGGGCCGGGGTTACGCAGCTTGATGAAGATGTAGTTGGTGACGCCGACGATCGGGTTCTGGCTGACGGCACACTCGACGGCGGTCGGGCAGACCTTGATGTCGGGGCTGGCCCACAGCGGGTTGAGCGAGTGGGGTTGGACGCCGACGTCGGCGGTGACGTCCCGGATGTAGACGTCGGTGCGGGCCGCCGCGGCCTTGTCCTGCCGCGCGTCGACCGGCGCGGCGGCGGCCGTGGTGACCGCCAGCAGCGCGGCCAGCGCCGTGCCGGTAAGCACGGCCAGCGCCGAGCGGCGGACGTATCTTCCTACGTTGCCCATGACAGGCTTCTCCCATCGTCGAGGGACCGCCGACCCGCGTTGTCTCCTACCGGGCCGACGCGATGACGTTGTTCAGGAGCGCGGCGCGGCGCGGTTGATACGCCCGGCGGGACCCGTCACCGTCAGATGGAGCGAGGAACGACCAATTAGACGAGTATCGATATTTTCCCCGGCCGGCCCGATGCTGTCGGAGGGTGTCGGTACGCTTCGCCGGCACGTCGATGTGGATCGCCTCGACCACAGTGGTGCCGATAGCGCACATCGGGTCGAGCACCAAGTCCGCTGGTTGCGTGTAGGCGGTGACGGCGTGCGCGGCGATCGCCGGGAGCATCCGCGCCGGGCGCCGCACGGACTCGCGGACGTACCGGCCGCGGCGCTGGACCGGGCCGGTGGACTGGGCGGTCGCCCACACCGACAGGCCTTGGGGGCCGGGAGCAGCCCGACGACGTCCGATCGTGGGGGCAGTCGTCGTGCTCTGCTCGTCGGGGTTGCCGACACTGTCTGCGCGGTGCTTAGCCACGGCGACCACCGCCCTCGCGCCCGCCCTGCTGGGCTTGGCTCAACACCATGGGCTGGTGCTGCGGCGTGTGCTCACTAAAGTGGTGTCGGCTCCGCGCCGCGCCGTGGTGCGCTGACACCCTCAACCGGTGTTTGTGAGACCCCCAGGCAACCAACACGGATCGGTGACTTGCTGTTTCAACTGCGCTGAGCTGTCGGATGGGTCCCACGGTGTCCATGCTCGTCCGTCGGCGTCTAACCCGATCGTCACCCGTTAGTCACTCACGCCTCGCGCCTGCGGCTCTGCTCCCTCACCTCTGCCGCGCAACTGAGCAACGACCTAGCCAGCGACTCGGCCCGGTCCGCCGACAACCACAGCGAGCCGTGCGGCACGTCGTCATCGGGACCGGCCAACCCTTCGGTCAGAGTCTCCGCTGGCACTTCGACGTCTAACCGAACGAAATGATGCCCCCTGCTGTAGTCGACGAAGGCATCCAGGTACCGGTCATCATCGAAGGTCACCGCCGCATGCTGCCACGACAGCGATCCCCACTTCACCTTCTACCGCTTCGTCCCGAAGGAACCATTAGCCGTTGGTGATCTGCGCCAACAGCAGACGGGAGCAGTCGAGCAGTACGTAGGAGTCCACAGACGTCCGTGCCTTGCTCGCGCTCGTCGTCACTCAGTTGGTCACCCAGGTACGACAAAGGGGCCGTCTCGATCTTCCGAGATGGCCCCTTACCTGCGTCGGGACGGCCGGATTCGAACCGACGACCCCTTGACCCCCAGTTTACAACGATTCTGTCACGGGATGCCAGAACCGATTGATACATCCGCAGATACGAGCAAATGGGCATCCCTTTTTGACGCCCTCTGCCGCCTCATGCCGGCCGCTCCTCGGGTGCCAGTCCCGAGCCGTTACCGAGCTCGTTACGGCAACCGGTCAAGAACCCGCCCTGACATCGGGTCCAGGTAGCTCTGGTGCCCGCCCTTCATACCTGGCCCGCGCACGCGCCTCGTCAGCAGCCGATCGCTCGCCAGTTGCTCGAGCGCCGACAGGTGGGGATCTGTCTTCAGGCACCGTAGCTGGCGGGCACCGCTACACGGAGGTACCACAACCAGAAATCGCGACGAAGAGCAGAGTTACTGGGCGTCTCCCAGATGGCTCCGCCAGCTAAGGCGATGGAGGCGAAGTAGGAAGGTTCCCAATCCTCAGAGTCGACCTCCGCCTCATCGGCGCCTGCGGGCAGCACTAGCCCGCCCCATAGCACGTCCCGGTTGGTAGCCCAGCACGCCAAACCCGCGGCGACCGCAGGAAACGTCTCGGGACCGGTACGCATCCGATTGTCGAGGAACGTCGCAAGACGGTTGAGCTGGACCGAGTTGTAGACCAAGCCCAGTTGAGGCTGTTCGGGCGTGGCGCCTGGTGTGGGACCGCAAAAGGGAAGCGGTTCGACGAAGCGTTCCTGCCAGACTGGCCATGCCTTCACCGCACACGATGCTGATAGCCGCAGGTACGAACGCCAACTGCCGCCGCCCGTAACCTGCTCGAGCGCATGGTGCAGCTCCATCCGAAGCGGCCACTTCAGCTCACCCTCTGACGAAACACGGTCGATGTACCCGTCGGCTAGGCGGACAACGGTCTCTTCGGTCACTCCGCGACTACTCCTGTTCCCGAGTGCCGCTCGGGCGGAACACGGTTACAGCAGCCGGATCGGTGACCCACTGTGCGAAGATAAATACTGGTTATTGACGCTGTGGTCACCGAATCGTCCTCAGACGATCGACTCCCTATTCATATCCATCAGATCAGGATCACGCTGGAGCAATATCTGCTCAAACCGCTCCCATCCATGATCCGCAACGAATTGCGCTTCACCAGAAGTGACGGGGATTAGCCACACGATAGCAACCGCATCACCATTCTCAAGGATGACCGACTTAAAATCGGGGTCGTAGTAAACGGGCAGCGCCGCATAAAGCGAGGCGAAACCGGAATCACCGACGATGTCTTTGGGTAGAGGTATGACATTGCCTCGAAGGACCGCTTCACGGGCATCAAGGCACCTCGACACGACAAATTCCAACGCCCGAGGGAACATACTGTGTGTCACATCCGCAGGGCCATGCTCGGCGGCGATGAACTCCAGGAAGAGGTGCGCGTCGTGACCTGGACGGTGCAGCGGCACACGACTGAGCCCCACGGTGGCGTAGCCGGTGGTAGCCGCGAAGATGCCACCGGTAAGGTACGCCACGTTGACCGTTGGAAGTCCGTTGCGCGCAGTACCCTTCCAGCCACCGGTCAGCTGCCCCAGGCGGCGCTCGAGATGATCGATCAGTATAGGCACCTCGACACCCTACCCGTCCTGGCGGTTACCGGCACCTCGGTTACATGGAATGCATTCTATTCGCACATCTTTCTGATATTCATCTAAGAAATCCGCGCGACTCATGCTCTCTGGATATAGACGATTCGTATGTGCCGTGGGGTAGTGACCCATGTCGCCGGAGGGCTGGCCGGCCGCCGGATTACGGAAGACTTCGCCCGCGCAATTCGGACCCTGGCGTGGACAGATCACGCCCCCGCTGGGTCCCGGGGTACCGTTCGCCCAGGCGTCATTCGTCGTATCTGCCCGCCAACCGCCCCGGCTCGTCGTGTAACCGGGCGCGTTCGTACCGCGCACCATACCGTTGGCGTCCACCGCACCTGGGACGGGCGTATTGGGATTTGCCAGGAACCGCCCATCGGCCCCGATCGGTCGGCCGCCAGTGGCGCATTGACACGCCGCATTGTGGCCGTCTTCGCCTCCGCCGCAATTATGGACTAGTACCGGGTCGTCGCCGGCCATCACATAGTAGGTGTGGATGTCGGCGACGGTGAGGTCGCGCATCTCGGCGTCGCCGTCGAGGTTCTCAACCTCGACCACGGTCACCTGCACTCCAGGTCCCCCACCACCCATGCCAGCGCCGGTGCCGTCACCCTCCAGCCGCTTGTCGTCGTGCACGAGCAAGCGGTGGCCGACCTTCAGCTCAGCCGCGTCCACCCACTTGCGGTCGGTCGCGTCCCAGAACGGATGGTGTTGCGTGGTCTTCAGCACCGTCGACTTACCCGAGTTGGCATCACGCACTGTGACGTTGGTGAGGTCTCGGTCCTGGTTGACGTGCAGGGCGGTCACGCTCTTGGCCGCAGTCTTCTCAGCCTCGGGGTCGGTCGCCGCCACCTTGTCGCCCAGTGCAATGTCTTTGATCGCCTTGGTGCTGCCGTCGGCCATCAGAACGCGGGTGGCCGGATCGAAGCTGTGCCGCGGGGTGTTGCAACCCGAGACGCCCTGTCGTCCCTCGCCGCGCTGCGGCCGGCTCGGCGTCGCGCTTCTGCCACTCTTGCCGCCGAGCGCCCGACTGGCTCCACCACCAGCGAGCTTCGTCGCACCTCCGGTCAGCCTGCTCACGCCGGCCGATAGACCGCCGTCCAGGCCGCCCTCAATCATCGTGCTGGCTAGGTTGCCCAATGAGAACTTCTCGTCACCCCGAGCCACGTCGACCATGTATCCGGCACCAGCGGACATCGCTCCGGCGGCGGCGCCGGCCAGGATCAGGCACCCGACGCCGGTGGCGCAGAGAGCGCCCACTGCGACTGTCGCCGCGATACCCACGGCCACCGTCGCCGCGAACTTCCACGGATCCTTCTTGATCGCCTCCACTGTCGATTTGAGGTTAGTGACAGCGGATTTTGCCGCCTTCTTCGCAGTCTCTTTCACGCATTTCCTGACGCCGCCAGAGGCACACTTTTTGGCGTCGTGATACGCGTCCTTAACTTTTTGGATCTTTTTCTTCGCCCAACGGACCGTGGTGTCCTTGACGGCATGGGCGGCCTTCTTCAGGTTGTTCTTGACGTTGCGCGCTGTCTTCTTGACGTCCTGCCACGCCTTACCGGATCGGACGTAGTTGAACGCCTGGTAGGAGCTCTTTGCCAGGGTCGTCGTCGCCCGATAGGTGCTCTGGATCGCCGCCACAGGGTTGGTGACCACAGACACGGTGCTACGGAAGGCCGACTTGAGGCTCGAAAGGCCCCAGTGTCCAGTCGGGTCCGTCGTCGTCAACGGGTTCGCGTCGCCGTACTGGAAGCGGTTGGCGTTGACCGAGTCGGGCACCGGATTGTTGGACGCAGTGTCTCGGGTGTCGAACTGACCGGTATCCGGGTTGTACCAGCGGGCGAGCATGTTGACCCGCCCTGTCAGGTTGTCAGTCCACTCGGACTGGTAGCCCAAGCTGCCGACTAGACCGGACGAAGCGACGACGGTGCCAACGGGGTCATAGGTGGTCGACCCGGAAAGAGTGGTGCCGGTGGCGGTGAATTGGCCCACGACATCGTCATGCTGGTCTGTCCAGACGTACCGAGAACCCGTGCCGGTGCCGGTGCCGGCCGCGAGCAGCGAACCGTCAGGGCCACGGGTGTAGGTCGCCCCGCTGTCCTGGGCTAGATCATTGTCGAGACCTGTGTATCGAAATCCCGGTACGACGGCGCGACCAAGCCCGTCGTAGGAGTAGGTGCGGGTGCCTCCGGCCGACTGTTGGGAAACCACCTGGCCGAAGGCGTCGGTGGTGGTGGTGAACGCTCCTGCCGCTGAGCTGGTCTGGCGCAAGGTCCCGCGTGCGGTGTACGCGTACGAGATCCCACCGCTCTGCGTCGAGAGCTGGTTCCGCGCGTCGTAGGTGAAGATCTTCCCGCCGGCTTGGGTCCTGTTGCCTGCTCCATCGTATGTGTAGCCGATGGTGGTACTGCCGTTGTTCCATGTCGACAGCCGGTCGGCGAGGTCGTACGTATAGGTGTTGGCGCTGGACCCGGCGAAGCCGGTGGTGACCTTCGAGGTTTCGTTGTTGTTGTTGTCGTAGCCGTAGGTGATCGAGCCGAGGGTGGTGGTGCCGGCGGCGTTTTTCAGAGTGTCGGACTTGAGGCGGTGCATCGCGTCATATCCAAAGCTCCGCACGTTGCCGGAGTTGTAACTGATCGACGACATCTGCGACATGTTGTTGTAGCCGACCACGAGGTTGACGCCGGTGGCGGTGTTGGTCGCCGTCCGGAACCGGCCAGCGGTGTCGTAGGTGTAGCTGCTGCTCCCGGCGGCGTCGGTGCGCGAGGCCGTCTTTCCGTCCTTGTTGTAGGTGAACGAGGACGAGTCGCCGGGACCGGTGATGGACAACGGTAGGCCGCGGTCGTCGTACGAGACGTCTGCCGTGCCGGCCGGGACCGCGAATCCGGTGAGCCGGCCGGCGTCGTCGTAGTCGAAGGTCCGGTCGGCCGTGGTGGCCTCAGCACCAGTGCCGGACTGTCGGGTCAGTCGGCCAGCGTCGTCGTAGCTGTTGCTGGTTCTTACCCCGCCGGGAGCGATTTGGTCGACGACCCGAGCGGCCTTGTCATAGGTCGTGGTGAAGGTGCGGTCGGCCAGGTTTGGGTAGGCAGGGGTCGATGGTTCGATTCGCGATTCGGGCAGGCCCCAGGTGTTGTAGGTGGTCCAGAACTGGTTGCCCCGGCCGTCGGTAAAGCGAGTCTGGTTACCTGCGGCGTCGTATCCGAAGCTGGTCGTGATCGCGGTGGTGGCGGTGACCGGCTGGCTCTCGCTCGTCAGTCGGTTCATCGCGTCGTATTCGAAGGTGGTGGTGGTCGTGCGCCCGTCCGTCGACGACGTCAGGTTGCCGTTGTCGTCGTAACCCTTTGATCGGGTGACGAGTACGGTTCCTGCGGCATCCAGGTCCTGCTGCTGCCTGAGTCGGCCGAGGGGGTCGTAGCTGGCGGTCTGCGCGGTGCCATCCGGCATGGTGATCCTGGTGGCGCGGCCAAGTCCGTCATACTCGTACTTGGTCTGATTGTTCGCACCGTCGGTGGTGGTCAGTGGCGCGCCGGTGAAGTCGTAGGTGCTCGATGTCTTCACGCCTGCGGCGGTGGTCACCGACTGGGGCCACGGGCCCTGACCGAGCGCGCCGGTGCCGTAGTCATAGTTGGTGGTGTTGGTCTCGCCGGTCTGGCGGACCACCTGGCTCGTGGTGAGCGGGCGGTCCATCAGGTCGTACGTCGACGACTGCTTGGCACCGGTCGGGTCGATCGAGTCCAGAACGCGGCCGAGCTTGTCGTAGCTCGCTCGGGACACCTTGCCCCGCGGATCGGTGACTGCGACCCGATTGCCGAGGGCGTCGTATTCATAGCTCGTCGTCTTACCGTCGGCGTTGGTCACCGAGCGCACCCGATCGAGCTTGTCGTAGTTGGTGATCACCGAGGCCCCCACGATTGGCGTACCGCCGGGCGGTGTGTAGTCCGGTGCGATCACCTCGGTGGGCCGGCCGAGAGGGTCGACTCGGGTACGGGTGACATTCGAGAGTGGGTCCTGTGTCTCGACTATCTCGCCGAAGGTGTTGTAGCCGATACGGGAGACCGGGACGACGGTTACACCTGCCGTGCCGAACACCTCGGCAGTCACGGACGGCTCCACCGTCTTTACCAACTGGCCGGCCTCGTCGTACTCGTAGCTGGTGGTCTTGCCTTTCGGGTCGGTGGTGGCGGTCGTGTTGCCCAGCTTGTCGATCGTGTAGTTGGTCGTCAGGCCGGTGGTCGACGCGAGTGCCTCACCGGTGCGGCCGTTGCCTCCGGCGTAGAGCGTGTTGATCTCGGCGGCGGACAGGGCTCGTTGGTAAAGCTGCACGTTGTCGATGGAGCCGCTGTAGCTGGCGTAGGCACCCATGCCGAGGTAGCCGCCGCCGATGGTCGGCGACTGCGATGCGAACGGGGTCGGGTTGGTGGCCCCGGTACCGGCGACGTTGTTGACGTAGAGGCTGAGCGCCTTACTGGTGGCGTTGTAGACACCAACCAGATGAACCCAACTGTTTGCGACCAACGCGTTGCTGGAGGTGGCCGAGTAGATGGCCGACGGCGTGGCCGAGTCTGACGACGGCACGCGGAAGGCCCACTTGTTCAGGGTCTTGTTGTACTCAAGGTAGTACGCGGTCCCGTAGAAGCCGAGCTGAGTCAGCGCGGTCTGGTCCTTGAGGAAGTCCTTTGGCTTCACCCAGGCAGAGATCGAATACGATCTGGCAGTGTCGATGGCATGATCGCCGATTCGGAGACCTCGGCCACCACTGAACGTGGCGACGCCCCCGGACATGGTCACGTCGGCTCCGCCGGTCGCCTTGCTGGCCGATGCTGTCGAGTCGTAGGCGACGTTGTATCCGTCGCTGAAGCTGGTTTCGTCAAGCTTGAACCAGGCGTTAGGCGAGACTGAGGGGTCGGTGGCGATCCGTTCCGACTTCATTCGGCCGAGTGGATCGTAAGTACGGTTGGTCGTCTGCAGAACTGACGCGCCGCCGCGGTCGCTTGTTCGAGTGGCCAGCACATGGTCATCGGCGTCGAAGCTGAAGCTGGTGACACGTTCAGTGTTGTTGTAGACGTCCGCCGGCGCCGTCGCGCTGATCTGCACAACCCGGTTGGCAGGGTCGCGGGTGTATGAGGTGATGGTCGCGCCGTTGTTGGTCTCCTGGCTCTCCAATTCCCCGTCTGGCCGGTGGATGTTCTCCTCGAGCACGTACGTTCGGGTGCCGTCGGTGCGGGTGACCCGGCGCAGCGTGCCGTTGCCGTTATAGGTGTAGTTCGTCGTGTAATTCATGGCGTCCGTGTCGGAGGCGAGATTGCCGTCCGGGAAGTACGCCTTGAAGCTGACCTGGGTGGTGGTGCCGTCGGCGCCGGTGATCGTGGTGGTGAGGTCGTTGCCCTCGCCGTCGAAGGTCTTCCGTACCGCGTGCAGCACGTCCCCGGAGGGGCAGGGATCGCCAGGTGATGGTGAACTGTCGCAGGTGACCTCGGCCGTGGTGTTGCCGTAGACGTCGTATTCGAGCAGGGTGACCACCCCCGCAGGATTGACCGTTTTGATCATCCTGCCGTGGTCGTCGTAGAAACTCTGGACCGCACGTTCCGCGTCGCCGCCGGTCAGGTCTTGCACCCGGCGTCCCGTGACGTTGCCGTCGGGGTCGTAGTCGGTCGACGTTCGGCCGGTGTGCACGGCACCGGTGACCTGGTTCAGCACGGGGGGCTCGGTCTGTTCGACGACCTGGCCCTCCGCGTCGTACCTCATGGAGGTGGTCAGGTCCCCCAGGGTCTCGGTCTTGACGGTCTTGGCGGTGATCCGACCCAGGCCGTCGTAAGCGAATTCGGTCACCAGTCCCGCTCCGTCAGTGATCCGTGCCAAATCACCCGCGGAGTTGTACTCGTTGGTCTGGGTGGCGCCGCCAGCGGACCTGGTCGTCACCGGCAGTCCGGGCGGCGTCGTTCCGCCTCCAACCGCTGCGGTGGTCGCGCTGGTGTAGGTGACGGTAGTGGTCTTGCCATCGGGAAAGCCCGCGACGGGCGGCGTCGTGGTGCTCGTTCGGTTGCCGGCGGTGTCGTATCCGAACCGGGTGAGGAACATCGGATCGGTCGGGCTGTACGAGTTGGCCGTGCGGTATTCAATCAGTTGATCGTTACGTGGATCCGGTGCAAGGTTAATGCTTGTCGCATCCGGATAGTAGTTGTAATAGGCCGATTTACATGTTGTCGACGTGAGGCACGCGCTCGTACGGACCGTGTTTCCCCGTACGTCGCGGCCGGTCTCGGTCTTGTTCCGCAGCGGATCGTAGGTCACGGAACCGAAGCCGCCGATGTCGTACCCGTAAGTGGTGGTGTTGCCCAATACGTCGGTGGACGCGATCAGCCGGTTACCGTTGACCAGGTCGAAGACCTGCGTAGAGGTCTTGCCCTTCGGGTCGGTGACCGTCGTCGTGGTAATCGAGGTCAGCGTCGACCCGGTGGTGCCGGAGCCAGGCTGTGTGGTGCTCTTCGACGCCTTCCAGTGCCGGTCGACCTCCGCGGCACTCAGCGGCGTTTTGTAGAAGGCCACCTCGGCGATGTTCCCGGTGAAGTAGGAGACATCCTGCGTGGATCCGGGCCAGCCCTTGGTGATGCCCGTACCGAGGTATGCGGCCACCCTGGCCAGGTCTTGAACAGTGCCGGCATGGCCTCCGACCATGTCTCCATCAAGGTAGAGCAACTGCTGGCTCGGAGTCTGGGTGACGGCGATGTGGTGCCACTTACCGTCATTGACCTTCGACGGGGACTGGACGACGGGTGATGACGGGGCCCAGAACTCGCCGCGCAGATAGCCGTCCCCACCGACATAGAGAGCTGGCGTCCAGGTGGTCGCCCCCGTCGTCGACGGCGGCAAGTCCATCTGGCCGTTGGTGTAGCCCAGCAGCACGCCGCTCTTGGCGCTGCCTGCCGGGGTCTTGAACCACATCTCGACCGACTTGGTGGCGTCGTACGGACCGCCGCCGAGGTCCGCCATGGTGTTCAGCTCGACATAAGCGTTGGTGCCGTTGAACACTGCCCCGTACGAATCGGCGAACGGGCTCGTCGTGTTGGGTTGGGTCGTGTTGAACGTGACGTTTCGATACCGCGCCTCGTCGAACTCGCCGCGCACCTCGTTCACCGGCTGGGTGGGTGCCTGAATGTCGGCAAGCCGGAAATAGTGCTCCGGTTGCGACCCGAGCACCGACGACACGTACACCAGGCTGGACCCACCGACGGTCGGTGTTCCGATCTTCCACGTTCCGCCGATTTCGTCGGTGACCTGCTTGACCCGGCCCGTCACCGCGTCGTACTCGACGACGGCCTGGACCCGACCACCGGGCGTCGTGATCCGCGTCAGCAAGGGGTCAGCCGCAACACCACTGCTGTGCAGGGAGGTCGCCGTGGGCGTTGTGATGGCCCGATTGTGGAAGACCACATCGGCGATCGACCCGTTGAAGAACGTGGCGGTGGCCGCGGTGTTCGGTTGCGCAGGCCAAGCGCCGCCGAGGAAGCCGGCACCCACATAGCCGTTCGTCATGCCAAGGTCAAGATTGATCGTGGCGGTCAGCGTGGCGACGCGGGCACCGTCGACGTAGAGGGCCTGGTTGCCGCCATTGCCGGCCAAGGCAACGTGGTGCCACTGACCGTCGACTACCGTGTTGGGCGAGGCCATGGTGTTCGCGGTGCTGCCCGTCCAGAACTGTCCGTGCAACTTACCGTCCGACCCCACGTAGAGAGTCGGGGTGTAGGTCTTGGTCGTCGTGGCACCCGCACTGACCGGGTCGACCTGATGGCTGAAAAGCACGCCGGTGGGGCTGCTCGTGCGGAACCACATGCTGATCGATTGGTACGACGCCTCGGTCACCAGCTTCGCCGGCAGTTTCACCGACGACGACGTGCCGTTGAAGCTTGCTGCCGTGGAGGTCGAACTAGCCACCGGGCCGGAACTCCCGAGGGTGACGTTGGCGTAGGTGGCGTTGTCCACGCCGTCGTTGCTCAGCACCGCGCTCTGTGCGACCGTCGCACCAGGGCTCTCGTTGAGCCGCCAGAACGAATACGGGTCGGTGTTGAGCACAGTGGTGGCGTGCTGCGGCGTCAGCGTGTACTGGTAGCTGGAACAGTTCGCGGCCCCAGAAGGCGGACAAACGTTCGTCAGCAGGTCGCCGTCGTAGTTGTAGGTCCACGTCACCGCGCTGGCCGCGTCGCCCTTGACGACCGGGTCCGTGGTAATTGCCGAGACGTGTGGATACGTCGAGTTCGGTGGACGCGACCACGATATGCGGAGTGCGCGACTTGAGGCCACGGATCGCACCTCGTCGACCAACCCAGCAGCGTCGTAGTGCACGGTCAGCGAACGGCCCGCAGCGTCGGTGATCCGGGTCAGGCCGTAGACTCCACCGGTCGCCGCCTGGGTGAACTCGTACGTAGTGGTGTCCTTGTCGGTCAATGTGTAACCGCCGGTGACCGCCTTGAAGACGGAGTATCGCCCCAAGGGCGGTGTCCAACTGCCGTCGGGGTTGCGACCGAACGAGATATCCTCACCGCTCGGGTAGCGCACCGCCACCGTTTGCAGGGCACCACTCGCGTCGGCCGACTCACGGGCCTGCATGTCGAGCAGCGACGACCAGCCTCGACCAAACGCCCCAAATACGCGGGTGTCGAGGCTGTTGTAGTCCCTCGTGATGCTGAGCGCCGGACCGACCGTCGTCACCTCCACATCCGTGTCGGAGGTGGTGTAATTACCCGTACTCGGCTCGTAACCCTTTCCGCCGTTCTGCGCCAGGTCGGAGGTCACCATCTGCTGTGGCACCTGGGTGGTGAACGCATACTTCACCGGGGCGACGGCCGAGGTGGACGAGTAGTCATTGACTTGCACCGCGTACTGGTAGGTCTTGCCCCAGACGAGGACGCCAGCAGGCACCTTCCAAACGCCGGCGGTCACCCAACCGGAGGTGCTGAGCTGCGCACCTGCCTCGTCATAGACGAAGTAGTTGTACCGCAAGCCCTTGTTGGGCCAGCTGTCCGGGTCGCTCCCGGCGGCGGCGAGCTCCGGGGTCAGCGTATTGACGGCGTAGTTGTTGGCCGGGTAGCGGACGTCGAGCTGTGGCGGGACATTGTCCGTGTAGGTGACGTCGAGGAAGGCATCACACTTGATCGAGCCGTAGGTCGCATGGGCACAGCGCATCGTTGAGTTATCGAGGCCGGCATCGACTGAGGTGAACCGCTTCCACGCCTTGACGTTGGTCTCGCTCTCGGCTTTCAGCGCGAGGCCGTAGTTGGCACCGCCGGTGACCCAGTTATTGACCTCCGACACGTTGAGCGTGACCGGCACCCAGATGCCTACGTTCCGGATTTTCGCCTGGTTACCACAGGCCGCAGTGCTGGTGGGTGATGCGTTACCGATGGAACTCGACAATGTCGGGAAATTCGTGGATCGAACGCCGGTTGAAGACCAGTCCGACTTGACGGCGAAGACGTCGAAACGGTGGACCTCGCAGCCGGTGTTGAGGCCCTGGTAGCTCATGAAGAGGTTGAGCTTGGCCGTGCTGATCTTCTTGCCCGCGTAGGCAGTGGAGAAGCTCGGGAACGGTAGCAGTCCCTGCGCCTTGGCCACACCGTTGTTGAATGTGCCGATCCCGATACTGTCCTCGGTCGACCGGTCAGACTCGGTGCTGCCAGATTGGACGTAGGTATCGCCTTGTGTGGTGGCGATGGTCGGGTCGAGCACAACCGGGAACGCCCGCTTCGGGTCATGTAGCCAGGCGCCGTCGACCGTCATCTTCAGCGCAGGGCCGTCAGCGGTGTCGACAAGGGAGTAGCGGATGTCGCGGGACATCGCACCGGCGCCAGAAGCGTCACCGGCGGCGTCCTAGTTGAACGCTGCGGGCATCCGGGCGACCTCCTGACCCCCCGCCGCTCGGAACACCACCGACCCGTCGCCATCGACTGCGGCTGTAAGCCCGATCAGTGCGAGGGGATAGGTGTACTCCGTGGGAACGTCCGCTGAGTGGAAGACCAGACTTTCTTTGACCTCGCGTCCTGCGGTAGCAAGTCTCAGGTCGACGTTCGGGAAGACCTGGCGGTACGTCGCCAGTTCGCCGCTCACCTCGGGGAGGCCAATGTCTGCGCCCGCGATCCGGTAAGCAAGGCTTCGACCTGCGTCGAAGGTCATGCTGACCAATGGCGTCGTGCCTGTCGTGCGCGCTGCGGGATCACCGCCCGAGGCGTCGAACTCGATCTTCTGCCCGTTGGCCCGCGGCCGGAGCCGACCGTCGGCACCCCGCACCAGCTTGCCGTCGATTGGCTGCCACGACCCGTCCGCCGCCCGGAAGTTGACCGGCTGCTGGTAGACCCTCCGGGTGTACGAGCCGTCCGCGTTACGGAACATCTCGGTCTGCTCGGTGGCGCCTGCCGCTTGCCGCTTGCTGGTCTTGAGCTCGAATCCGCGCGACGGCTCGCCGGCTTTGCGCACCGTGCTTTCGGGCCGGTGGGGCTCAGAGCGCGCCAGCTCGCCCTTCGCCCGCACGGGCTTGCTGCGATCCTCGGTGAGCGGAGCCTCTGCATAGTGACTGCGCGGCGGGTTCTTTCCCACCTGCTGCTTCGGGGTGGGCGGATTGCTTGAAGCCCAGGACGGTCGGGCCTCCAGCAGTGACCAGAACCAACTGAGCGGGAAGCCAGAGCCCGCCACGATGGGCAGCGGCTCTCGTGGAGCACCAACACCGAGAACCAGGACGATCACCAGAACGGTTGCGACCCGTCGATACACAGGCCTCCGCGAGATACGGGCACGCCGCCGTGCCAACGCCCCGCGAACAGCATCATGCCGACCGCCCATGGCAGCCCTCCCCGTAGCTTGATCATGCAACGGGAAGCTTCCTGGACGTTCGCTGAGAAAACAATGGCCATCAGTGGCCTAGTTTTTACATGTTAGGTCGTAGCGGGCAAGGTGCGGACGGCCGCGGCAACACCATTGACGATCTCATCTGGAGAGCCGGCCTCCACTATGGTCACGCCCACGTTCGGCGCGCCATCCACGACCACATACCGAATAGCCGGAAAGCGGTCCTTACCGGCGATTAACGCATCCACCGGAGCAGCCCCGACCGCGATGACCATCTCGCACCCCTGAGCAGCCAACGTGTTGAAGTAGGCAGCCACATTGGACTCATCTTGGACGCCGTCCGCGGCTAGGTACTGCACCTGCACCAGCGACTCGACCGAAGCGCGTTGCATCCCAGTCCAGGCGGCTCTCGCGTCTCGGCTGGCCAGCCCCCTGTTGTCGGTCAGCAAGCAGGCGGTGACATCGCGGTATTGTCGCTCCCGAGGCGCAGTGGTCGGGTTGGGCCATACGATCCACGCCACCACGATCGCGACGGCCAGAGCGACGAGCCCGACCAACACCCATCGCCGCCGTAAATACCTGTACACCTGCCGACCTCCTCGCGACGGCGGTGGGTCCCCCGCACCGGCTGAGGATACGGGCGAGCAGAAGCCTCGTCGATCATGCCTTGATCGTGGAGCCATACCGTGCGCGCCTCCGTGATCCTGCGGGGAGGACAAGGGCCGTCCTGGACCAGCCCGGTAGTCGCGGAGCGCACTCGGATATCAAAGCGGGGCCGGCCGGCGTCCTCGTAGTCCAGCGTTCCGAGAAGCCACGCCTCGTCGGCGTCGTGCGGTGGAAGATCGGCTCGATCCGGCTCGGATCGTCGTGAGCTGGAGCCACCGACGATCCTCTGTACATCGGTGTCGCAGCATCGGAGGTAGCGACAGCTAGCAACATCTGCAGCACTTGACGCGCAATAAAGAGCAGACCTGCCGCTCCGTCCAGGACGCAGACGAAGCGGCAGGTCAGAGCGTTGTGCAACAGGCACGTCAACGGCAAACCATCCACGCCGTTACCGCCAACAAAGATCATCCGTTACCGGATGTTACCGCCGTTACCTGGGATGATCTTCATCTCCCCAGGTCAACCGGTCGGGACGGCCGGATTCGAACCGACGACCCCTTGACCCCCAGTAGTCCGGTGGTCCAGCGGCATGCTCAGGCATGTTTGCCCAGGTCGGTGAAAGCATATACCGGCCGAGTAAAGGAGTCCTCGCACCACTCCGGACCGGATGCAACGGCTGTTGAATGCCGCCAACTGGCTCACCGAGGCTGTCCACGACGCCCTGCGTGGCTATCCGACGATGCACAAAGGTCAACCAGCCACCTCGGCCGTCGTCGCGTCGAAGCCAACCCGCCAGTAGATCTCGGCAGCCGAAACCGGGTTCTCGTCCGTCCCGGGCACCGCGCGAATCGCGAGTCGAGTCGATCGGCGCGCGTCCACCGAGCTTAGAACCAATCCGTGGCCGTTCCGCCATCCGGCTCCAGCCCAAACCGGCGAATTCGCTGCCAGCGGGGGTCGTCGGGGTACGCATCGGCCACAATCATCAGGCAATTTCTGGCGCCGGCATCCGTCGCGCGCCGCGCCAATCTTTCCGCCTCTTGATCCTGACCGCTGTTGCCACGAACCACGACGAGGTTCCCAAAAGCGGACGCGTCTCCGGCGCACGCTGCACGCTCAGCAAAAGCCTCTGCCTCGTAGTGGCTGCCCTTGTCCTCGCACACTTCGGCCAACAACACGAGGTCATGCGGGTCGGCTCCGTGCCACGCAGATTCTGCTTCGGACACAGCCCGCCGAAGACTCTGCTCCAGTTTGTCCGCACCACCACTTCGCTGTTGGATGTCCCACAACGGCCGACGAGTGAAAACCTGGACACCCTTCGTAGCACGCGCACAAAGCTCTGCTGCCTCACGCGCGTCACCGGCTTCGGAGCGAAGGCGCGCTAGCTGCCTGAGCGGTCGCGCCCCCTCGAAACCGGCCGTTTCGACCGCTTCTCGTAGCCACTGCTCCGCACGGCCATTGTCTCCTTGCGATTCAGCAAGCTGGGCCAGCAATTGCTGAGCCTTAGCGTCGTTCTTACCTGCCGCCACCATCAGCCATCGTTCGGCTTCATCGACCTCTCCCCGAGCGCCGAGAAGACGGGCAAGCTCAATCTGCGCGTCCGTACCGCCACCGGCCGCCGCTCGCCGGTAGTGCAGTTCGGCTTGTTCGAGGTTTCGGGATCGAGCGTGCATGTCACCAAGCAGAACGAGTGCCCGGACGTTGCCGAGCTCCGCAGCCCGCTCGAACAACATGGCTGCGTGCCGGAGGCGCCACCTGGCCGCCGCCGCGGACCCAAGCGACACGAGGACTCCGGCGTCGGCGAAGTGATCACAGGCCGCCTGCCAGAACTCCACCGGCGGGACCTGGAAACACCTGCTAATTCTGCCCCACTGCGCCAGGTAGTCACTCACGGTGAAACCCGCTTCGCCCTGCTCCCTCTGCCCCGGCTTCTGCCTCCGCCGCGTCACTAGTCCGGATGCACCACGGCACCTGGCGCCTGCGAAAGCCAGTGCCTGGTCCAACCAGTCGTCGCTGGTTGACTGCCATTCGGAGTCCGACAGATACCCGGGAGCAGCGTGCTCCAAAAAGGATCGGGGCGAGTCCAGGTCAGCGACGAGCCGGCGAAGGTCGATCGTGGCATCGATAACCGCTCGAGCCGTGGAGGGAGCAGTCTCATACCGCTCGACTATGGCCGGCCCAGCCGCTAGGTATTGCGTGATCTCGCCAGACCTGGAGAAGGCAAGGGCTTGCCGCAAGCGCGGGTCGTCGCCTCCCGCGGCGCCGACGGCGGCCAACTCCTCTGGGCTGAACCGCCCGGGAATCGGCAACTCGTTACCGGTAACGAGGATACGAGCCTGCGCGTACAGATCCGCCTCGTCCGCAGGAGGGAGCTTTTTGATCCTGTTGAGGTAGTCCGGCCAGATCGTTCCCACGATGAGCACCGGTGCACGCTCGTGATCACGAAGGAGTTCGCGCAAGTTTGCGGCCACCACCTCGCTCACACTGGGATCGGGTGAAACCAGGTAATGCTGGAGTTCGTTCAACCAGACAACCGTGAACGGCGGTATCCGCGCCAACCCATCAAGCACGGCCTGCGACGGCGACGGCGAGATAGGGTGCCACACCGTCCACCGCGCGGGCAATTGCTGAATCGCCTCCCAGCACGCCCGTGTCTTGCCCGACGAAGACCCACCCACGAGAACGATGAACTCGCTCGTACCGTCGCAAGCATGCTGCACGCTCTGACGGAGCGTTTCGTCGTGCGGTCGTAAGAAGTATCGAGGGAGCTCGGGAAGCGCTGCTCCGGCTTCGCCTGGAGGGCTGATAGCTCGGTGAACCTCGAGATCGAAAGGGTCGAGTTCGGTGACCGGCACCAACCGCAGCTCAAGCGTCTCTGACGCAGGCGGAAAGGAATCAACGACAACGGTGTGGTGATAGCTCACCGGACCGGAGTGTCCAATGCTGAGTCCGCCCGTCCCAGTGGCCACTCCGCCATTAATGACGGTCGTGGGCTCGTCAGCTGGGGCGTCGCCTCTCTCCGGCAAGGACTGTCCCACGTCCTCGCCGGGCCGGCGCGGGTACTGTGTGGCTTTTCCCGTCGCGACCTGGCCGCCTGTCACAACACCGACAGTCTGCCCCGACCCATGACCGTGAACACCCTTGTTGATGGTGATCCTTGGCTGCGGTGACGCGCTGGTGGACGCCGATTCACGCCGCCCGGCCCGCACCTGGAGCACGAGCGCAGCGACCACGAGGGGGAACGAGAGGATCGCCACCACCCAGCTCAAGCCCTCAATAACAGGCCGTAATGGATCACTCTCACTCGGCAGCCACAACAGAAGGCCGTATCGGAGCAGCGCCCACATCCCCGCTGCCGCAACAACTATCACCAGAGCCGCGACGAGACCTCGACGCCACTGCCTCAAAGTCAACTCCTTCCGCCCTCCCCCGGGCTGGCGGGTTATGGAGCGCAGCCTAACGCAACCTGCGAGTTGAACTCCGTTCGAGGCAAAGCCGACCTACCCGTCGGCTATTCACTGTCTGCGCCGGCTGCTCTGCCCGCGGCAATAGCTCGCCCGCACGTTGGGTTGAGCCTCAAGGTTTCCGGACCGCTCGGCTGGCGATGCCCGGCCGTTCGAATGACCAGAGTCGCCTGATCGGCATCCCTGGCTGTGGAACAGTTTCCGCCGCGGGTGTTCGAGTTCAAGTCGGTCCACCCAAGCCGTAGAATGCGCCGATGCAGATTCGGCGGGTCATCGCTCGCAACTTCCGCGGCATTCGGCACGCCGACTGGTCACTGCCTCGCCAGCGATTTGTGTGCCTGGTCGGTCCCGGCGACAGCACTAAGACGACCCTGCTCGACGCCATTGCGCTCGTCCTGAGCCCGCGATGGACGGTCCAGTTCACCGACGCTGACTTCCACCGGTGTGACGTCTCCCAGCCTATCGTGCTCCAACTCCTGATCGGCGATCTCGACGACACGATGCTGGCCGACAGCGCTTTCGGCCTCGACCTCTGCGGACTTGCCGAGAGTGGGCAGCTGCTGCACGACCCGGTTGACGGCGCGGAAGAGTGCGTCCTGCTGCAGCTGCGCGTGGATGAAGACCTTGAAGCTGAGTGGACTGTCATGCGGCCCGGTTCGACCGAGACCAACCAGCCTCTCACCGCTTCCAAGCGCAAGGCGCTTGGCCTGTTCCGCATCGACGAGCGAGTCGACACCCACCTGCGCTGGGGCCGTGGCTCCGCGCTCACTCGGCTCACGGAGACCTCTGGTGCGAGCCAAGCCGTCACCCTGGCGGGGCGGGCTGCGCGCAACGCCGTCTTCGACGCGTCTCATACCTCCCTGCAGGCAGCGGCCGACACGGTCGCTTTGGCCGCTAGCAGTATCGGCGGTGCCGCTTACACGGGCTTGCGGCCGGGGTGGGACCCGCTGGCGGTCGCGTCGACGGGCGCCCTGCTGCTGCATGAAGGATCCGTGCCTCTCACGCACGCAGGCCTGGGCACTCGCCGACTGACCAGCATCGCCGTTCAGGAAGGCGCTGCACTCAATGGGCACATCATGCTGGTCGACGAGATCGAGCAGGGCCTTGAGCCGCATCGGCTGCTGCACGTATTGCACCGGGTGAAGCAGCGTGCGACTGGCAGCCGTGGACAGGTCATCGTCACCACCCACTCACCCTCCGCTGTACAGGCCCTCGAAACGGCCGACATCTGCGTAGTGCGGAGCACCGCAGGCGAGACCATCGTGCGCCAGGTCCCCGACGTCGTCCATGACGCCCAGTCGTCCCTGCGAGCCTGCCCCAGCGCGATACTGGCCCGCAAAGTCATCGTGGGCGAAGGTAAGACCGAGGTCGGCATAGTCCGCCACCTCATGCGGACCTGGGACACCGAACAGATCGACGCCGACCAGCCGACACACGCTGCGCTCGGCGTCGCCCTGGCCGACGGAGGCGGCAAGACCGCACCCGTGCGGGCCAAGGTCTTCCAGGACCTCGGCTTCAGCACGCTGCTGCTCGTGGACAACGACGACCCGAACTTCGACACAGACATCGCCACCGCCACTCACGCAGGCGTCGCCGTGATCCGCTGGCAGGCCGGGCACTCCACGGAGGCCGAGATCACCTCGGCACTCGACATCAACGGACTTTCGGACCTGTTGCAACTGGCCGCCGAGCTCAGCGGTGAGGACCCGGTCCGCGACGCGGTCGTCGCCAAGCTAGATCGGGTCCCCGCACCGGGCCAGCTGAGCCCTGCCTCATGGCTGGAGGCCGGCCATGCCCTACCGGAGCTGCAGCGAGCCGTCGCCGCAGCGGCCGGGAAGAAGGCATGGTTCAAGCGCGAAGACGCCGGTGAACGGCTGGGTGCGTTCGTCCTTGAGCACTGGGACCAGTTCAAGGGCGCCGTCCTGGGACACCGCCTCGCAGAGCTGCACAGTTTCATTTACGGAGACAGCCATTACCCCCAATGACGACCTGCTCGCCGCCGCCCGCAAGGTCCGCCAGGCGATGCCATGCTCTGTGCAACTGCCTGCAGGTACCGGCAAAACCCACGTCATCGCCGCCGTCGGCTCCCTAGCAGCCAACGCCGGCGACAGAACCCTGGTCCTTACTCACACCAACGCCGGAGTTGACGCACTTCGACGAAGAATGACCGCCTTCGGGGTCACGCAGAGGCATGTACGCGTGGAAACAATTGCGAGCTGGTCTCACTCCCTGGTGAACCGCTACCCGCAGCTCGCCCAGTTCTCGGCACCGCAACTGCCGAACTGGTCCGACTCGCTGCGCTACTACACCGGCGCCGAGCTTGTCGTATCCAGCCGCGCTATCCGCCGCGTACTGGCAGCCAGCTACGACCTGGCGGTCGTTGACGAGTACCAGGACTGCGGAGCCGACCAGCATGCCCTCATCCGTGCCCTGGGCGAGATCCTGCCGGTGGCTGTCTTCGGCGACCCACTGCAGAGCATCTTCAACTTCGGCGGCAACGTGCCAATCACCTGGGGGACCGACGTCGCGGGACGATGGCCGAACACCGAGCTCCCGGCGCGGCCGTGGCGCTGGCTTGGCCACAACGAGGTCCTTGGGGAGTGGCTGATCAAGGTACGTAACGACATCATCACCGGTGCCCCCATCGTCCTCGACGAGTCCGCACCGGTGACCTGGATCGCCGCTGACCCCGCCAACCGGGCACGTGCCTGCTTCGGCCACCGAACCGCAGTCGGGTCTGTGGTGGCCATCGGCGACCTGCCCCACGATGTCGCATCCCAGGCCCGAAACCTTGGTGGTCTCTACACCGTGATGGAGGAAATCGAGGGCAAGGAGATGATGAAGTTCGCCGCCTTCGTTGACAAAGGAGATCCTGCGACCGTCGCCTCCGAGACCGCCAAATTCGCCAAGACCTGCGCCGCCAAGCTCGCGGACGTCCTCGACACCGCTGTGCTGAAGAAGCTTGCAGCCGGCCAAAGCGTTGCCCACCTGAAACGTCAAGGTGCCCAAGACGCCCTCGTCCGATTGTCTGTGCTGCTCGATGATCCGTCACCCGCACGAGTGCACGACGCCCTCAACGCCCTCGGCTCCGTGCCGACCACGAAGATCTTTCGTCACGACGCCTGGTACACGATCCTGAGCGCCCTGCGAATCGCCACTTCGGGCACCGACGTGGCGGCAGCCGTGACGCAGCTCCGCAACCGCGCACGCGTCACAGGCCGCCGGACGACGCAACATGTCATCTCACGCCCTGTCCTAATCAAGGGTCTCGAGTACGACCATGCGATCATCCTTGATGCCGATGCCCATCACCCGACCAGCCTCTACGTGGCCCTGACAAGGGCCCGCCGGAGCCTCACCATCATCAGCCGCGAGCCCGTCCTCCGGCCAGACGCCAAGTAATAGACCTGGTGTTGTGGACTGCAACCGGGCCAAGCCACCGGATATTTCTTCGCGATCAGCCAGGGTCGCCATTGCACGCACGGCGAAACAACCTGTCCCACCGAGCCAGCATGATCAGGAGCTACGACGGGCTGTACCTGCCCAGCGCTACCTCCGAGCGGATTTGGGTCAGCACGCTGGAGGGCCAGAGCGTCGCGTCGGAGGTCCCCATCAAGGGTGAGACTGGAGAGCGCGTCACGCAGCAGACTGACACGCTGCCCGGCTACGTCTGAACGAACCGCGTCGGCTCCTGCAGGACAGCGGTTGCGCCATCGAGGTCGGCGAGGCGAGACGCCAGCGTCGCCAGCGCGAGCCGCTCCGGCAGCGCTTCACTGAACTTGAGGCCGTCGAGAGCCTTCTTGTTGACCTCGGGCAAGCACAGACGCTGTTCTGCGTCGGCGAGGAGTTTCCGCCATTCTTCCCGAGTGAGATTCGTCCGCAGGCGGACCTGGCAGTCATCGAAGCGTTGGACAGGGTCGACCACCTCGGTCAACGTGGCCGCCAACGTTGCGTTCGCGCGGAAACCGGCCCAGGTCCACCAGCGCAGGTCATCGCCGTGCCGATCGCGAAGGATGACGTTGCCACCCGGATGCACCAGCGCGGATCGCTCTTCCCGCTCTTGGGCGAGGCGCTTGGCCGCTCGCTGTGTGAGCTTTACCGGGGGGTCGGTGCCGAGAAGCACCTCGCGCATGGCGCGGCTCAGCTCGAATCCGAGGCCTGCCCAGCCCCCGGTCGTCCAGCGAGCCTTTCCGCCGCTCTCGGCGGGTTCGACGAAGCAGCGTCGGCGCCGCCAGTCGATGTAGGTGACCCGCCAACTTCGCCCGTTGAGTAGCAATCGACGGTCGCCCTGCACCTCCTCCGTGAGCAGCGCGGGGTCGACGCGGCCCAGCTCATCGCGCCCCACCAGGACGGTGAACTCGGGTGCTCCGACGAATACTGCTGTCATGCCCATGAAGTGTCGGTGCCCGAAGCGCCGCTCAGCTTCGGGACCGATGTAAAGCATGTCGCTGTCGCTGTCGAGGTAGCCCTGATCGACCAGATGGCGAATAATCGGGGTGGCGCCGCGGCCGAACGGGTCGAGACCGTTCCACCACTGCGGCCAGTTCTGATCTCCCACTCGGTGTTCTTGCAGACAGAGAGCGAGCATCTGCTGGGCGACGATGTGCCGTGGCTCGGGCGGGGCGACGACTGGCTCGACCCATCCGCGGCCCCAGAGCACCAGCAGAGCCGCTGCCTCCAGCAGGGCGTCGCCGCTGCGGGTGAGAAAGAGGCAGTTGCGGATGCCGCCGGGCCGCCGACCTGTACGCCCGAGTCGTTGCAGGAATGACGCCACGGTCGAGGGGGCGTCGATCTGAATGACGCGATCGAGGTCACCGACGTCAATTCCCAGTTCGAGTGTGCTGGTCGAAACGATGACGCAGTCACGCGCCTCGGCGAACGCCTCTTCCGAGCGTCTTCTCTCGTCGGCGGACAGCGAGGCGTGTGACAGGAAGGTGGTGATGCCGCGCTCCCGCAGGAGGCTGCCAAGCTGTTCTACGGCTTGGCGGGATTCGCAGAAGACCAGCCGTTTCTCACCGGAGTGCAGCCCGGCGAGCACGGTTGCAGCATTTTGCAGGGATCCGACGAAGTCGAGTTCGATTTCGCCCGGCGGAGGTGTTGCCGCGGTCGCTGTCACGGCGACCGGCAGGTCAGGAGCGATGACGCGTCCGGCCCGAACACCCGCGCCGGAGCCCTGCAGCCAGGTCAGCAGGCGATCCGGATTGCCCACGGTTGCCGAGAGCCCGATCCGCTGAATGGGCCGGCCGATCAGGTGGGTCAGACGTTCCAGGACAGCGAGGAGATGCCAGCCACGGTCGTCGCCGGCAAAGGCGTGCACCTCGTCGACGACCACGGTCCGCAGGCCAGCGAAGAACGCCCGATGGTCGACGTTTCGGCTGACCAGCATCGATTCCAGGGATTCCGGCGTGGTCAGAAGCACGTCCGGGCGGGCAGCCAGAATGGCCCGCCGTCGCGACGCGGTGACGTCGCCATGCCAGAGCGCGGCTCGCCGTCCCAACCAGTCGGCGTAGCGTTCCCAGCGCGGCAGCAGATTGTTGAGTAGGGCTTTGAGCGGGCAGAGGTAAAGCACTGAGGTTCCGGACCAGCCCTCGGCTGCCATCCGAGACAACAGCGGAAACGCTGCCGCTTCGGTTTTACCGCCAGCGGTCGGGGCGAGGAGGAGCGTGTCCTCGCCAGCCAGAAGCGGCTCCACAGCAGCATCCTGCAGTGGTCGCAGACCCTGCCATTGCAGGGAGTTGACGACGTGGTGCAGCAGGACGGGATGTAGCAGGTCGGCGGTGGTCACACGTCTAGTGTGATGTCGTCGGCGCTTGCGGCGTTGCGTTCCACGTCGGTCATCTCCGCTGCCGACATGGTCGGCGCGTAGTGCTGCCTGGGGTCGAAGTCCGGGAACTGGTCGACGCGGTCGAGGACATCGCCCACCAGCTTCTTCAGGTACAAGCGCGGCACAATGCCGACCTTCCCACCCAGGCCCCCGGCAACGGCACGAGCCAGCTGGTCAAGATACGCGTCGTCGACCAGAGTCCGTACCCGGTCGGGAGCAGTTGATCCGTCGGCGTAGAGGTCCCGAACGCGGGCGCCCAGCTCGACCAGGGACTCGATAGTGAAGCCCGGCAGGCGGATCTGCACGGCCCTGGGGTTGTCGAATCTCGGGTCCGTGGCGAAGTCGACGGCAAGCCGTTGCGCCAGCGGGGCGAGCCGCTGCACTCCCTGCTGCCCTTCGTAGAACGCCGGCGTGCCGGTGATGACGAGATGCAGCCCGGGGAAGCGGCCGGAGTAAACCTCGTCGATCAGCTGCCGCAGTGCGTTGAGTGCCTTGTCCCGGACGTCGCCACGGACCCGTTGCAGCGTCTCGACCTCATCGAGAACAAGGACCAGACCCGGATGACCAGCGTCCCGCAGGACGGTGAGTAGCCCCTGAAGGAAGGCCATGGCGCCGAAATGGTCGAGCTCGCCGCGGATCCCGGCGGCTCGTTTCGCCGACGCCGAGACCTGTGGCTGTCCGGCCATCCATGCGGCCAGGCCGTCGGCGACGACGGTGTCGCCCGAGCTCAACGCCGCCCGGTAGCCGCGCAACGCCAGCGCGAAGAGCGGGGAGTGCTTGCTGACCTGGGCGAGCCGCTGTTCGAGGAGCCGATCCACCGCCGCGCCCACGTCCGCCTCCGCGGCGGGATCAGCTTCGAGCGCATCGGCTTCCAGTGTGAACAGCCAGGAGTCAAGAACAGCGCGGAAGGCGCTGGGTGGTATCGACGCCGTCCGCATGGACTCGGTGATGCGCCGGTACACGGTTTCCAGCCGGTGCAACGGTGTCTGGGTTTCGGAGATCTGCACCTCGGCCGCGGCAAAGCCGCGGCGAAGAGCCCGTTCGGCCAGGTGTCGCGTGAAGAATGTCTTGCCAGCGCCGTATTCGCCCCGCACCGCCTTGAACACGGCGCCACCGGACCTGACCGTGTCGAGTTCACCGGCAAGGGCGGCGGAGAATCGGTCGAGGCCGACCGCGAGCAGGTCGAGTCCGCTCTCAGGGACGGTCCCACGGCGAAGCGCGTCGATCACCTCGCGTCGGCGGCGCTGGGAGACGTCCGGCGTCACGTGGGCACCTCGAACTGCTCGGTGAGGAGTGTGACGTCGAGCGTGACCGTGCCGGTGGCTGGTTCGGCGGCCAGGACGGCGTACCCCTCGATGTTGAGCAGTTGCTGAACCTGCGTCAGCGCACCCCGAAGCCGGGTCTGTGCCACTCCTAGGGCTTGGGCTGCGAGGGTGGGTGCCAGCCGGTTGGCAGCTGCCCCCACCAGGGCGTCGATGATGCTCGCGATCTGATCGTCGGTGACGATGAGCCGGCCGGTGATCCTCCGCTGTGCCTTGTAGACGGAACTAGTCACGATGGCGCGGCCGAGTGTCACCGCCGGCTGCTCGGTGGCCTGTGGGCCCAGGTCGAACAGGGTCGGGCTGTCCTGTCGGACTCCGCGACTCTTAGTGGTCGCGGCCTTCTGGGCAGGCGGCTCGGCAGGCAGCCGCGGAGCGGGGGCGGAGGTTAGCCACCAGGCAGGTTCCTGCGGCAGCAGCAACTCCAGGCCGGCCCGGTTGCGGGTCTCATCAGGTACGAGCACAGCGACCGGGACGACGACCTCCGCTGCGCTCGCTCCCCCGTGGTAGCCAGCCTTCAGGGGTCCGTACCTGAGGGTCTCGTCAACAGCCAAGATGGCTCGCTGGCTGTCAGTGAGGACGCGAGGGCCGCTGACTTCAATCTCGTCGTCCCGGACGGGAGCGGTCGCCGGGCGAGAACGAGCACTGGAAATATTCGGGTACGAGCGCTGCGCGCCTTGGCGGCGCTCGACGATGTGACCGTGGTCAGAGGTCACGACGACCGTCCGCCCTGCGGCGGCAGCCCGCGCTAGCAGCGGCTCAAGATGTTTGACAGCGTCAGCGGTCCAAACCGTTCCCGCGGGGTCGCTGCGGTCGAGTGCGTCGTCGATCGTATTCAAGACGACGGTCACCAGCGCCAGCTCAATATCGTCGATGGCGCCGCCGACATCCGGGCTGACCGACCAGCCCGCTGCCGTCGTATCCACTGCCTTTTTGTGGAAGAGCCGTGCAGTGATCTTTCCGCCTTTGGCGGTGAGTTCGGCGTACCCGTGCTGTTCTTCGGACTGCTGCCCGCGGGTTAGGCGGCCGGTGAGCAAAGAGGCTCGGCTTGCCTCGGTGACCGACGGCAATGCCGCTAGCGCTGCGGACCTTCCTCGGTTGCCGGCTCCCGGCAAGGCAGCCTCGAGCCAGCCGAGGCGTGTGGTCGCGTCGGACAGGATCTCCGTCGCGACGGCGGCGCTCATGCCGTCGAGGACGAGCAGCAACACGGGGGCCTTGCGGGCGAGCGGGATGACGCTGCCCGGCAGCAAATGCTCCAGGTACCAGATGGTTCCCCAGTCAGCGGGCACGCCCCGGCCGGTGGAGCGCGGCGCTGAGGCGAGCGCCTGGGCGAAGCGACGTTCCTGTGCGCGGCGTCGCTTCTGCGCGACCGTGACGACGGCGTGGAGTGCACTTGACAAGCTCGGATCGTCAACGCCGCCGAACGCGTCGTTGATCGCCGCGTCAGCCCACGCCGCGCTGTCGAGGTACTGGCGCACGAGAGCGCCGAGCGCAGCGGCATCCGAGGCAGCGCCGGACGACGGATCAACCTCGGCGAGCCACCGGACAAGTCGCACCGCGGCCTCGAAGGGAACGCGCAGTGGCGTTGTCGCTTTGAGCCGGTGCGTCTGAACTGCCGCCCAGGCGGTCTCGACGGTGTTGGTATTGCCGACATGGCCAGGTGAAGCGATTGCCCGGCCCAGGGCGTCGGCAAGCGCGACAAACCGCGCTCGTAATCCACCGCCGAGAAGTTCCGAGTAGCGGGCCAGCGGCTCCGCTTGGAGCTGCGTGAGAATTACGTCGGCCCGGTCGAGGGCGCGCGCGACATCGTCGTCGGCACGCCGATCGTGAATCAGGTCGGACAACAGTGTGTCCGCTGCCTGTCCGAGTGCCGCCAACGCGACCGGCGAAGGGCGGGGATCGCCCCACCGCGGTTCGAGCCGGACCAGAGCAAGTTGCGCCTGATGCGCTGTCGGTGGGTCATATCGGTCAGCGGTCAGCAACCGAAGAACCAGACCGAGCGGGACGACATCGGCGAGTTCGCCACGAGACAGCAGCGCACGAATCGGGCCTGCCGCCGAGCCCGCCCGCTGAGCGATCCAGTCAAGCGTGGTGTCGGCAAGCAGATCTCCGACGCTTCGTCGCAAAGCACCGAGGGAGGCGACGCTCTGCGCAGCGATCGACCAGCGGAGGACGCCAAGGACGTCGGCCGTGTCCGTATCGAAGCCGAGGTGCGTTGCGGCGACGGCACCGAGCGCGTGGGTGCGGGTGAGCACCCCGGCCGGGGCTGCAGGCCAGCCCGCCTGCGGGGTTGCAGCGACCAACGCGGTGGCCAGCTCCCGATTGTCCGGTCGGCTGGTCAGGGCAGGGTCGATCCCGGTCGCAGCGAATCGAGTCCGCACTGCCTCCCACGGGTCAGGACTACGCAACCGCTGCCAGATGAAGTGGGCGAGGATACCGGCGCCGAGGTCGCCGTCGTCACGGTCGGTGACGACGACGAGCCAGTCGCCGTCGCGGTGGTCGCCGAGCAGCTCGCGGGCGGCCAGCGCCGACTCGGCCGCTCGGATTCGTACAGTCTGGCCTTGGTGTTGGAGGTCGGCGGTGATAGCTCGGTCGGGTAGACCGCGAATGCCGATGACGCCGCTGCCGTAGTTCTTGGCGCGGGCTTCGTCAACGATGGCGAGCACCATCGATGCGCTCACCCGCGTTGTGGCGACGGCGACGGTCACGGCAGCACTCGCCACGTCACCTCGACGGTGACGTCGGGGTTGTCGTTCAAGAAGGTTTGCAGCCGTTCCATGATGTCTGTGTTCCCCGCTCCGCCTGACCGGCTGGAACTCCCGGCCTTGAAGCCCGACACCACTGGCGGCTTCGGCTTGGGCTCCGGACCCGGCGGGGGCGCGGTGCTTGCCGCCAACCACCTGAAGATCCCGTCCTCGCAGGAGGCAAGCGCCCGTACGATCGGGACCGGCAACTCGTCCTGCTCCAGCGCGGCACGCAGTCCGTTGACGACGGCAGCAGCATCCGCGGCGCGGCTTCCCTCGCCGTCCATCGCTTCGCGAAGCGGGTCGAGCCGGTGCCACGGAAACGCAATGAGCGCCTTCTCAACAGCATCCGCCGAAGCCAGCGATTTACCTGCGGCGACGGGAGTCGCACCGCCGAGATCCGCCTTCGCCAACACCTGGACGAGCTTGACACCGTCCAGATGACGCAGCTGCTGCATCAGCGCGGAAGACGCTTTAGCGGTCCTCAGCCGGCTACCATCTGCAATCGCGAGACGTCGGTACGCCGCCTCGACCGCCCCCACCAACCCGGGCGCTATCTTCGACAGTTCCGCTGCCTTCGTGGCGACCTGCCCGACGAAATCAGCCACAGCGGGCGCGGTGAGATATGCGCTAGCCGTGATGCCGAGCATCGCGCCGGCCACGGTTCGCGCCGTCTCCCAATCACCGGCCGACGGCAGCTCCTGGGTGCGCAACTCCATCACCGGGGTGAGCGAGCCAGGCTCCGGGACGACCGGTAGCGCCCTCTCCTGTTGGAACCAGGCCCGCTGCCGCAGCGCCGCCCACGCGACGACAACCAGGTCGGCGACCTCGTCCCGCAGGCCATGGGCGGGCGAGACGTCCCGGATCCAGCGTCGCAGCTCCGCGACGGTCACCGAACCGTCGGCGGGCTTGCCCTGTTCCTGCGCTCGTCGGCCGAGTGCCCGCTCGATCTCCTGGCCCCACGGGGTGAACCGATCGTCGCCGAAGAGGTAATGCATCTCCGTGGCCTTGCCAACGCCGAGCGGCTCCGCGATCCGTCGTACCACGGCGGCGTCGGCCTGAAGCTCGACGCGTTTCTCGCTGTCCGCGGCGGTCTGTGCGACGTACCGAGCAACGGCTTTGAGGTCGCGGACCTTGACCTCCACATCACCTGGCTCGAACAGCGGATGCGCGGGGTAAAGTGCCTTGAACGCCTGGTCGAGCAGGTTGTTGAAGGCCTGACCGAGCGTGGCGCCGACCGGATTGGCGGGGGCGAAGCGCCGCTCGAAGGAGAACAGCGTCCGCTCGTGCGACGCGTCCTCGAGAAGGACGCCCGGGCGCGGTGACGCGGCGCCGTATGCCTGCTGCACCGCGTCCTCAAGGCTGCGCCGCAGCGTGTTGCGCTGGGACTCCAGGATCGACCGCGCCAAGGCACGATCAGCTTCGTTGAGGTGGTCTGCGTGGCCTTGCCAACGTTCGGTGCTGCCATCGAGCAGCCAGTTGAGGATGACCAGACGCCGCAGCTCGCGGATCTTGTCATCAGACAGGAACCGCGGCAGCCACACAACGGTGCGCTCCTGCACGCCCCGAGCCACCATCTCGTCCAGCCGCTGCAAATCCTCGACCGTAGAGTGGCCCGGGTCGTCGAACGGATGGTCGATGACGATCCGCCAGGTGTCCGGCGCAGCGCGGAAGTGGTCGTCGGACAGCCAGCTACGGTCGCGGACGTTACCGAAGAGCACATCGACCTTGCGCTTCGAACCACGCCAGACGAAGTCGTACGGATAGGCACCCTGCAGGTCCTGGGACACCAGAGTGACGCCGAGACTGTCGCTGACAAGGTCCTTCAACAACTCACGGCGTCGGCCCTCGTTGTCCTCAGCCTTGGCCCGCTCCACGATCGACTCGTAGTCGACGTCGGACAGCTGCACCCGAATCGTCGGGTTGCGGTCGTCGCCGTCGAGGTGAATCTCCGGGATGTCCCGGGCCCAGGTACGCACCTTGGACAACACTACCGCCGCCTCACCGCCCGGCAGCGGCGACACGATCGACCCGTGGTTGAGCGACGCGAGCCGGGCCGCGGTCAGCGCCATCAGGGCCGGCACCCGCGGGGCCACAGCCGACAGCAGGAGAGTCTTCGCCAGACGGTCATCGGTACGGAAGCCGGGCGGAATTTTCTCCGGCTCCTCCCGCAGCGTCCGCTCGTCGATGCCGTGGATACCGAGCAGCAGCGGTCGCAGTTTGTCCGTGTACAACTTGTTGGCCGACCGGAAAAGCGCGGCCGCCTCAGCGTCCAACGCCTGCCCGGTCTGCCCCTGAACGACGAGGTCGAACGAGTCTCCGACCGGAATGATCTGGTCGATGGTCAGGGTCTCGCGCCGGTCGACGAGCATCTGCTGCATCACCTTGAGCGCGGTCCGCTCGCGCTGCATGACGCTGGCCAGGCTACGCAGCGTGGACACCAGGGCCGGCGAGAACGGGTAGGTGAGGCGGAATGCTTTCTCGTCGGAGCCGCGATGCCGCTCGTCGGTATTCACGCCATCGAGAAGCACATCCCACACGGCAGGGCGGCGGTCGATTGTCCCGAAAGCGCTCTCGAGGACCGCGGCAGCCTCAGCGTTCCGGGGCTGCAGGAGACGCCGATTCGCGACGTACGGGAGGTTGTCGTCGCCCAGCGGAATGACGCCGAACCGACCCTCCTGATGGCGGAACGCACGATCCAACGCGTCCTGCTCCGCACCGCTGGCGCCGGAATCGGCGAACCAGCGCCGCAGGTCCATCTGCCGGGCCACGAAAGAGATGAGCGGGATCGGCCGCCCACCGATGGAAGACTCGACCAGCTTGGTGAGCTTCTGCGACTCCCGGCGGAAGAACTCCCGGTCCTGCACCGAGAACGCCAACCACAGAACCAGCTCGTCGAGGAACAGGACCACAGCGTCGTAGTCGAGGCTTTTGGCGTGTACCGAGATCGCCGCCAACCCGGTGTCCAGGTCGACGTACTCCGCCTGCTGTGTATACGAGCGGAAGTACGTGTCGACCAGGGCCGACACCAGCTTCTGTCGGCTGGGACTCGCAGCCGAAGCCGCGCGCGCCTCGGCGTAACGAACCGCGTCCCACTGTCCCTTACCCAGCACGGCGGCCCAGGGGTCGGCCGCGCCACCGCCCTCGCCATCTGCCTCACCGTTGAGAACGGCGAAGAACTGCTGGTCACCGAGCTGGGCTCGGTAACGCTCGGCGTCTTCGAGAAGAGCATCAGACTTGTGTACGGCGGGCAGCGGCGCACCCGGATGCCGCTCGGCGATCTGGCGGATGTACCCCTGGAAGAGGGCTTCCTCCATCGTCCGCGCGCCGAGCAGGTGGAAGGCGAGCGGCAGGATCTTCCGGTCGGCCAGAACGGGATCGTGGCGTGCCACCACGGGCTGAAGCTCAGGCTTGGAGCGGGCGGCAGGCTCGTGTTGGAGAAGGGCATGCAGCACAGCCATGAAGTGCGACTTACCTGAACCGAACGAGCCGGTGAGGAACGAACCACGGCTCGTCCCGGAGGCGATGCCCTCGGCCACCAGCCCCACCGCCGTGTCGAATGCCTCGACCAACGCATCGGTGACGACATATTCATCGAGCGTGCGCTGGACCGCGCTGTGCCCCACCGAGTCAGTCAGGCGCAGAACGTAGTCCTCCGCGCCCGCGCGCTCGGGAATGGTGATGACGTCGCGCAGCGGGGTATTCACGCCTTCTCCTCAACCTGCATCGTCATGGCTGTCACGCGTTCGGCCGCCGTCCGAGACCGGTAGCCGACGGTCTCCAGGTGCCAAGCTGCTCGACCGTCATGCCCACTTGGTAAGCGCGACCGCGTAGCTGCTCTTCCAGGTAGTCCGCCAGATTGAGCTGATAGGTGTGGTCGGTCTCGTCGTGCCACTGCCGTACCCAGGGCTGGAGTTCCGCGAGCCCGGCGACCAGCGGAACAAGCTGTTCGTCAGCCCATCCTTCGGCCTCCCGCTCAGCGATGACCGCGTTCAGGGCTAGAGCCTGCTGAGCGTGATCCCAACCGACCCAGCCGAGCAACTGGGTGGAGTCGGTCTCGCGGCCGGCGTTTGGGTAAAGAATAAACCGCTCCTTGAGCACATCGAGCTTGCCCCGGTGCTGCCACCACGACTGCTTCCGGAAGTCCGCAGACGTGTACTTCGGCGGCACCGGAATCTCGCCGACCTTCTCGCCCTTGTCCTCACGGCGCTGCAAATCCCAGGTGTACTCCCAGGCTTCACGCTTACGCAGCCCAGAATCCTTGAGGCGGTACGCGGCCAGGAAAGGCACGCTCTCGGTATCCAGCAGCGTGGAGAGCTGCTCGGTGACCGACCGGTCCTTGCGGCCGTCCCACAGCTGCAGAACAGAGACCAGGTCAGCGTCACGGGTCACGGAGTCGGCGAGCTGAGCGACCGATCGCGCCGTTGGCCGCCCCTGAGCATCGAACCAGTACGAGCGGGCCTCCAGACGGTCGAGAAGCCACGCCCGCAGCGCCTTCCCAACACGCTTCTCCCACGGTTCGGCCGACCAGCGGCGCTTGTACTCGGGCCGTTCCAGGAGCCCGATGAACCGGTTAGAGGCGATGAGATCGAGCCTACGTTGAACGAGGTCCTGGTACGCGGGTGGCCAGTGCGAGGGGATCTCCGTGACCGGCGTGGACCCATGCCGGACGAACCACGCCGTGGTCTCCTCGCCCGCCGCGACCTTACGCGCCAGGGCAATCTCGAAGGCACGTTCGCCGAGCCGGATCCCAGGCTGATCATACTCCGGGCAGGTCAGATCCTCGTCGATCAGCCCATACGACCGGTACACCTCCCAGTCGATTTCTTCCTGCTCGGCTATCATCCGCGCCTTGGTCGCGTCCACATCGGCCCGGACATCATCAAGACATTGCGTGGTCGGGTGTCGTGCCCCGTCCACGGTCAAAGAGTCGAACCGCGTCGCCGCATGCCGGGCCGCCGCATCGAGTCGCCGGGCCCGTTCCGTCGGCAGCACCGCCGGAAGCGGGAAATCCTTCAACGTCGTCCCGGTGAACTCGTAGCGCTCCTCCCATGCCTCGTCCTTGATTCCACAGCCGATTCCGCTGCCACCCTTGGCGTGGCTGTTCTGCTTGAGCCAGAAGCAGGCCGTCGACGAGTTCAGTACTTCGAGCAGTGCGACGTGATCGTCCTCCGTGGCCCCCTCCGGCAACTTAATCACCGGCGCCGACTGCTTGAAGACTCTCCCGCCGCGATCCAACACAAAATGGTTGTGCGTCGCCACGAAGGCAAACGTGATTGAGAGCGGCGTCCTCAGCTTTGAGGTGTAGCACTCAAGATGATCGAACCATGGGCGCTTCCGTTCGGTCATCGTCTGCCCGAAGATAACCCGTTGAGCCAATAATTCCCTGAATGGCCATAGAACCTGCGACACCAAACGGTGCTCTGGCGTGAGCCATGAGGGCTCTAGAACGTCGACGTAGGGCCACCATATAAGCGTGGGGTTCTCAACTCGAAAGTCACGGACTGCCTCGCCGATTACAAGCCATCGCGTCTGCGAATCAAGTCCCAGTGAGCTTGCGCGGCTCCGAGTCGTGAACCATGCATCATCTTCACCGACAACCGTGCTTCGTCCGATACTGACCACTCGTTGCCCAAGCGGCACACGAGACGAACCTACGAGATGCTCGCTGAGCCTGGAGGCCCCTCCGCCGCTGAGGCTCCATGGATGGGTGGATAGAGCCGAGCGCGATAAGTCAGTGACAGTGACATACTCGTTGTCGAACGCGTCACGGTCGATGTTGTCGACGATCGACGTCCACACCAGGCCCTTCGAGGGCTCGTCCGGCTGCCCTGGCTCACCGCGAATGCCGAGAGCCGCCTTGACCGTATCGGTGGCTGGCGGCTGGCGCTTGCCAACCAAGATGACCGTCGGCGTTCCGTGACCGGGGATGTAGGCACCCGAGGTGTCAACAACAAGCCGGATGTCCTGGCGGCTAAGGAATTCTTCAATCAGGCGGGAACCGAACTCGCGCTTCATGAAAGAGTTCGATGTAATCTGACCGGTCCACCCCGTAGGGCGGTCGCCTACTGCCGACCTGGCCAGCTGAAAAAACCGCTCCATGAACGGAACCGTCAGTGCATACGTTCCCTTACACGTCGGGTAGCGCTCGCGATAAGCCGCGTTGAGCTTCCGATCCTTGACGGTGATGTACGGCGGATTGCCCACCACGACGTCGTACTTGCCGGGCGTGAGGATTGAACGCAGCAACGTGAGGTCCTCCGACGCATAAGCGAAACCGCTCAGCCCGGCGTCGTAGTCCTCCACGCCGGGCAGCTCCAGCGCCAGCTGCGATCGCCCATGCAGCAAGGAATCGCCTGCCACAAGGTGGAATTGGAACGCAGGTGCCTGTTCCAAAGATTTCAGCTCCGCCGCCCGAAGTGCTGCGAGCATGAGACGGAAGCGGGCGATGGCAATGGCGAAGGGATTGAGGTCGACGCCGTGGATGGCATCGAGTGCTTCCTGTACCCGTGCCTGCACCTCCATGCCCGGCGCGTGCGCAGCCCAGCGGTCGTTGAGCCGGGCGAAGGCCCCGAGGAGGAAGTGTCCCGATCCGCAGGTGGGGTCGATGAGCTTGAAACCCTCGAGCGGCCGTTCGGCGAGCGCTGGCTCCATCGTCTGGTCGAGGATGAATTCCTCGACAAACTCCGGTGTCTGGAGCAGCGCGAACGTCTTCTTGGCGTAGTCGGAGAGGTCTTGGTAGAGGTCGCCGAGGAACCGAGTCGACAAATCGGGATCGGCGAGGTCCCAGACGAGATCGCCGTCGGCGGTGCGTTCGCGCCAGAAGGCGATGAGCCGCTTGACGGCCCGACCTGACGGAGAGACCGTCCACAGCGGTGAATGCGATTCGACCAGATCCCGGGTCGCCTTCGTGTTGCGCAAGTAGTCGACCGCCTGTAGCACCCACTCGCGGTCGGTGTTTTCAGGGTTGGCACGGAAGTAGGCGAGTTCCGCGTCCAATGCCTCCTGCCGACGTTCGGCGGGTCCGGCGATCCAGACCGGCTTGAGTAGGCGGTTGTCCTCGCAGAACCGTACGAAGACCATGGTCAGCACCCAGGCGACGGCCGCCTGCGTCACCCGATCGTCGCGCCATTCCTGCCACGACATGGCCGTCCGCTCGCGGCTCTCCGCGGCCCTGTGTTCCTGCTTCCACGTTGCCAGCACGTCCGGCTGCGAGGCGACACGATCGCGGAGGTCGTCCTCTAGATCGAGGACCACCTTCTTGAGCGCTGCCGTCAACCCCGTTGAGACCGCCATTGCTACTGCTCCCTCTGGCTGGCTGCGCTCAGGGCAGCTGTGCTGTCGATCCACTCGTTGTCGAGGTTGACGAACTGGTTGGGTGCGGCAAGCGGGACCGGCCGGCCGTCGACCACAGGACCGTGGTTGCCGTTGAGTTGCGGCACGAGCAGCCAGACCGCACGGCGGCGTGGGGCGGCTAGGTCGGTCCAGCGGGTGAGCAGCGCCATGTTGTCGTAGCGGGCGAGCGGCGAGGCATCGGTGAGCAGCACGGGCGAGTCCTCACGTCCTGCAGCGAGCGCCCGCTCGACGGCGGCCTCGACCTCGGGCCAGGATCGGCGAACCAGCTCTTCCAAACCGCGTCGGGGACGACTCGACTCCCGTTCGGCGTCGGCGGCACGCACCAGATCCCAAGGCATGTTGGCGGCCTCGGACACTGAGCGCAGCGCGTCCAGCAACGCTCCGGTCAGGTCGACCGTCGTCGCCCCGTATCTGGCCTGGGCCGCATCGATCAGCCGACCAAGACGATCGGCGCGGGTGCCGAGCGCGAGGAACGAGCGGCTGCTGATCGAGGTTTCCAGCCTGGCGCCCAGCGCGCCCGTGGCGCCTACCGGGGATGTGGTCGTCGCGAGACTGGTCGCCGACCGGGAATCCAGCCCTGTTGTGGCAGCGCCCGTGTGGAGGGCCCGGTAGACCCGCAGCCGGTCGTCGAAGGTCAAGCCGAGCCCGGCGTCTGTGATCAGGCTGTCGAGCGCTGGCCTCCGCGGCAGTTCCGGGGCTGCGGGGAACCGGACCCGTACTCGTTCGCGAATCTCGTCCGGGGTGAGCTGCTGTCCGCCGAAGTCCGCGAATGTCTGGGCCAAGGCCGCGACGGCGGTGAGATCGCGGTGGTGTAGGTCGCCAGCGCCTGAGGCAGCAGCGTGGGTCGATGCTGCGGCGGCCAGAGTCACCCGGCGCAGCGGGTCGGCGAGGGCCGTCGGCCATCCGCTTTCGGTGGGGACGGCTGCTTCGAGGCGTGCTTGCGCGCGTTGAGCCGGAATGACCGCGTTCGCGGGGTCGCCGGTTGCCTTAACCAGTTGGTCCGCTTCCGTTGCGAGTGACTCAGCGACATCGCACAGCGCCTGGTCCTCAGCCAGCAGCGTGACCACTCCCCCGCGCCGGCGTACCCAGATGGGGGGCTGCGAGCCGTCGGCCTTGTTCATCGCCTTACGACGTTCCAACGCGAAGCGGAGCAGGCCGCGAGCCAGCCGCTCGTCCGGATGCGTTCCGGGCCGGAGCTTTTCGACCACCGTCCGAGTCAACTCGGCGACCGTTGCGACCGAGCCGAGCTCGGTGAGGCGGACCGAGACGGCCTCAGCCAAGCGGTCGAGGAGCGCCCGCGCATCACGGTCCCCGGCCCACCGCTCTTGCAGGGTTCCGAGCAGCGTCGTGATGCGCGACTGTTGCACCGGCTCATCGAGGTTCGCTCCGAGCTGAGCGTGCGTCGCAAAGGCATCGAGTGCCGTGTCGAATCCCAAGATCAGGCGGACGACTCCGCCGCGTGACGGTGAGCGAGGTGTGGCGACAACGCGGAGCAACAGATCGGCGGCGTCGGTGGGAGTCAGCTCCGGGCCACCACGTTCGGTCGTGCGGATCTCAGCCCCGAGCCGGGCGCGCCACTCCTTGATACGCGAGGTGATCTGCAAACGAGTCGCATTCGCTACGCCCTGTAGGCGGGACAGCTGCACTGGGTCAACGGTCAGCAGTTCGCCGACCGTCTGGACGCCATAGGGTTCCAGCGCCGACAAGGCGCGAGCAGTCAGCCCGGAGTCACGCAGCGGGGTGGTCAGTGCGGCTTGAGCTGCCAGCTCGTCGTAGGACTCGTCCGGCTCGGTCGTGGCGTCCTGCGCGAAGATCGTCAGCCATGCGGCCCGCATTCCTTCCGCGGTGTGGTGCCGGGCGCTGGCATCGCTGGCCAGTGCCTTGCGGAAGAAGTCGACCAGGTCGCCAGCCAGCGTGGTGTCGAACATCTCCGGCCGGATGGTCGCCTCGTCCTGGATGCTCCCCGGATCACCTTCGCCGTCCCCGTACACGGGCGTGCTGCCGGTCGCCATCTCGAAGAGAACCACGGCCGCGGCATATCGTTCCGCTGCCGAGTCGTACCGGTCCCGTGTGCCGGTGAGGAACGGGTCGAGGTACGGCGGGGTGCCGGCCTGGAGAGCAGAGGCCGCGGCCCGGGTCAGCGAGAAGTCGAAGAGGATCAGATGCTTGGTGCGGTCGCTGCGGCTTTCCCGTACACCCAGGTTGGAAGGTTTGATGTCTCGGTGGTCGATCCCGGCCTTGTCCAGCGTGACCAGGCTATCGAGCAAGTCCGTTCCGTATCGTTCAAGTAGGTCGATTGACAGGCGGGTACGCGCCCGCAGCGCGGTCGTGAGAGTTTCCGGACCGGCACTTTCGAGTAGAAGGGCACGCCGGCCGCCGACGACGATCGGTCCTTCGAGAACTTTCACGATGCGGGGGGCGTCGAGGCGACGCAGCACCTCCGCCTCATCGTCGAGCCGGGTCGCGGCGGTGTCGTCGAGGGCCACTTTCAGGACACACTCGCCGTTTCCGTCGATGTGCAGATCCTGTACGAGCAGACCCACAGCAGTCGAGCCCTGCCCGAGCCGCCGGATCAGCCGGAAGCGTCCATCGAGGACCGTACCGGGTGTCGCCTCGAGCGGATCGGTCTCCTCGCTTGAGGTCGCGGAGTCGCGCTCGGCTGCGGCGAGCTGCGACAGGAAAGTCGCGACGTCGGCCGTCCGCCGGCTGGGCGCCGGATCGGTTGCTTTGAGGACGAGCGATCGCAACGTCGACGGGACCTGCGGCAGCTCGATCGCCAGGTCGAGGCCGTGCTGGTCACGCAGTCGTTGCTTGAGAGCGCTCCGAGTGGGTGCCGGCGCTCTCCCGGTGATCAGGTAGAAGGCGAGTGTCCCCAGGCCGAAAACATCGAGCCGGATACGGTCGGCGTCTGCGCTCCACGCCCCTTCAGGGGCGGTGAACACCTCGGCCGCTCCCGGTCCGTGATTCGCGAGGGCGGCGTCGACCAGCGAGGTCACCCCGTGGAGGGAAGAGTTGCCGGCCGAGCCGTTCTGGACGCTGCCGGCGCCCTGCCAGTCACCGACCCGCACCTTGACGTCGCTCTGGGTGCCGGGAACCGGACGCACCCAGACCGCGGGCGGCATCAGCCCACGGTGTACGACTCGGTTGTTGTGGGCGTACTGCAGTGCCTCGCCGATCTGGCGAATCATCGACAACTGCGTTGCCAGCGGCACACCCTGATCCTGGCCGGCCAGCCATAGGTCGAGGCGCTGCCACTGCTGGTCATAGGGGTAGACGAGCCCGATGCCGAGTTCGGATTCGACCAAGTCACGCGGGCGCAGCAGCCCGTCGTGCTGCAACCTCGACATGATGCGGAACTCATGCTCCGCGATCTGCCGGGCCGACGCCCGCTCCTGCTGGCCGGCGGCCGGTGGTAGGACTCGGAACCGGATCCGGGCACGGTCCTGCTGGACCACCCGGTGGTAGGCGAGCCAGTCCTGCCAGCCCTCGTCGGAGTCGATGGCCTGGTCCTCAATGACCCAGGACCCCGCCTCACGCTCCCGACGTTGTACGAGGCCGATGCGTTCAAGCAGCTTAACCAGGATGTGTTCCTGGTTTGGGCCGATCGCCCGCCGCCCCGCGGGTTCGAGCACCAGTTCAGATATACCGGCCAGGTTGCTTCGGTCGCTTTGGTCATCCGGGCCGTAGAGGTTGATAGCGCTGGATGAGCTGAGGGCGCAGCGCAGGTCGGGGTGGTGCAGGAACACCGCCTCCTGCACGAACGGGATGACGTCTCGCTCGTCGGGAATCTGAACGTTCTGCTCCTGCGCCCACAGACGCAGCTCGTCCTTCAGCTTGCTCGCGAAAAACTGCGCTTTGCGCCGGGTCAGCTTGAGCGGCGAATCTTCGGGGCGCCGACCGTCGCGAGCCCAACGCTGATCATCGCCGCGGAGGGTGCCAGAGTAGTACTTGAGCTCGATGAGGTGGAGCTGTTTGCGACCGAGCAGAAGTAGGTCGACCTCGTGCCATCGACCCCGCGAATCACGGAACTCGAAGTTCGACCAGGCGCGAAACGGCGTCTCGTCGGGCATGATCGCGCGGACCAGTGCCAACCCTTCGGCTTCGTGCGGAAACTGCGAGGGCGAGACCTCGATCCAGCGGTCCTGCCCAGCCTCTGCCACCGTTCACCCTCCGCACCGCGCCTGGTTCGTCCCCGAACCTACTGCCCCGGGCCGCAGGAGCATACCCGGTCAGTAGCGGGTGGCTATCGTCTCCGCTCCGCAAGTTGCCGCCCTACGAGGGAGATGTACATCTGCGGGAATCGCGTTGGCTGATTGGCCAGAGGGCTTCAGACGGATGGTTGAAACAACGGTGCTGACGGCCGTGCTGGCCGGCTCAGGCCGCTCTTTCAAAGACGTAGAGCCTGTTCGGGCGGCGGAGCCGGGCACTCGAATTCGGATGGTGTTGGCGGGTACGGGCGATTTACAGACGCCGACTGCGGAGCGGGGCGTTTCCGAATTCTGTGCCGAGCGCCTCAGCACATCCGCGAAGGGCCTACCGCGCGAGCGCGGCTGGACCGGCATGGTCCAGCGGCTCGCGGACGACTCGGGCTGCGGATCCGAAACCTCAGGACCGGTCGGACGAAGGAGTGAGGAACGCCGCCATCGCCAGCAGGAGGAGCACGGTGCCGGTGAAGCCGGCGGCCCCGGTGAAGATCCCGGCGACCGGATCTCGCGAGCTCATCCCCGTCAGCAGTCCGGCGGCCGCGCCCACCATGAGGCTGAAGACGATGATCACCGCGAGCCAGAGGGGGCGCGTCGGAGGAGTCATTGCCGATCCGTCCTTTCGTGGTCTCCGGCTGTTCCCGGATGCTTGTCGGGCACCGGTGCACGTCCGTGCCTGTCGAAGGCGAGTGGCGTGCGACGGAGGGGAAGCTGTGGGGGTAGAGTAGCAGTGTTCTAACACGATGCGAATATTCAGGAGGCGGGTCTCAGCGTGTCGACCGCGGAGCTATCCACCCAACTGCGCCGGCTCGTGCGGCTTGTCCAGGAGGACCTACGCACGTCCGGGGCCAGCGACGTCTCGGACGAGCAGGTCGACCAAGCAGCGGTCGGGTGGGTGCTCGCCACTCTGTTCGTGCGGTTCGCGGAGGACAACCGCCTGATCGATCGACAGTCGGCACCTGCGGCGCCGGACCAGCAGCTGCCGTGGCTCCTCTCCCGGTTCGAGTCCTTCGCGGCGGTCGATCCGGGGACCGGGCTGTTCGACCGCAGTCAGAACCCGATCTTCGACCTGCCGGTCTCGGACCAGATGGCCGGCGACCTGGTCGCCTTCTGGAACCGCCCCGACGCGAACGGCGGAATGGCCCAAGACCTCGCCACCACGGACTTGAACACCCGCTTCCTAGGCGACCTCTACCAGGTCATCGACGAGAGCGCCAGCAAGCAGTACGCCCTACTGCAGACGCCTGCCTTCGTCACCGAGTTCATCTTGGATCTCACGCTTGAACCTGCCCTTCAGGAACGTGGGCATGAGGCCCTCCGCCTGATGGATCCGGTCTGCGGGTCGGGGCATTTTGTCCTGGAGGCATTCACGCGGCTGCTCTCCGTCTGGCAGCGGGCCGCTCCTACGGTTGCTGTCGAGGATCTGGTCGGTCGTGCGCTGCGCTCCGTGCACGGGGTAGATCTCAACCCCTTCGCCGTGGCTATCACCCGGTTCCGCCTGCTCATGGCCGCGGTGCGCGCATGTGGCGCCACGAGGCTCAGCGAGGTCGCCCGGTTCGACTGGCGATTCTCGGTAGCCGTCGCCGATTCGCTGGTCGAGGACCCCTTCGGTGGCGACTACGACGTGGTGGTTGGCAATCCGCCCTACACCACCGTGCGGGACAAGATCCTTGACGAGGTCTACCGCGCCCGGTACGACACATGCGTCGGCAGATACGCCCTCACGATCCCCTTCTCGCAGAGGCTTTTCCAGTTGGCTCGGCCCGGCGGCCATGTCGGTCAACTGACGTCCAACTCGTTCATGAAGCGCGAGTTCGGTCGGAGGCTTGTCGAGGAGTTCTTCGGGCACCGGGTCGCGCTCACGCACATCATCGACACTTCGGGCGCGTTCATCCCAGGCCATGGCACGCCCACAGTGATATTGATCGGCCGCAACGAGTCGCCACGTGACGCGGTGCCGGTGCTCACCGTGACCGGACTGCGCGGCGAGCCGGCCGTCCCGTCCGATCCCGCTCGGGCTCCGGTCTGGCGATCGTTGCTGCGACAAACGGCGCATCCCGGTCGCGCCGACACGTGGTCGGCGTCTCGCTACGTCAGCCGAGAGCAGCTCCGTTCGTTTCCGCTGACGATTGCGACAAGCGAGGCGGCCGAGGTCCTCGCGGAGGTTGCCGCTGCGCCACGTCGACTGAACGACTATGTGGCGCGAATTGGATACTTCGCTAACACCGGATCGGACGACATCTTCACCGCACCACGTCACACGTTCGCGACGCTCGGAATTCCTGCTGACGACGCCCTCGTGGGCGTCATCTCCGGCTCCGAGGTCCGGGACTGGAACGCCCAGGCCGACCGCTACGCTTTCTGCCCGTACGATTCATCGGGCGACACCATCTCGATCGAGCAGCACCCCGCGCATCTACGACGGCTATGGCCGTACGGTCTGGTGCTACGGAACCGACCACTTGGTTTCGCTGGATCTTCCGACAAGGGCGGAAGGCCTTGGTACGACTGGCATCAGTTCGTCGGTCGGAGGGGCACCCACGACCGACTGATCACGTACTCCTGGGTTGCCACACACAACCACTTCGCTGCCCTGCACAGGGATGAGGTGCCACTGCACTCCGCGCCGATCATCGAGCTCCCTCCCGACACGGCACAGCGCCGCAGCGACCTGACCGCATGGCTCAACAGTTCCTCAGTCTGCTTCTGGCTTAAGCAGGGCAGCAACAGCAAGGGCAGGCCGGGCCTCGACCAGACGGGCACCGGCGAACCCTGGGACGCCTTCTACGAGATCGCCGCAACCCGGCTGCGCGAGCTCCCATTGCCGGAAAATCTGCGCACCACGTACGCCGATGAGTTGGACCGGCTCGCCCGGGAGCTGTCTGAGGCCACTCCCGCAGCGGTCCTCAGCCACCAGTCCCCGAGCCGCGAAGGCTTTTCCACGGCCCGTTCCCGCTGGGAAGCTATCCGCGCCCGCATGGTGGCCCTGCAGGAGGAACTGGACTGGAAGGTCTATCTCCGGTATGGCGTAACCGAGGAAGAGGGCCTAGTGGCCCCTGCCTCCGCCGTTCCGCCGCTGGCCTTCGGCGAGCGAGCATTCGAGATCGTCATGGCCCGGCAGATGGTCGCCGGCGAGCTGGACACTGCTTGGTTTGTGCGGCACGGCGCTCTTCCGACCACCGATCTGCCCGCCCACTGGCCAGCGTCCTACCGCGAGGTGGTCGAGCGGCGCATCGACGCGATGCAGCGGGACAGTCGGCTGCGGACTCTGGAGCGGCCGGAGTTCAAACGACGATGGGCCTCCCCCGGCTGGGACGCCATGGCGGCCGGAGCGGTGCGGACCTGGTTGCTCGACAGGTGCGAGACGGCCGAGCTCTGGTACGAGAACGCAGACGGCGCAAGGCGTGCACGACCGCGAACAATCGTGGCGCTAACCGAGCTGTTGGGCAAGGACCCCGCGTTCATCCAGGCCGCTGAACTGTACGCACCAGGCCAACCGCTGGTCGACGTCGTGAGAGACCTGTTCGCGGACGAGGTCGTCCCCCACCTCGCCGCCCTACGTTATCGAGACTCGGGCATCGCCAAGCGCGCTCAGTGGGAGGAGACGTGGCGGCTACAACGGGAACAGGACTTGGGTCTTACTGGGCCGGCCCCGATGCCACCGAAATACAGCAGCGCCGACTTCCTGAAGGTGAGCTACTGGCGACACCGTGGCAAGTACGACGTGCCTGGCGAACGGTTCGTGTCCTATGCGCGCTCGGGAGGCGCCATCAAGGACGCCATGGTGGGGTGGGCCGGCTGGCCCGTCGAGGATCGAGCAATGGTGCTGTCCAGCCTCGCATCAGCCGCGCCGACCCGCGAGGACGGCCTTCCGCTGCTCGCCGGGCTGCTCGAGTTGCTGCCGTGGGTAAAGCAATGGTGTAGCGACCAGCAGTACGAGAGCCACCGCACACTGCTAGACGACTTGATGGTCCGGTGGGACGTCACTGAGGAGGATCTACGCGCTTGGCGTCCCGTGAAATCGAAGCGCGGGCGTCCCCGCAAGCACAGCTGATCGATGTAGCCCAGTCAGGCCATCTGACCATCAGAACCACCCACATGATGATTCTTCCGGCTCCACGCTACCGGGCTCTTCACTGACGGACTGGCCCTCGGTACCGATCTACCCGATCCTGCGGGCGCAGTCGAGCGGGTCAGGAAAATCGTCGTTTCAACGGTCAGCCTGCCTGAGGGGGTCTACCGGTTCGGGGACAGCCCTGCGCCAGTTCCGGCAGGTGCTGACGCACGTACGCGCCTCCGGCGACATCTCCCCCACGGCTCTCGACCTACGTTTCAACATCGGCATACTGCTGGTCTCTGAAGACAAGGCCGCCGAGGCCGCGGACGAGCTGCAACCGCTGCACGACGACCTCTGCGTGGTCTACGGCCCAGACCATGAGCTGACCCGGGAAGTCGCGGAACTGCTTGCCCGGCTCCGACTCGCCACCGACGGATAAATCCGCCATCGCCGTCGGCTCTGGTCTCCTCCGCGTGTTGGCCGGGGTTGCTCCCGGCCTCGATGATCTCTATGCTTCCTGGGCGTCAAGAGTGGTCAGCGTCAAGCCTCCCGGCTTGCTGACCCGGCAACCGCGCCACCCGCGCACGGTGCCTCCGGGAGAAGACCAGGCCGACCGCAAGCTGCGGTACGGCAAGAGCGGGTGCCTCGTGGCACCGGAGAGCGAGTTCACCGTGCCATTCGAAGAGCTGAACCTGGCCGCTTTCGCGGTCTGCCTGACCTGTGGGCACCTCCGCGACGGTGCCCCGCACGAGCAGCGGTGCCGCTGCCAGCCCCGTACGCCGGAGTGGGAGCAGCAGTGGCAGGGCCAGGACATCGCCGGTGACCTCGACCTGTGTGTGTTGTGCGTGCGGAACACTGCGGCTGGGCCACGTCGCCGTTCATGATCGAGTGTCGGCCCAGCGGCAGTGCGGCGCGGTGGCCGTACCGTTCTCCGACGACCTGCGAGACGTGTCGGCAGGTCCCGCAGGCCAGCCACGACCACCGGGTTCGGGTGGTCACCGAGACGGCCACGACCACCGAGGTCGCCGCCTCGCTGGTGGATTCCGCGCGGCGTGGCAACGAGCTACGCGAGTGGCAGCAAGTGGAGTTCGCCCGGCTCGCCGAGCCACTACGCCTGACTGCTTCGAGCGTGCCGCTGGCCGAGTGGCAGCGGCAGTCGCCGCCGTCGCTTGGAGCGAGCGTTGACGCCTTCGACCGCTACGGCGTCATGCCCGTCCCCAACGACCTCAGCAGCCTCCGGCAGGCGCAGAACGAATTCATGGCCGCCGCTCGTTGATCGCCAGCCCAGCCGGCTGCTGTTGGTGGTAACCGATCTCGCCTACAGCAGCCGGCTGGTCGTCGCCCATCGACGGTCCGGTGATAACGGGCAGCTCGGATGCCGCGCTGTTCGATAGCATCCGGCCATGATGGACAGTGACGGGCAGCGACGACGGCTCCCGGTGGTCCAAGCATGACCATCATCAGTGGTTGGCCGGCGCTGACCGTGGCTTTGAGCAACAGAGCCTCGCCAGCGAGATTGTTCATTCAGGAGCGGTTCGGCCGCTGGCAGGACCTGCAGGCACGGTATCGGGAATCCGTGGGCTCCCTTGTCGTGCCTGGGAGCCAGGCGAACCCCGGCACCATCGGTTCGGCCTTCGACTGGATGGTGCGCTTCATGGTGCACCCCCGTCCGGATCTGCGCCTGGCACTGCTCGGCGCGCGCACTCCCCCGCTCCGGCACGCGGTCCACGAACTGGCGCGCACGCTGAATTACTCCCAAAGCGGAGACGTGGGGACCGTCCGGTTCACGGGGCCGGCCGCAGGCAGCGAAGCCGACCATCAAGTCGTTGCCCGGGCCTGCTGGGCGCTGGCGCTCCTCACCGACCTATACCGGGTCGGTCCCACACCCGGATCCCCGTTGATGGCCCTGGCCCCAAGGTCGATCACCGCCGAGAAGCTACTTGAGCTCGCCCCACCCGCGGCCCTCGACGAGCTCCAGGCTCTACGCTCCTTCGCCGAGCGGAGCCTCCTGCCGTCCCCTGTCAGCGCGGCATGGCGCTTGGGCCCTCGGGCCGACCTTCGCCGGGTCATCATTGATGAACGCCGACGCCGACCTGATCGCCGCAGGCCTGCTGCTCGAACTCAAGACGAGCCTCGGCAGCAAGCGCCGCGACGGGACACGGCGGTCATCACTGGAAGCGCCGACCATCATGCAGTTGCTCGGCTACGTACTGCTGGACTTTCCTGACGAGGTCGCCATCGAAGCCGTCGGCGTCTACAACGCCCGCTACGCACACCTGACGACGTGGCGCCTACCGGAACTCCTGGCTGAGTTGGCGGGCAGGCCCGTTGATCTAAGGGAGGAACGTGTGGCCTTCCATCAACTGCTCGCCACGGGCGATCACTTCAGTCCTCGCGTCGGAGACCATCTATGTAGCCCTGGATGAGGGCGGACGCGTCGCGGAAGTCGAGGTCGAAGAACTCGCGGTCCTTGCGCACCCGGTAGGGTGCCAATCGATCGTGCAGCTCAGCCTCTACTGACGGAGCATCCGCGACCACCCACAAGGCGCGCACGCCATACGGGATAACGACGCCTGTCGCCCGGTTGATCTCCTTCACCCGCTCCTCGACGGTCCGCTCGGTGTAGCCGATCTTGAGCATCCGAGGCTGCTCGCGAGTCGACAGCACGTAGATGTAGCCAGCTCCTGGCGTTTCACGCGGCTGTTCCCCGACGAGTCCGGCCAGATGGACCTGCACGTCCGCGTCAGTCAGGAGCGTGAGCTGCTTCGCAGCGGTGGCATCGTCGCCATCCCTGATCGCGGTCCGTAGGCGACCGAGCGCATCACCAGCTTGTAGGCAGCGCTTACGTCCAGGGCGGCCCAACTGTTGCCACACGGTGAACCAGTCCCACTGGTCCTGCCTGTGACAGCGCGAGTAGAGCCCCTTGACTTCCGACAGGGCCTCCAGCAGTGACGGGCTGGACGCACTCTGAGCGTTCTGCAGGTAGTCCAGCACGGCCGCTACCGACTGACGTCGTTTCTGCTGAACATCGGGCTTGACGGGAGCCATCCCGAAGCCCCACTTTTGCACGACCTGCACGCGATGGTCTCGAACTGGAGATGCCACGACCGCCTCCTCCTCCCGTAGCTTCATGCGCCGTCGGATGCGGCGAATCCGGCCACCTCAGCAGCGGCCGGAATGAGCGGGAAGAGTATCCAACACGACTCGCTGGCCGCCGAGCCGGAGCCCGTGCGGAAGACCGGCCGTCCGTGCGCGGCGGGGGCCCAGGAGCCCGCAGGGCCGGATGTCGGGCTACCAACCGATGGGGTCAAGGGCATCGGGAAGCTTGGCGACGATGTCGCCGTGCCCCTCAGATCAGTCGCGCGGGCCAGTGACCGTGAGAGCTTGGATTGCGGCTGCAGCGTTATTGGCCGCGAGCCAGCCGGCGGGGTTGCCGCAGTCGTGGTACTGGCCGGTAATGGGTTGGATCAGTACGTCGTGATCGCGTGCGAAGGCAGCGACGGCGTCGGTGGCCTGGTACTCGCCGTTAGAGGCCGGGGTTAGCTTCTGGAAATAGGCCACCGCGTGGGCGGGTAGCAGGGTGCGGCTGATGTTGATGTACGCGGTCGGTTCGCCGTAGCTGTCGGGCTTCTCCAGGAGCTCGTCGAGCAGGTGATGGCCTGCTGCGGCGGTGCGTGGGTGGAGGATGCCGTACCGATGGGCCTCAGCGCCCGGCACCGTAGCGGCGGCGAGCGCAGCCGGCGTGCCGGCGGCAGCCCGGGCGGCCGCGAGGTCGGCGAGGTCGAATCCACCGTCGGCGCGGAGTAGAAGATCGTCGCCGGCGACAAGGAGGAAGTCTTCGTTGCCGATGAACTCGGCGGCGATGATGGCAGGCAGCGCGGTGCCGTACCGGTCGTCGCGGGGCTGCTCGAGGAACGTGAAGTCGGCCTGGTGGTGTAGATCGGCGAGAGGCGCGTACTTGTCCTGCCAGCCTCGTGCGTTGAAGTATGCCTTGAGGTCGTGGTCCTCGCTGAGGTAATGGCGCACCTGGCGGCCGGCTTCGCCGGGGGCCGTGACGATCGCGATCTCGCGGGCACCGGCTGCGATGCAGTCGGCGACCGCGTAGGCCAGGACCGGATGGTTGAGGATCGGCAGCATGGACTTGTTGATCGTCTTGCCGATCGGGAAGAACCTGCTGCCCATGCCGGCAACAGCGATGACGGCCTTCACTGACTCGCCTTTCGGTCGGAGGTGCACCGGCCGTCAGGGTGTTGCGACGGTGAGCCGGGACGCGTCTGCCCAGTTTACGGTCTGTCGGTCCAGATTCATGGCACATGGAGCACGCGCAACGAGCGGGGACCGCCGGCGTTTCAGTGCCGGCGGTCCGCGGCATCGCATTAACGCGGGGTGGATGGCATGAGCAGGGTGGTGGTAGGACGCTCGGCGGCGGCTGCGGCCAGGGAGCCAGCGTGACGGATCCGATCCCACGTCGGCGTACGGCGAAGGTCGGGATCGAGACCATGGCGCAGTGCCTGCCGGTGGACGGCGTTCAGCATGGCGTCGTAGTCCCGCGGGGTTCCCCGCGGGCCCTCGACGTACTGGTGGAGAGCGGCGATCCCGACCTCGGCCACCGTGTACTCGCTGCGCCCGATGGCGGCGAGCAGATCGCTGTCGAACGCCAGGCTCTGGTCGGTGACGAGAGGCAGTGCGGCGCGTAGGGCGGCGACAGGGAAGGCTTTGAAGCCGGCCTGCGGGTCGGTGGTGTCGAGTTGCAGGAGGTCCCGGACGGCTCGCTGGTAGAGCAGAGATGTCGGGGCCGGGCCAGCGGACGGGTAGTAGCCGTGGGAGTCGGGTCGGCGGCGGGAGCCGATGACGGCGCCAACGGTGGGCTGGTCGAGGGCAGCGATGTGGAGACCGAGTTGGTCGAGCGGGTAGGTGAGGTCAAGGTCGGTGTAGGCCAGGATGGTCCGGCCGGCGCCGATGAGTTCCGCGAGACCCCACAGCACGGCGCCACCCTTGGCGCTGCCGCGGTCGGGGCGGGCGGCGATGGTCACGCGGATCTGCGGGTGATCAGCCTGGATCGCCTCAGCGGCTGCACGTGCGGATGCGCTGTCGGTGCTCTCGTCGACCAGCAGGAGATCGGCGCGGGCGTCGGGGTGCGCTGCCAGGAGCCAGCCCAGTTGGGCGACCTTGGCAGTAAGCGCGTTGTCTCCGTTGAGGACGCGCGTAAGGCGTTGCGTCTCGGCGCGCATCGGCACGACGATGCCGAGGTCGGCGGGAACGGCCCGGGCCAGGAGGGCGGCCTTGGACCGGGCGGCCTTGATGGCGGCGATCAGGCCGGTGACGTGCAGGTCCGCAGGGATGCTGTCGCGGCGGTTCTTGGCAAGGCCGTGCACGAAGGCGATGAGGAGTCGGTCGTCGTAGTGCGGGAGAGGGCTGTGTGTCTGGTGGCCGGTGAGGTGGTCCGCGACAATGTGCAGCAGCATGCGACCGGTCAGGTCGGCGGCCCAGCATTCGTCAGGGGTGGGTGGGACGTCAGCTCTCGGCCAGGTAGTACGGACGTGTTCGACGAGCAGGTCGTAGCCGGTCACCAGGGCACGCTGGGTGTCGTCCCAGCGGGCACCGTCGTCGGTGGCTTCGGCTGCCTGCCACGCCTCTTCCCAGCCGCTCGGGTGGGTGCGGGTGGTGCGGGCGGCAGTGACCTGCTGCCAGCGGCTCCGTACGGCGGGCCAAGCGCAGCCGAAGTCTCCGCCGGAGGCGAGAGTGTCGGCAGCATCCTCGGTCATGGCGAGGGCCTGACTAGCCTGGGCGGGGGTGTCGGCGGCCGTTGTAATCGCATCGAACCAAAGCTCGGCGGCCAGCGTCAGTCCGGCGGTGTGGTGGGCCAGGTCGCGGACCGTCTGCTCGCGCCGCGCGATCAGCCCGGCGCGTACCCGGTGGCGGCGGGCACGGGTAAGAGCGGCAGTGGCAGCTAGGTCGACCTGGGCTGTCGGAGCGCGGCTGGCGCGGGCATCGAGCAACGCGATCAGCCCCGTCTCGGCCGGATCGCTGAGCGTGTCTGCGTCCAGCAACGGGGCAAGAAGCTCGCCAAGTACGGCTGGATCCGCAGCTGCGGCGGACTCGCGGAAGCGTTCGCCACTCAGGTAGGCGTCGTCGACCGATGCGGGCTGGTGGGCCAGGGCGGCGACAGTGCGAGCGAAGGTGTGACACGTGCCGGGCGCGGCAGCGTCGGGGAAGAGCCTGCCTCGTAGGGCGCCGGTTGCCCGCTTGACGTCGGGCCGGTGCGCAACCAGCAACGCGAGCGAGGTTAGTGGCAGGTCCGTGCGGTCGTCGAGTGCTCTGGCGACCCGATCCGCGGCTGGCATTGCGGTGATCGACAGCAGCGCGCGTACGGTGGCCGGCTCCGGGTCGGCAGTCGCGGCCAGGAGCACGGCGAGGTCGCTGTCCTCGGCGTCGAGGCGGTGCAACAACGGGGACTTACCCAAGGGCTCGAAGACCCGGACTGGGGTGGGCCGGGCGGCGGTCATCGCGCGAGCCTTCCGGCGACGAGTTCGGCGGCCTGCCGGGCGGTGTGGACCGGGAAGAGCAGGTTCTGGCGCAGGAATGTCCGCTCGAACTGGCTCAGTGGTGCGTGGATCACGGTGGTAGTAGAGGTGATGTCCAGGCGGGCATCGGGGCGGCCAATGCGAGCGAGCAACTGTCGTACCGTCTCTTCCTCCGGCGGCTGTGCTGCGGCGCATATCTGATGCTGGGCGGTGGGACAGCGCAGGCGGCAGTTGGTAGTGGGCAGGTCGTAGTGGCCGTTGTAGTCGGGGATGTAACTGCCGCGTTCCACCGCTCGACCACACGAGGACCTCTTCAGTACGGCGGGACGGCAGTCTGCGGGCACATCTGCGTACACCTCAGCGAAAGCGCCCATGATCCGCGCCTCAGTGTCGGCGGTGAGCAGCTTCTTGCCTGGCTTGAACGAGCCGGTGGGCAGGGGCAGGCCGTAGCTCATGAAGCTGTGGACGTGGTCGTCGGCGAACTTGAGCCCACCGAGGACCACGGTGCGGGCGCCGGCGTCTTTGAAGGTCTGCCAGACGTGACGCAGGTGCGCATCAGTGGTGTTGAGCCCTTCGGCGATCGGTCGGTAGTACGCCAGCACGTTGATCTTGTCGGATTGCAGAATGCGGCGCAGGAAGCGCAGCCGGCGTTCGCGGTTGGGTGGCTCGATCGACTCGGGCATGGCGGCATAGCAGACGTTGACGTCGAGGTCGACGTGGACGAGGGATTCGAGGCATTCGATCTGCTCATCGGACAGGGCGTACTTGGTGATGCACGAGACCCGGTTGGTCAGGCCGAGCTCGTCGAGTAGCTGCAGTGCGCGCCAGGTCCGGGGCCAGAGCTTCGGCAGGAACGCCTCGGACGTGGACATGTGAAGGCCGATGGGCGTGTGGTGTGGGGTGAACCACGGGTGGGAGAGCAGCCGCGCGACGACGTCCTCCGGTTCGAGGAAACCGGTCGGCTCCCAGGAGCCGAGGTAGCCGTCGACGGTGTCCCCTTCGCGCCGGTAGCAGTAGGCGCACATCAGGGGGCAGCCGATGCCAAAGTCAGCCGACATGCCGCCCTTCATTTGCGAGATCATGTAGCTGGTGTTCAACCCGTCGGGACCGGCTGCGGCCTGGGTTGCCGCGATCTCCTCCACGGTGGCGATCGGCGCGAACCCGGCCGGCAGCACCGACTTGAGCGCATGTGGAGCGTCCGGGGAGCCGACGACGCCGGGCCACGCGAACGTGCAGCGCAGCGCGAAACCCAAGGCGTCGCTTTGGCCGGCGTCGAGACCGTGGGTACGGGTGAGGGGCGTCACCGTGCGGGTGAGTAGTTCCTGCAGTGGGACCCGGCGGCCGGTCGGCTCATGCAGCAACCGCCCGGTGAGGACCTCGGTCAGGGCGCGCTGCAGCGGCCCGTCGGCGAACTGCCGCGCCGCGTCGACAACCGGATAGGGGTCGGCGATGTCGAGTATCGCTTGCAGGGCGCGGGCGACCTCTGAACGGGCCTCGCCGCGAAGTAACGATAGAGGGTCGGTGACGGTGAGTGCGCTGGATAAGCTGCTCACAGCTACTCCTCTGCTGATCCGATGATGGAGCGGGAAGGGTCGGGCTGGATCCATCCGTGGGGAGCACGGACATGCGCGCGCCGGCCGGCGTCGATGAGCGCTTTGAGATCGCCGGGGTCGAGGGGAATACCGCTTTGGCGGGTCCGGTCGCGGTGAGACCAGGCGCGGTCCCCGGGCATCCGGGCGCCCTGGTCACGTACCGCGCGGGCAACGGTGGCAACTCCGGCGGCGAGCGAATCGCCGGTGCCGAGGCAGCGGGGGTCAACAGCTACGACCAGCAAGCCGCGACCGTCATCCCCAGACGGCAACGGGGCGCTACCGGTCAGCGCGCCAACCAGCAGCTCCAAAACGATCGCCAGAGCCTGGCCGCGCTCACCCGCGGGCAGCAGGACCGCAGCGAGGGTCGGGGCGTGGGCCGCGAGTCCATCCGCGTCGAGGGCAAACCCGTCCGGCAATACTTGTCGATCGCGAGCCAGCTGCTGGACTCGGCCCCAGGAACTCGCGGCTGCGGCCAGGTCCACCAGTACGGGGCGTTGCGGGTCCGGGCCCGGGACGGCAACCGCGATTGCGCTACTGCCGAGTACCGGCATGCTGGTGCCGCCGTGCAGGGCCACGCTTTGCGCCGACGCCTGAGCGGCGGCCACGCCCACCAGTCCGCGCCGGGCCAACTGCGCGGCAGGGATGCCGAGCGCGCCGACATGACCGGTCCGGCGAACGGTCACGGCGGCGACGCCGCAACGCCGAGCGCGGAGCATCGCCGCGGTGACCGCCAAGCGGGCCGCTACCGGTCCCGGGGCCAGGTCTGCGTCCACCACCAGGATTGCCTCCCCGCCGGGCACGGTTCGGATCAAGGGACGCGGATTCAGGCGCCCGGTGCGGAGTTTGTCCAGGTAGTTAGGGGCCAGTCGGCTGCCGTGGCCGGGGATGCCACGAAGGTCAGCCTCCACGTGGGCGTCGGCCATCACCCTCGCCCCCGGTCGGTTCATCCCCGCTGCCTCGTACAGGCACTGCAGGAAACCGGCGAGCTGGCCCGCTGGCACCCGAGTCACCATGGCGAACCGCACACCGGCAAAACGCCGTGGGAGCGGCCGTCGCTGAGCAAGATCTGGACCACTGCCGCGACAGAGGGCCGGTGCGGGCTGAACGCGGCCACCAGCACCGGCGCGGGTGAACCGGCCAGGTCGTCAACGTCGCCTAGCGCCACCTGAACAACCGCCCGCCCGCACTCGGTCAACCGGATGGCCTCCCGGGCTGCCCCACTCAGACCCGCTGTGGTGGTCCGGGTGTCGTAGCCATAGACGATTACGGGGCCCGCTGCAGGCACCGGGGCACCGACCGGGACCTGCAGAACACGGTGATGCGCGGCGAGTAGCGCCGGAAGATAGTCCGGCGTGTGGCGGGCGCTGTCGGCCCGCCGCTGCCCCGCGTCGGGCACCCGCACCAGTGCCAGCACCTTGCCGGGCGGAACGTGCAGCGGAAGGAGAGAGGCCCCGCGCACCACCGTTACCGACCGCGCGGCGATCCGGTCCGCCGTCCGCAAGGCAGACGCATTCGCCTGCGGCCAATCCGGTCGGGCGGAGTCGGGCACCAGGCCGTAGCGGTGGTGCAGCACCTTCACACGGGCCGCGGCCTCGCCGACCCGTTGACGGTCGATCACGCCCTGTTCGACAGCGACAGTGAGCGCCTGCACGACCTCCGCCCGACGCCGAACTACGGCGGCCCGCTCTGTCGGCGGGTTCCCTCCTTGGGAGACCTCCGAGTCCAGCATCACGATGTCAACGCCAGCCGCCACCGCCGCGACCGCCGCGCGGGTCAGGCCACCGAGCGGCTCGTGCACCGCCGGGATCGACAAGTTCTCGCTCACCGCCACACCGTCAAAACCCAGCTCGTCGCGCAGCAGGCCGAGCACGCGCGGCGATGCCAACGCCGGCCGATTGTCAAGCGCAAGGACGGTATGACTGCCGATCATCACGCATGCCACTTGCGCGTCAATCGCCGCACGGAACGGCTGCAACGCCCCTGGGCCGAGCAGGTCAACGACCGGCGCGACGTGATGGGGATCTGCGCCGACTCCGCCCAGACCCGGGAAATGCTTGGCGGTCGCCGCCACGCCGGCGGCCTGCAGTCCGCGTACGAAGGCTGCAGCCAGCAGCCCTGCCTGCTCAGGATCCGACCCGAAAGCGCGGGTACCGACCGCAGCAAACGCCGGCCACGACGCGGTGTCACAGACCGGAGCCAAATTCCAGGTCAACCCGACCGCCCGCAGCTGCTCACCGATCGCCACGCCGGCCGACTCGGCCAAGCCTTCCTCCCCCGCCGCACCGAGCGCCAGGTTCCCGGGCAACTGAGTGACGCCCGGCCAGTCCAACGCGTTCAACCGGCCACCCTCCTGATTGACGCTCAGCAGCAGCGGAAGGGAAGCTGCTGAGCCGCCGCTGGCCGACTGAGTGACCTGGCGCATCTGAGCTGGGCTGGTGATGATGCGCTTACTGATCCGGCCCGGCTCAGGAATGGCCTCCTTGTGGGGCAGGTGGGCGGAATTGTTGAGACCTAGGGACATCCGGCCAGGGCGGACCAGCAGGTCGATCTGAGCGGCGAGGGCGGAATCGGCTCCGCCCGATCGTCCGGGTGCTCCGGGTGGCATAGCGGCTCTCCCTTGCGGCTGCAATCGGCAAGCGGGCGTGAAGCCGATACGACCGGCATGGCGACCCGAGGTCCGGCGGCTTCTATTTGCATGGGCTGATGTCGCGCTCGGCACCCGTCCCCGTCGCGGCCGATGCCAACTGGCGCAGCCCTCCGACGATCAGGGGTACGCCCGCTCCGCGCTCCACCGCATCTTCAAGGGGACGTATGAACCAGGGTGGAGCTGACGGGAGGTCAGCGCCCCGTTCTCAACGCTCCCCCTTGGAGTCGTAAGAGTGAATCCCCGGCATGCGGACGAAGCGGATGTCCGCATGCCCCGCGCTGACAATGCGGATCACTCACCGACGACGTTTGGGCGTGCTTGGTTGCGTCTTGCCGGACCGTGAGTGACCCTATGTGCGCGATGTCCATGCTGCTCGATGCCGTTTGGCATGGAGTGGCCTGAGGAGGCGGTGTCATGGGTCAGGCCCCGCGGACGCTGGAACCGTCCCTATCCGAGCGCCACTTTTTCGGTGCCGAATTACGCCGGCTGCGGGAGCGGGCCGACCTCTCCCAGGCGCGGTTAGGCGCCATGATCCGATTCAGTGCTGACCTGGTTCGTCGGGTCGAGACAGCGGAGCGATTCCCCTCCCGGGAGTTCGTCGAAGCATGCGACAAGGCGCTGGCGGCCGACGGTGCCTTGAACCGGCTGCTACCGCTGCTTGAGAAGAGGCCGAATAGCGAGGGCGAGCCCTCGGCCTTCTCGCCGGCTGGCCATGCCGGCGTCGCCAATCTGCTGCCTACCTCCTCGGCGCAGCCGTCGGGGGCGTCTGAGATGGTCATCCGGGTTCCGTTCCAACCAGGGGTCCTTGATCGCGCCGCCCTGGACTGGCTGAACGCCTCAGCCGGTCCCTTCCTGTCCATGACCGGAGGGCCCGGCTCGCCTGATCAGGTCCGCGAAGAGGACCTCTTCTCCGCCGAGACGGCCCTGGCGATGTTCCGACAGTTGGACCACACGCACGGTGCTGGACGAGTCCACGCTCAGGTGCAGCGATACGTCGAGGGTGAGCTAAACCGGTTGCTGGCAAACACCCCCACCTCGGAGGCGATCGGTCGGCGCCTGTACACGCTGGCGGCTGGCTTCTTCGAGCTGTGTGGCTACCAGGCGGTCGATACCGGTGCCCATGGTCTCGCGCAGCGCCGCTACTTACGTGCTTTGCGGTTGACGCAGGCCGCCGACGACCGCGTCTACGGCAGCTACCTGCTGGCTGTGAACATCGGCCACCTCGCGCTGCACTGCGGTCACCCCGAGCCGGCCCTGCGGATGGCGCTCACAGCGGTGCGAGGCGGTGAGGATCTGGCGACGCCAGCCGTCAAGGCAGGGCTGCACGCCGTGGTGGCACGCTCGCACGCCCGACTCGGACGCGAAGGCGAATGCCTCAGCCACCTCGACATCGCGGAAAGGCAGCTGGCCCGCAGCCGGCCTCAGGACGAGCCGATGTGGATTCGGTACTTCACGCCGGCGTATCTGGCTGACGAGATCGCCCACTGCTTCCATGACCTGGGCAGACCGCAGCAGACCCAACGGCACTTGGGCGACGCTCTCGCCGCGCTGAGCCCAACACACGTCCGTCGTCTTGCCATCGACACCGCGCTACTGGCCTCGTCGTTGGCCGCCGCCGGCCGCATTGATGAAGCATGCGTTGCCGCCCGGGAGGCGGTAGATCATGCGGCGAAGACCGCCTCGCACCGTTGCTTGCAGCGCGTCGTCGAGATCCAAGCGGACCTTGAGCCCTACCGATGCGAGCTGGAGGTTCGTGAGTTCGGCGAATACGTTCGCCATCAGCTGCCGCTCGCGGCAGTGTGACCGCCTCGACTGGCCGCAGCAGCTGCTATCGCTGCGCGGTAGTGAGCCAATTCCGCCTCCAGTGCCGCACCCGCCCGCTTGGATGTTGCCACGTAGTGGCCGATGTCGGGGAGGAGTAGCAGCTCGTGAGGGACCACGCGAGCCTCCAGTTGATCGGCAAGCTCCCGTACGTCCTCGGCCACGGCCACCTCATCGGCAGTGCCGTGAATGAACAGCACAGGTCGCTGAACGGCAGCGGCATCGACTCGCCCGGCACCGCCGCGAAGCCGCATGGCATGCGCACGCTGGAATCGGGGCACAGTCTTGGTCCACCGGTCAGGATCCACGATCGCTGAAACGGCGGTGGCAGCAGCGAACGGACCATCCTGCGCCACCGCGTGCAGCGCGGTGTATCCGCCAGCGCTGGCACCGCGGATGAAGACCTGTCCGGGAATGGCTTGTCCTGCCGTCAGGATCTGGTTCGCCACTGCTGCGCAGTCGTCGACGTCGTCCAAGCCCCACCGGCCATACAGAGATTCCCGGAAGGCTCGGCCGTACCCCGTGCTGCCGAGGTAGTCCACGTCTACGACAGCGAATCCGCGACTGGTGAAGAACTGCGCCTGCCAGTCCAGGCGCAGCAGGCAGGATGCGGTTGGCCCAGGGTGCGCCCGAACGATCACGGGAGCCCGCCATGACGCCGGTGAGCCGGTCGGTGGATACACCAGCGCCACGACCTCACGACCATCTGTGACGCGGACCCGCAGCTCTGTCGGCGTCGACACCTCTACCCGGGCAAGCCCGGAGTGCTCCGATCGGGCAAGCACCTCCACCTGCGGGTCGTCATCGGCTAGGTGAACGAGCGCGATCTGGGGCGCCGCCGTTGGTGACGAACCGATCAACGCCACCGTCGTACCCAGCGCGGCCAGATAGGGCTTGATCGACGTGTACGGCAGATTCACCTGGCGGACGGCCCCGCGAGTGTCGATGACAACGAGTCGGTGTCGCGGCCCGTCCTGCACTGCCACGACGATTCGACCGTCGTCGAGGAAGTCGTATGACGCGTAACCCAGCTCCCACGGCTCTGCGGCGCACTCGCCGGCGATGGATGCCACCGCCTCGACCTTGTCTCCATCCCAGCGGAACAGACTCCACCAGCCGCTGCGGTCTGACATGAAGTACAACGCGCCGTCGGGTCCCCACCGAGGCTCGATCGCTGACTCGTCGGCACCGCCGGCGACCTTGACCGGTGCCTCAATGTGCCCGTGCGATGAATAGGGCGCCACCCATACCTCGCAGGCATCCCAAGGCATGTCGCGCTCGGTCCAAGCACACCAGGCCAGGGAACTCGGACCTGGCCTGGGTGCGCTCAGGAAACCTCTGCTGGCGACCAGGGTTCTCAGCTGTCGTGCACCCGTGAGTGGAAACGCGATCAGCTCGTCGCCGTGGTCTGACTCTCGCACCGCCAGCAACTCGCCGTCGCCGAGCGTCAGATCTCCCAAGGACGCCCGGCTGACCAGGTCGAGCTCACCACCATGACGACCCTCGTACAGGCCACCTTCGCCGACACACCACAACGACTCCCCGGCGATGGCGAAAGACCCGCCACCGTATGCGTGCACGTTGTTGGTGACGTTGAAACCCGCAGGGCTGGCATCGAACTTGCCCTCGTCGGCCCGCCAACGCGTCAATGTCGTGACCCCGCCAGCGTCCGGACGGGTTTCCAACCAATAGAGCGTGCCGTCAGAGACACGAAGCTGGTCGTAGCTGACAGACGCGCTGACAGCGTCGGCCAACGAGACGGCGGCGACAGAATCCGCCACTTGCACGGCCCTCCTCGAACAACTCTGGCATGCCCCACCCGTCGCCGGCCCGGCCGGGGCGAGTGTCCCTCGGACATCGGCGACTCTACGCCGGACTTGCCTGCCCCGGCCGCCGGACATTCTGTGCGACCTGGCCGCTGGCCGGGTCGCCGCGCAGAACCCTCTTCATGCGGACAACTCCTCTGTCCGCATTTCCGGTATCGACCCGGCTATCCATTCCGAGCGACCCTCTCGAGGTGGAAAGGCCCGCAGGCCTGACCGGCGATGGCTGTCCTGCCCGAACCAATACGAGATGAATCGGAAGGACTTCGATGCAATTGCAAGAGGAATTGATGCGTTACGGCTACCGCCAAGAATTGAGCCGCCGTTTGCGGTTCCGGGACCTGCTTGCCTACGGCCTGGTGTACATGGTGCCGATCGCGCCGATGGCGATCTTCGGCAGCGTGTACGCCGGCTCCGGCGGGATGGTGGCGCTCGCGTACGCGGTCGGTGTCGTGGCGTTGGTGTTCACGGCGTTCTCGTACGCGCAGATGGTGAAGGCGTTCCCGATGTCGGGCAGCGTCTACAACTACGCCGGCCGGGGCATCAGCGCACCGGTGGGTTTCCTCGCCGGCTGGGTGATCCTCCTCGACTACGTGCTCGTACCGGGGCTGTTGTACCTGGTGGCATCAGTGGCGATGCACGCCACGGTTCCGTCGGTGCCGGTGTGGCTGTGGCTACTCGGCTTCGTCGCGGTCAACACGATCGTCAACTCGGTCGGCATCCGCATGACGGCGGCCGTCACCCGGGTGATGCTCGTCGGCGAGCTGATCATCTTGGCGGTCTTCTTGGCCGTCGCCGGCTGGGCCCTCGCGACCGGGAAGGGCCGGTTCAGCTTGGACGCGTTCTACGACTCCGACACGTTCACCTGGTCTCTGGTGGCGGGAGCGGTGTCGATCGCCGTGCTGTCCTTCCTCGGCTTCGACGGCATCTCGATGCTGGCCGAGGAAACCAAGGGTGGCTCCCGGCAGATCGGGCGCGCGATGGCCACGGTCCTCGTACTGGCGGGTGTGCTGTTCGTCGCGCAGACGTGGCTGGCCGCGATGCTCGTTCCCGACCCGGGCAGGCTCCTCGCCGAGGGTGATACGCACGGGACCGCCTTCTACGACGCCGCCTCCGTGGCTGGCGGGGGGTGGCTGGCGACGGTGTGCGCGGTCGCGACGGCGATCGCGTGGGGGTTGCCGAACTCGATGGTTGCGCAGGTCGCCACGTCTCGGTTGCTGTATGCGATGGCTCGGGACCGGCAGCTGCCGGCGTTCCTGGCGAAGGTGTCGATCCGCCGCAACGTGCCGATCAACGCGACGCTGCTCACCGGCGCGGTGTCCCTGGCGCTGGGCCTGTACATGGCGACCCGTGCGGATGGGATCACGCTGCTGTCGTCGCTGATCAATTTCGGGGCGATGGTCGCTTTCCTGGTCCTGCACGTGTCCGTCGTGGTGCATCACCTCATCCGGAAGCGCAGCGGGAACTGGTGGGCGCACCTGCTCATGCCCGCGATTGGCTTTACGATCTTGGTGTGGGTGGTGGTCAACGCCAACATCGCCGCCCAGCGCCTCGGCCTGGCCTGGCTCACCCTCGGCGTCATCGTCCTGGCTGGCCTGTACCTGTCCGGCCGCCGACCTGCGCTGTCGGGGTTGGCGCCTGCGCAGCCGCAGGCGCGTCACGTGGAGCGGGTGTGACCGGCATGGGCAGGTTCACTTACCGGCCGGCTCGGGATGAGCTGGCGTACACCTTCGGCGGTCGGATGCCGGTGGCGCACGTGCGCGGCGGGGACGTGTTCACCGTCGTGACGGAGGACTGCTTCGGTGGTCTCGTGAGGGGGCCGGCGGACCTGCCGTCGCAGGTGTGCCGCATGCCGTACCTCAACCCGGTGTCCGGGCCGTTCTTCGTCGAGGACGCCGAGCCCGGCGACACGCTCGCCGTGCACCTCGCCGCTATCGTCCCGGCGCGGGACTGGGGTGTGTCGTCGACGTTCCCGCACTTCGGGGCACTGACGTCCACCGCGCATACCGCCTCTCTGCAGCCGCCGCTTGAGGAGCGGGTGTGGATGTATGGCATCGATCGGCAGGCCGGGACCGTAAGGTTCGAGGCCACCCGCAGCGACCACAGCGTGGACCTGCCGCTGGACCCGATGATCGGCACGATCGGTGTCGCCCCCGGCGCGTTCGAGGCCCGCTCCACACTCGTGCCCGACACCCACGGCGGGAACCTCGACACCCCGCAGCTGCGTTCCGGCGCCACCCTCTACCTCGGGGTGAACGTGCACGGGGCGATGCTGGCCCTCGGCGACGGGCACGCCCGCCAAGGCGAGGGTGAGGCCTGCGGCGTCGGCGTGGAGATCGCCACGACCACCACCCTCGCCATCGACGTCATCAAAGGCGTCACCACACGGTGGCCGCGGTTGGAAACCGACCGGGACATCCTGACGATTGGGTGCGCCCGCCCGTTGGAGGACGCCTACCGCATCGCCCAGCACGACCTCGTCGGCTGGGCCGCCGCCCTGACCGGCCTGGAAACCCTAGACGCCTACCAGCTCGTGTCCCAGGCGGGGCGGGCGCCGATCGGCAACGTGTGCGACCCCAACTACACAGTCCTCGCCGCCATCGACAAAACCCTGCTCCCCGCCCCCGGTCCCGCGTACGGCGGGGCACACGAGCGGCTGCGGCGGCTCACCGCCGGACTGCGGTAGGAGCCGCGCCGATGACCGCGTCGATCCCGCGCCTGCCGCTGCGCGATGACCTGTTCCTCCTCGGCCACGACGACGACACCGGACACCCCCACGTGCACCGGCAGACCCTCGCCCTCGGCCTCGCGGGCGCGGTCCTGATCGACCTGTACCTGGCCGGGCGGGTGAACCTCGACCCGAACGACGACACCCGCCCGGCCAGCCACCAACGGATACACCCACACATCGACCGACCGGTCGGGGACCTGATCGCCGACGCCGCGACCGCCACCATCCGCCACACCCACCCACCCCTGCGCGGGTGGCTGCGCGGGTTCTCCGACGACCTCTACGACCGCACCCGCGCCGGCCTCGTCGCCAGCGGAATCCTGCGCCACCACACCCGACGGCGCCTCGGCGGCCTCATACGCGCCGACATCTACCTACCGACCGACACCAGATGGGCGGTCGTCGCTCGTTCCCGCCTGCGCTACCTCGCCACCGGCCGCGAACAGCCCACCAACCACAGCGCCGCCCTCGCCGGCCTCGTCGCCGACCTCGGCTTCACCCACCACCTTTACCTCGACGACACCGCCACCCTGGCCGCTCGTCTAAAGGCCATCGCCGGGCAGCACTACCAGCCGGTACGCGACATCACCGCCGCCGTAGACGCCGCCATCGGTGACCTCGCCACTGCCGCCTACCGCTGACTCTGCCGCCGTCACCTACCGGAAATCACCGTGAGCAACTGCCTCAGGTGAGACCCATAGCAACCTGCGCATCACAGGAGTAAGCATGACGAGCATCAGCACCAACGTGACCGCACGTCAGGCCACGCCCGACGACGCGGGCAGACTTATCGGCGTCCTCGCCGAGGCGTTCTTCCACGACCCGGTCGCCCAGTGGCTGATCTCCGACCATAACGATCGCCGCTTCGTCTCCTACCGCTACTTCACCCACGTTGTGGGGCACAGCCTGCAATACGGCCACGTGGACACAACTTCCGACGGATCCGCCGCCGCAATCTGGTACGCCCGCCCGGCACCGTCTCCCAGCATCGCCGCCGACCGCCACGTGGGCGTGCAGGAAGCGACCGGCGCGTACGCGCCGAAGTTCCTCCTACTCGAGACGATGTTCGAAGCGCACCACCCACCCGAGGCGCACCACTACCTCGCCTACGCCGCCGTCAGCCCCGAACATCAAGGCCAAGGAACTGGCACCGCGCTGTTGAGTAACCACCACCAACAAATTGACCCGCTAGGCTTGCCCGCCTACGTGGAGGCCACCAGCCCCCGCAACCGCGACCTCTATCTGCGGCTCGGATACCTACCCGGTCCGTCGATGGTCCTGCCCAACGGAGGACCGAAGATCTGGCGGATGTGGCGCGCACCGGTGGGCGGCACGATCCCAGCCAGATTCTTCACCCCGCTTCTACCCTGACCGGCGAGCGCAACGAACGCGGTGGGGACCATGCTGGTTCAGCTGGCTATCCCTGCTGACGTCGCAGCCATCGCGGCCATGCTGACCGCCGAGTTGCAGGGTGATCCGCTCGCCGAGGGCCATCACCGCGTTCATCTGCTGCAGCCCGAAGCCCGGGCCACGGCGCGCCGGGTCTGCCAGGTAGTCATCGCCAATCTGGTCGAAGCACAGCAGCGCCCGCCAGAACGGCAGCACATCAAAGCCGACGAGCGTGTCGAGATTGCCTTGAACCTCTCCCCGCACTGGCAGCGACCGGAGCTGTGCAGGCCAAAAAAGAGCCATACGATCTGCGTGAGCAGGCGGCGACAGAGCGACTGACCGGGCGCCTCAACCAAAGCCTGGCCGGGCCTGTGGTCGCAAGTCAATGAAACAACTGCCGATGAGAGTGCGACCACTGAGCGACATCAGACGCGTATGTGTACCCGAGTTCCGGGCCGGTTCGGGTTCACCCAAAGACGTGGACAATGTGCTCAATAATTGCCCGAATTCCGGTCCAGTCCGATTCCGGCGTGATGCCGTCCCTTCGTGCGCACTCCACCTTCCACTTAAACGCGTCTTGGACGGCCTTCTTGTCTGGTTCCATCAGTGTGCCGTGGTATCGCTTCAGCAGCGGATTGTAACTTCGCCACTGCACCGGAACCAGACTGCCGTCGACGGTCAGAATGTCATGTCCGAGATACATCTCCAGGGAGCCCGCACGGCCGTTGACGTCGGCGAGGACCGGCTCGTCGGAGTATGGCCCAACGGTTGGGTAGCTCGACAGCAGGGCCAGGTCAGGGTAATGGGCCACTCGGCAATTCTCTGGAAGGCTTTCGCGTTTGAGTTTGGCGAGCCCGGCATGGCCTTCCGTGTCGTTGTCGGCGATGGCAACGAAGCGGTTGACCACTCCGGCGGCAATGAACGAGTAAACGGTCTTGGCCAACGCGCTCACATTGCCCTCGGCCCCGCTAACGCCGTCAAAGTCAATAAACTTTACGAATCCAACCAGATGTGGGTGTGTGACGGCCATTGCCATCTGGAGAAGGCGAGAGTCCGTTCGTCCTTCCGTAAGCACGATGAGTGGTGCGTTCGTCGAGACGGTAGCCAACTGAGTCACCCGCGCCGCCTCAGCAACGGGCTGGTCCGCGTCCATTTCAATGCAGCACCCAATCAACTCGTGCAGATCGAGTCCCACCTCGGTTTCTTCGGAAGCCGATTCAAGGAGTAGACGCAGGAGACTCCGTGCGTCCACGTGGAACCGGAGCTCGTCGATGGCCTCGACCACTTCTCCTGCCCGAGAATGGTCCTCCCATTCGAGCTCGGGATCCTCGAACACAGGTTGAATTGCGATGACATCGCGCAAGGCGGCAATGAGTCCGTCCGCATCAGGTAGCGACCTGGGCTCTGAACTTCCAGAACGTTCTCGCTGTTGCCGTTCCGCTTCGTCAACGCGCCACTGCTCGATGCCGCTCTTGAGGTCAGCCAACGCCCGCGCATCGGTGAAACCCTGGACGTGCAGTCGCTGACGCAACTGCCAAGCCAGGGCGTAGTACCCGTATCGGTCGACGTCGTCCTCGACAATCGCCTGATGGTACACCCTCTCGTTCTCTTGGAACAGCGCCGCCAATTCCGAGTCGTATCCGTCGCGCGAGAACAGGAACGTGCGCCGACCGACCGTGATGTATGAGTGGTGGCCCATCCTGCCAAGCCCTCCATCCAAGACCTGAACAGACTGCTCAAGTATGACCAGGCGTCGAGCGGACTTTGGGACCTACCCCTCCCCACTTGTTGACGCGGAGGACGAACCCGACCAGACCGAGAACCTAAAGTCGCTCCAGGACATCGTCCGACACGCAGATTTTCGCGCGGCAACACCTACCCCTGCCCGAGTCACTAAGGGTGGCGACGTGGTGGTCTGCACGTATCACACGTCGTGGCCGCTGGGCAACGTGCGGCAGCAGCGCGGTGTCGACGAGGTCCATTCTGGACATCGACGAGCGCCAGCAGTCGCTACATCGCTATCTCTCGTCAGCAAGGTCACCTGCACTGATCTGCCGCGATCCGCGCGTGCCCTGCGGCCCACGGTCGGTTCGTCGCTGAAGGTACTGTGGCCGTACTCGCTAGGCTCAAGGTTGTAGTGGTCCACCAGCAGTGTTGCAACGACCGCCAGAATCCGCCCCGTCCCGGTGGTGCCATTCCGGGCCGGCAGAATCACGCACCAGAATTTCCGGCCCAGGCACCGGTGGCGGTCCCGCCCACCGAGGGCCACCCGACCTCCAACGCGCCCTCTCGACGCGGATCTGGTCGTCGACATCGTTGGTCGCAGGCGGTGCCAGACATCAAGGACCAGGACCACCTCACCGACGCGAGACCGGCAGCGCGGGCAGATAGCTACCACAGACCCCGCCCGGGCCAGCGGGCGATCGAGCCAGAAACGTCAAACGGACGGCGCCTTCAGATCAGTTTCGCTCGACTTTGATGTGGCCTTCTTCGAGGGCCTTCTCGATCATTGCCAGCATCTCGGCCCTCTCATGCGCCTCAGCTGTCAGCGTCCAGCTCAGGTACCCGCGTCCGTCGTCGATCTGGTCGACGAGCCCAGCCTGGCGCATCTGCTTGAGCGCCTTGGACAGGTGGCCGTCGCCGGGTCTCGCTCCCCAGCGCTCAACGAGGGCGGCAGCGAGCTCGGTGTATCGCAGTTGTCGGTCAGCGAGCGTAAGCAAAATCGAGGCCCACCAGCTGTGTCCGAAAACCTGCTCCAAGATCCGAAAGTGGATCAATGCCACAGTTCACCGTCTCCCCCGCACAGGTGCCCAACGCCTGACCCGAGACGTCAGCTGTCGTGAATCTGACATTGCGCGAAAGACTCACTTCACCGAGTAGTCGCAGCGGTGTCAAGGCCCCTCGCTTATCGACCTGACGGAGAGTTGCCGGTTAGAGCCGCTTTGGGTGAGAACGAAATCCAGCTGTAACGAGCAGTGGTTGTCGATGGCTCCGCTCTGTTCAGCCCCTGCTCGGCGCTGATCAGTCCGTCGCGGTGGCGCGATGCGGCCCTACCAGCGGTGCGCACGATCGGGACGCACGATTGGCGCGCGCGGTTGTAGCGCACTCACGTGCCGTAGCGGCAGGCTCTGATCCTGGGATAGGACAGAACATGTTGACCGTGATGGAGGCAACTGGTGGCACACCGTAGGGGGAGGGTGGTGGCCGTGCTCGCGCTCGTCGGCCTGGTGGGAATCGGGGCAGGTTGCACACGTGGTGACGGTGACGAGGAGAGCTCATCGACGCCGACGCCCGGCAACCAGTCCACCTCACCTGCGGAATCAACTACGCCCGGGGATCTCGCGCTCGCCGCGTACCGCGGCATGTGGTCCGCCTACGACGAAGCCGGGCTGACGTCCAACCCGGACCATCCGGAGCTGGTCAAATTCGCGGCCGGCGATGCGCTGGAGGTCTTGAGAAGCGGCCTGGAATCAGATCGTCGCGAAGGGCTGGTCGGGCAGGGCGAAGTCGTTGTGAACCCGTCGATCCAGTCCCTCACGCCCGCGGCCGCGCCGACCCAGGCGAAAGTCCGAGACTGCGCGGATACCTCCGGCGCGACCAGGGTGAGAGCGACTCCGAATGGCACTCCGTTCACCGACTCACCCGGCGGGCGCCGGATGGTCAACGCCACCGTGAGCATGGTCGGCGAGAGCTGGAAGGTGACGTCCTTTGGGGTACAGGGAGTCGGCTCGTGCTGAGGCTCCGGCTCCTGGCCGCTGCCGGTGTCATGCCCGCAGCCTGCTGCCTGGTGCTGCTGGTGGTTGCGTCCCCCGCACAGGCCGACAAGTGGAAACCGGTGGACTGCGGCATAACCCCTGACGTGCCTGAATGTTCCGTCGAGGTGGGTACACCGCCCTCGATCGGCGACGGGAAATCCGGGGACGAACACAACGGCGGGTCGAACAGCGGCGGCTCCGGTGGTGAGCACAAGGGTGCGGACGGTTGCCGTTACATCTTGATTGGCCGGGACGAACCGCCGGCGGGTGCCCCTCAGCCCGGAGCGTGGTACTCACGCCACTGCGTCAACGATAGCGGGGCTTCGGCGAGGCTGCCCGTGTGGATCGCAGATGCACAGTCGCCGGATCCGGCGGTCTTGGCACGGTCTGCGATTTCACGGCTGAATCTGCCTGCGCCGGCGATCCGGGCCAATCCCGCGCCACCAGCGGCTCAGCTGCTGAACGTGCCGACGTGGCTGTGGCTGGACAGCCCCTCTTATCGGGCACGGTCAGCGACGGCTTCGGTCCCGGGTCTCAGCGTGACGGCGACCGCTTCACCGAAGCAGGTGCGGTGGTCGACTGGTGACGGGGCGTCCTTCACCTGCTCGGGTGCGGGGATGCCGTGGAGCGCGGGCATGGATCCGGCTGCAGCGTCGAGTTGCAGCCACACGTACAAGGCACCGTCGAGTGGCCAACCGGGCGGGGTGTACGAGGTGCGGGCGACGGTGACCTGGGAGATCGGCTGGGTCGGCGGTGGCACGTCGGGGTCGGTCGATGCAGTGACGACGACCGCCACGGTGCCGCTTCGGGTGCAGCGCTCGTCCGCGCTCAACGGGGCGGGCTGACCGATGGCCGTGTCGTTGACGAGAGCACCGGCCATGGCGGCGAACGGGCGGTCGTCGTCCACACCGGCGCCCGTTGGGGTGCGCCGACGTTCACCGCGCAACGTGGTGTTGGGGTTGGTTCTCGCGATCGCGTGCTCGCTGCTATTCGCCGGCGCCGCGCTGCGGACCGATCCGGCGACTCCGGTCCTGGCGCTGGCCCGCGACGTGGGGGCAGGCCAGACGATCCGGGACCCAGACCTGAAGGTCGTACGGATCGTGCCGGGTGACGCTGTGCAGGTGGTAGGCGAGTCGCAACGCGAGACGGTTGTCGGTCGGACGGCGGCGGTGCCGCTGGTGGCCGGGAGCCTGTTGTCGCCCGGCCAGATGGGTGGTTCGGCGTTTCCGCCGGTGGGTCAGTCGGTCATAGCTGTCGGCGTCAAGGCGGGCAAGGCGCCGGCCGGCATGACGGTGGGTTCGCGGGTGACCGTCCTGGTAGTGCCCCCGACAGCCAACGGATCTCCATCTGTGCAGCCCGTCCGGGCGTCCGCGTCGGTGTCAGCGATCGAGGTTCCCGACGCTGCCGGGCTGACGGCCGTGTCGCTTCTGCTGTCGTCAGACGCGGCACTGCAGGTCAGCGTCGCTTCGGGAGACGTGTCGCTGATTCTGCAGGGCTCGGGCGGTTGAGCGCCGTGTTGATCGGGGTGACGAGCGCGAAGGGCTCGCCGGGCGCAACGACGCTCGCCCTGGGGCTGGCACTGCGGTGGCCCGAGCCAGGCGCCGTTGTCGTGGAGGCGGACCCTGCGGGCGGCGACCTGATGGCACGGTTCGGTCGCACGTACCACAATGGCGGGCGGGAGCCAGGGCTGGCGTCGATGGCCGCCGATGCCCGATCCGGGGCCGGCGTTCGGGTCGATCCGTCTCGGTGGGTGCAACCGCTGCCATCAGGGGTGGACGTGGTCCTGGCGGAGCCTGGGGCCGCGGCGGCAAGCCTGCGGGCGTTAGCTGTGCGGGGACCTCGGATGCTGCGAATGCTGGCCGCTGGCAGGCCAGCGGTCGTGCTCGACGTGGGCCGGTGGGAGCCGGCTTCGCCGGCGTCGGCGCTGCTATCGGTAGTGGACGTCCTGCTGGTGGTGCTGCGGCCCGTACAGGATGAGGTACGGGTTGCGGATGTGCGACTGAACGGCCCGACGGGCCGACCAATCCCATCAGCAAAAGGTAGAGACCTCAGCCAGGGACGCGAGCACGTCGAGCAGCTGACCGGGTTGGTCCGGGACGTACAGCTGGTCACCGTAGGTGGCGACGGGTGGCCGGCAGTGGAGGTGGCCGGCAGCCTTGGGCTGCCGCTGGCCGCGACCGTCCCGAACGACCGCCGAGGTGCCGGGATTCTGGCCGGACGCATGGTGCCGCGGCGCGGTTGGCAGTCGACGGGCTGGACGCGGTTGCCACTGCTGCGGGCCTGTCGCGGCCTTGCACTGGACCTCGATCGGCACGCCATTACCGAAGCGTCCGTCGCGCCGGTGACGGAGCACGCCGGGGTGAGCGGCCGATGAACGCTCGGCATTCCGCTCCGGGGAACAGCATAGGCGTGGGAGGCGCCCACGCGCTGACCAGTGGCGAGCGAGACGTCCTCGATGCGTTACGAGCCACGGTCGCCGTCCGGCTACAGGTGTCGATCGTCGGCGGAGCAGACAGCATGGGCGACGTCGACCTGTTGATATCCAACGCCCTCGACGAGTACGCGCGCGAAGCGTTGCACCGCGGGCAACCCCCGCTGAGCGAGATGGCCGAGCATCGGATTCGACAGGCGTTGCGCAACTCCTTCGTTGGTGCCGGTGGGCTGCAGCCGCTCCTCGACGACGAGGCGATCGAGACCATCAACATCAACGGCTGCGACAACGTGCAGGTGCAGTACCGCGACGGCCGCCGCGCCCGGGTGGCCGCAGTCGCACACTCCGATGCCGAACTGATCGAGCAGTTGCGCGACATGGGCGCCCGGCTCGGAGCCCATGAGCGGCGATTCGACCCGGACGCCCCCGAACTCGCCATGCAGCTGCCTGGCGGAGCGCGTCTGCACGCGATGCAGGTCATCAGCGACCGGGTCGCGGTGTCGATCCGTCGGCACCCGATGGTGAAGGTGAGCCTGGATGACCTGGTGGGGATGGGCGAGCTGACGCCGACGATGGCGGATCTGTTCACCGGCCTGGTGTTGGCCCGCCGGAACATCGTCATCAGCGGCGGCCCTGCTGCAGGAAAGACCACATTCCTGCGAGCCCTTGCCTCCGCGATTCCCACGCAGGAACGCCTCATCGTGATCGAGGACTCCCGCGAGCTGTCGCTGGACCCGCAGGTCCACCCGGACATGATCTCGATGCAGGCACGGCAGGCAAACATCGAAGGCGTGGGCGAGTTCAGCCTGGATCAGTGTGTCCGCGCCGCGCTGCGCTTGACGCCGGACCGGGTCATTCTCGGCGAGGTCCGCGGTGCTGAGGTCGTACAGATGGCCAAGGCAATGTCGATCGGGGTGGACGGGTCGATGGCGACGGTGCATGCCTCGTCGAGTTCGCAGGCGCTGCTGCGGATGACCACCTATGCGATGGAGCCGCCGGCGTCCTATCCGCGAAGCGCCGCGACGGCGCTGCTAGGCGAAGCCGTGCACATCGTCGTGCACTTGGACCGCACTCCCAATGGCCTTCGAGTGGTCTCCTCCGTTCGCGAGATCGTCGGCACTGACGGGGATCAGATCCTGTCCAACGAGGTATACCGGCCCGGTCCTGGCCGCCAGGCGGTACCGGCGACGAGGCTGCGGGACGAGACCATGGACCGGCTCGTCGATGTTGGCCTGGATCCTGCTGTCCTCGACCGTGATGGGCGGTGACACGGATGGCCATGCCGGTCGTACTGCTGGTCGGACTACTCACAGGCCTCGGCCTGTGGATGATCCTCGACGGATTCCGACGGCGCGACCGTGACAGCACGGCACCGGTCGACGGTTTGCTACGACGAGCTGGTGCGGCCGTAACTCCCGTGCGGGCCGTAACGGTGATCATCGCGGCGGTGGTCTCGGGGCTGGTGACCGGCTGGCTGGTCGGCGCGATCTTGGCTGGCCTGGCAGCGTGGAGCCTGCCCACGGTGCTCGTCGGGAACCGGGTTCATCAGCGTGAGCAGGAACAGTTGGAGGCAATCGCGGGCTGGACGGAGGGCTTGCGCGACACGCTGGCCGCGGCAGCTGGGCTGGAGGAGGCGATCGCCGCGACGGCCGGCACGGCGCCATCGGCGATCCGACCGCAGGTCGTCGCGCTGGCGGAGGCGATCGACGCTGGGGTCCGCCTGCCGGTCGCGCTGCGCGCGTTCGCCGCTGATCTCGATCATCCGACCGGGGACATGGTCGTGGCGTCGTTGCTGCTGGCGGCCACCAGGCAGGCTCGCAACCTCGCCGAGCAGCTCGGTGCGCTCGCGGCAACCGCACGGGAGCAGGCCGCAGCACGGATGCGCATCCAGACCGAGTGGGCGACCACCCGCACATCAGTGCGGATCATCATCGCGATCACCCTGGTCATGGCCATCGGACAGGTACTGCTCAACCGCACGTTCCTCGCTCCCTACGACACCCTGGCCGGGCAGGTCGTACTCGCCATGGTGGGCGCGATGTTCGCCGTCGGGTTCATCTGGCTCAGCCGGATGTCCCGGATCGCCCGTGACGAACGCGTGCTGGCCGGCGCCAACCCCCACCCCCAGGTGGTGACGAGGTGATCCGCGACGCGCTGCTGCTGGGGGCCGGTACCGGAACCGGCCTTACGCTGGTCCTGCTGGGATTGCGTCCCAACCGACCTGCCCTGGTCGACGTGCTCGACGGCCTACGTCGTCCGGCGCCGCCTCCAATGACCGCCCGACAGCGCCGCTATCAGGTGCTGGGGGCGCCCCTCCTACGCCTGGGCCTGCCCACCGCCCGCACCCGGACCGATCTGGCAGTGCTGCAGAAGGATGTCCCCACGTTCCTTGCCGAGCAGGCCGCGGCCATTGGGCTGGGGGTACTGGCGTTACCCGTCCTGGCTGCGTTGTGGGGTGTCGGTGGGCTGGTGCCGCTGTGGCTCGTCGGCCTGGGCGGACTGATCGGCTACCGATGGGCGGTCACCCGGGCCCGCGCCCAGGCGGAGAGGCGGCGTGCCCAGCTGCGCCACACCCTGTCGGTAATGCTCGACCTGGTCACCATCAGCCTGGCCGGTGGTGCCGGCGTCGAACAGGCCCTCGACGATGCGGCAAGCGTCTGCACCGGCTGGGCCGCCGACCAACTGCGTGCCGCGCTACGCACCGCCCGGCTGACTCGGCAGCCCCCGTGGCGACCCCTTGGCCAACTGGGCCTCGATACGGGAGTTAACGAGTTGGCCGAGTTGGCCGCCACGATGCAGTTGGCCGGCGCGGAAGGCGCCCGGGTCCGTGCTTCCCTCGCTACCCGGGCCTCGGGGATGCGCGCTCGCACAACCGCCGCAATGGAATCCGCTGCCCGCTCGGCCGGGGTCCGGATGTCCCTACCCGTCATGCTCATCGCCCTCGGCTACGGCCTGTTCCTGCTGTACCCGGCCATCGCGGCCATCCGCACCGGCCTCTGAAGTGTCCGAGAGCTCACGAATTTTGAAGTGTCGTTACGCCGGAACTGAAGGGAGGTACGCAGCTATGCGGCTATCCGAGTCCGTCGGTTCACGAACTGCTTGCAGGTTGATCGCCGTTCATCGATCAAAGGCGGCAGATGCCGGACGACCACAGCCGGTGGCGCTACCTCAGCCGGTGGTAGACGACGCCTTCGAGGTCGTCGCGGTTGAAGGCAGCTGCGTTGGTGAGGTGGCCGTCGTATGGGCCAACCTTGGTCACTGCTCGGCCGTCTCGCAGAACGATCTGGAGTCCGTGTTCGGGCTCCCAGTCGCAGTTGCATTCCACGGTGACGTACACATGCTGGTCGCGGAAGCTGTCGCGCTCGACGGCAGCCTCGACGGGGTGGATGTGTGCCCAGACTTCGTCAGGATTGGAGATCGTTACGAGCACGGTGCCGTCGGTGGCCTCGGATACGACGTCCTGGTAGTAGTCGAAGATCGCTGGTGCGGCGGCCTTGAGGACGGAGTCGTCGACGTCGAGGAACGCCGCGATGGCCGTGTGGAACTCTTCCTTGGCCGGGTCGTCGTCGTATCCGTTAACCATCACGTTGAGTACGCGGTCGCCCAGGGCTGGCACGTGGACGGGCTCGCTGCGGTACCACCCGTCGAGGTCCTCGAAGACCGTCCCAAGGCCGGGGATGTCCATGCGGGCACCCTACGGCAGCGGCGGCGTGGTACGTGGTTCGGCAGGTTCGATGCCGCCGGACGTATACCGCTCGGCGGTGGGAACGGACACGCCGAGCATGTCAGTCAGTCGGCGCACGTCTCCGGGGGACGTGATGGCTTCGTGCACGATGCGGTCCATCCGCATCGCTTGGGCCGAGAAGCCGATCGTCTTGGTGGTCCAGTGGGTGCTGGCCAATGCGGTGCGGGTGGCGCTGTAGTGGTTGAGAAACAGGTGCGGGTTGACGGTGTTCGGCCAGCGCCGCTGTCGTTCGTGGAACCACGCGGTGAGTCGCTGCCTGACGGGGCGGCGAGCGCCGTGGCGCAGACGGCTGTCAGGGATCTCATGCAGCTGGATGGCGACGACCTGGTGGGATCGCTGCGGGCGGAACGCGATCAGGGCAGCGAGTGCGCCGCCGCCGCGATACTCACCGACCCGCCACCTGAGAGTGGCGATCACTCGCTTCGAATCAGAGAAGCGTCGGAAATCTCGACAAGCAGTCAACGGTGGCTCCACGAGGCGACCAGCGCTGCCACCTCGACCTCGACCGGCATCCCGCAAGCGAGCCGTGAAACATCCCACGGTGTGACCGACAAACAGCATCCTTACGGCTGCTCGAAGGAGTTGATCACCATGATCCGCCGCCTACACGCCAACCTTGCCTATGGGCTCAGGACCATCCGTGAAAATCCCGAGCACGGAGCCGAGACCGTCGACACAATCATGTGGATCGCCATCTTCATCGTTGTCGTCGGCGGAATCGGCATGCTCTTCCGGGACACCGTGACGCAGTACTGGAACTCCCTGGTCATCACCATCGGTTTCTGATCGTCACGATCATGGGCAGTCCGAGCAGGATCAGAGAGCACCTCCGCAGCAGACTCTGCGGCGACCGGGGCTCCGTCACGACCGAGACCGTCGCCCACACCGTCATCTTCCTGCTCGCACTGACCGTTATCGTGCAAGCGGCCGTCTGGTCGCTGGCCGATCAATCGGCCCGGCACGCCGCCAAGGAGGCACTTCAGGCGGCGCGGGTCTACGGGGCGACGGCCGAATCCGGCCGCAGTGAGGCCGCTGAAGTCCTGGCCGAGACCAACCCGGCCGGCATCGACGGCATCCAGATCACCGTGGAGCGTGGGCCGGTGACCACAACCGTCACGATCACCGGCACGGCGAACCGTGTCGTTCCCGTGCCAGGGCTCACCGTGCCCATCGAGGTTCAAGTCCAGGCTCCCACCGAAGATGTCCCACCCGTGAGCTGAGACCGGGCGAAAGGAACGAGGCGTCGATGACGAAGCGCACCCGGGGACGACCTCCTCAACGGAGTCTGTCCGGAGACAGCGGCTCGGTGTCGGTCGAGGTCGTCGGGCTCGTCCTGCCGGTCATGGTGATCTTGGCGATGCTGATCGTCGGTGCATGGCGGTTGTCAGCCACTCGCCTCGACGTACACGCCGCCGCCGCATCCGCCGCCCGCGCCGCATCCCAGCAGCGCACCGCCGCTGCCGCGCAGTCCGCCGCTGAGGAAGCCGCCCGCGCCGACCTCGCCGGCCGTGCACGCGGATGCACCCCGTTGACCGTTGTCACGGGCCTCGACGACTTCGGCCGTGGCGGTTCGGTCACCGTCACCGTCACGTGCCACGTCTCCACCGGTGACCTGATCGGCGTCAGCGCCCCGGGCGGCGCCGACACGACCGCGACCGCCAGGGCCCCACTGGACACGTATTCGGAGATCGTCCCGTGAGCCGCACCTGGTTGGAGACGGTCCGCCGGCAGCTGCGCGAAGACCGCGGCTCGGGCACCGGATGGGCAGCCGGCATGTTCCTCGTCGGCATGCTCGCAGCCGCACTGATCGTCGACGGCGGCGCCGCGATGACGATGCGCGTCGACGCACGCCACGTCGCCCAACAGGCCGCACGGGCCGGAGCAGACCAGATCGATCTACTCCTACTCCGCACGGCCGGCACCGTACAACTCGACCCGGTCCTGGCCGAAGCTGCGGCGACCGAGTACCTCGCCCAGGTCGGAGCGACCGGCACCGTCTCCGCCACCACGACGTTGGTCACGGTCACCGTCGCCAAGACCGGACCCACACCGCTACTCGCCGCCATCGGGATCACCACCGTCACCGTCTCGACAACTGAACGCGCCGAACCTGTGACCAGCTAACCACCGTGAAGGGGGTGCCATGAACGTCACTGCGGCGCTCGGCCGGCTCCTCATCCGCCTCGCCAGCGCGATCGCGCTGCTGTCCATCACCGTCGGCATCCCCTACGGTCTCGCCGCCCACATCGGTTGGCCCCTCCCCCGCACCGTCCCGCGGGACACCGCCGGCTGGCAGGCATGGCTCACTGCCGGCTTCACCGACACGATGGCGGTCAACCTGCTGGCCATCGCCCTGTGGCTGCTCTGGGTCGTGTTCACCGCCAGCCTCCTCGCCGAGGCGATGGCCGGAATTCGCGGCCTGCCCATGCCTAGACTGCGCGGCATTACGTCCGTACAGACCCTGGCAGGTTGGCTGCTCTCCGGACTCACGGCCGGGGTCGTCGCCACCGCCACCGTCGCGCCGGCCACGGCGGCTCCCCCGCCATTCCCGGCGATCGTGCCGGCCGCTGCGGCGCACGCCACCCCGGTGGTGCTTGTCGGCAACCAAGCGACCGGCCCAACCAAGGTCAGCGTCGGGCAGCAACCGCCGATCCTGTGCGCTGGTGAACACCACGTATTCATCAAGGACAAGAGCTACGTGTACGTCGTCCAACGCAACGAAAGCCTCTGGGTCATCGCCGAGAAGTGCCTCGACGACGGCAACCGATGGCCCGAGATCTGGCAGCTCAACCGCGGCCGACACTTCGAGGTCGGCGGCACGTTGCGAGCCCCCCGCCTGATCCAACCCGGCTGGGACCTACGGATGCCAGCCGACGCTGTCCCGCCACCAGCCACCGATCCGGCACCCGCCAAACCCGCCCGACCACCGGGTGCCGGCCCAGTGCCCGCGTCACCGGGCCCGGCCACGACGACAGCCCCACCCATGTCGACACCGTCCTCGTCGACTACTGATGATCCGGACGGTGTGGTTGAGCCGGCACCAGGCATGCCGGCGTCTTCCGGTCCGGCCTCGACCCCAAGCAGCGCCAGCCCGGCGACGCCCGACCAGAGCGATGCCGTTCGGCCGACCGGTGAGGATCGCGGCGTGGGCGTACCGGGCGGATGGGTGAGCATCGGACTGGCCGCTGCACTGGCCGCCGCCTCGTCGATCGTCTGGCGACGCCGACGCAACCGCTACAACCCCATCACCGACATCGACCCGGCCACCGATCCCACCCTGCAGCCCTTGCCTGCCGTGGTGAGCCGGCTTCGCCGTGCCGTCCGTGAGCAGGCACCCGAACTGTTGGCACCTCCGCCGCCACAACCAACAATCCGTGACCTCGCGGGCGCCGAACGGCCACCGCTGGCACCGATCGGGCCGTCCGGACCGCAACTGGCCGGGCTGCCCGATCACCCACGAGGAGGCCTCGGCCTTACCGGACCGGGCGGTGCCGACGCCGTCCGCGCGATGCTCGTGGCGACGCTCTCCTCCGGCGGTGTTCACGACCCAGACGCCCGCGGGCAGGTGGTGATCCCCGCGACCGTCCTCGCCGACCTGCTCGGCGGCACCGCGATCACCGACCTGGTCGGTGCCTTACCTCGGCTGCGAGTCACCGCCGGACTCGACCATGCCCTGACCTACGTCGAAGAACAGATCATCCACCGCACGCGTGCTGTGACCGACGCCGACGTCACCGATGTCGCCGCGCTCCACGACGCCGACCCGCACCACGATCCACTTCCGCCGATCACACTGATCGCCGACATCCCCGACACCGCGATCCGGGCTCGGCTATCCACCGCACTACACCTGGGCCACCCCCTGGCCATCAGCGCAGTCATCGCCGGCGACTGGCCGCGCGGCACCACCCTCACTGTTGCGAGCGACGGCACCACCGCCAGCAACGAGCCGGGACAGGCCCCCAAGCTGTCGGTCCTAGACGCCGACACCACCCTGCAGCTGCTCACCGTCATTCGCGAAGCTCACACCGGGGAGCCGCCATCTCCCCCGCCCAACGACCCGACGCCCGAAGGACCGGTCTCCACGAGCAATGGCGGAAACACGTCTACCGCAGAGACCACCGCGAGCCCAGCACCGCCAGTCAGGCCTACCCCACCCGCCGAACCTCCCCGAGCGAGCGGGAAGCGGCAGTCACGGGTACGCGTCCAGGTCCTCGGCCGGCCGATCATCTTCGGCGCCGACGGCAACCCCGTCCCCGGCGTCCGCCGAGCAAGTTACGAACTCCTCACCTACCTCGCCGTCCACCGCCAAGGTGCGGACATCGGCGACATCGAGGTAGCGATGACACCGGATGCCACCCCACGCCGCGCCCGCGACCGCCTGTCCACCAACGTCGCCAACCTCCGCAATCGGCTGACCCACGCCACCGGGTTCGACCCCAGCGCGGTCAGCGAATCGTTCAAACCGGTCGTCAACCCCGGCGGGCGCTACTACCTCGACCCGGCCCTGCTCGACATCGACTGGTGGCGCGTCCTCGACGCCGTCAGCCGCGCCGGCGCGACAACCGACCGAGACGCCCAGCGCGCGGCACTCGACGACGCAGTCAGCGACTGGAACGGCCTGCTCTACGACGACAGCTTCGAATGGATGGACGGGCCACAGCACAGGTGCAGGCAGGTCGGCGTCAACATCCACGCCCGACTCGCGGTTCTGCTCGCCGACACCGACCCCGGTCGAGCTCGGACTCTCCTCGACGCTGCCTGCGACATCGACCCGATCAACGAGGAGGTCGCGCGCCTTGCAATGAACGCTCATGCCGCCGTCAACAACACCGCAGCCATCAACGCGCGACTGGCAGCACTCACCTCAGCGCTTCAGGAAATCGACGAGGACGTCTCCGACGAAACCCATCGACTCGCAGGTCGACTGCTCCACAAGTCCCTACCGCACACCGACGGGCCGTCAGGCTGCCCACCCGCCAGCACCGAACCACCCGACGCACGGGAGTGACCGATGTTTGCGAGGTCTTGATCATGGCACCCGCGGAGCAGCTCGACATCGCCGACGGGGTCCGCATGCCCATGGTCGGAGTGGGTACCTGGCGGCTCGACGGGGCCCCTCTCGTCTCGATCCTCGATCGAGCGCTGGGCATCGGCTATCGACTCGTGGACACGGCGTCGTACTACCGCAACGAGTCGGCCGTAGGCGCGGCCCTCGAAGCGTCTGGCCTGCTGCGGAACTCATTCTTCGTCACGACCAAGATCCGGGGATACGACCAGGGCCGCGAGCGTACGGTGCGGGCCCTGGGTCATTCGCTGCGACGATTGCGCCTCGATTACGTGGATCTGCTCCTCATTCATTGGCCGTTGCCCATGCGTGACCTGTACGTTGCCACCTGGGAGGAGCTGATTGCTCTGCGGGACCGTGGCCTGACCAGGGCGATCGGGGTCTCCAACTTCGAGCCGGTGCACATCGAACGGCTGGTGGCCGAAACAGGGGTGGTGCCTGCCGTCAACCAGATCCAGTGCAACCCGGCCGTGCAGAACAACGCCATGCGCCAGCACAATCGCGTCCGCGAGATCCACAGTCAGGCCTGGGAGCCCTTGGGGAACCGGAGTCGGCTGCTCGATCATCCGGTGGTCCGCGCGGTAGCCGGGGAGGTCCGGCGGACGCCCGCACAGGTAGTTCTCCGCTGGCATCTCGCGCGGCACAACTCGGTCGTACCGAAGACCGCGACAACCCAGCGACTGGCGGAGAATCTCGACATCTTCGGCTGGGACCTCGATGATGATCACCTGCATAGAATTGACAGTCTTGATCAGGGTGACGAGGGCCGGGTGAATCCTGCGATCAACCTCGTCGAATGAGCATGAGGGGGCGGGATGCGATGTTCGCCCTGTTGCTGATCGGTGCCAGCCGCATCGAGGGCGGGCAGGCCGACGCTCCTCGTCCGGGGCCGGGCGAGGAAATCATTGAGGTCAGCCTCACCGGCATCTGCGGTAGCGAGGTCGAGGATTCCAAGGCCCTGACGTACCGGCGGCCGCCGGTCGTCATGGGACACGAGATCGTCGGGCGCCTGCCGAACGGCTCCCGGGTCGCGGTCAACCCACTCCTGACGTGCGGAGGCTGCGGGTCGTGTCGGTGCGGGCGCACGAACATCTGCACGTCGAGGGAGGTCCTCGGCATTCACCGGCCGGGCGGCTTCGCACCCTACGTCGCCGTACCGCGAGGTCAGCTCCTCGGCGTGCCGGATGACGTCTCGGACCGGCAGGCGGTCATGGTGGAGCCGATCGCCAACGGGCTGCACGCCTGGAACATGTCCGGTGCCGGTCCGGCCGCCCGGGTCGCAATCCTCGGCGCCGGGCCGATCGGGCTCTCGGTCGCCCTCGCCGCGTCCTCACGGCGCGTGGCGGCGATAGACGTCGTCGAACCGGTCGCCGAGCGCCAGCAGGCCGCCGCCGCCATCGGAGCGAGCGTCCGGGATCAGCCGGGCAGTGGCTACGACGTCGTCGTCGACTGTGTCGGCAGCTGCGAGACCCGTCAGGCCTCGGTGGCGGCCCTCGCACACGGCGGCACGGCTGTCTGGCTGGGTCTGCATAGCCCGGCCCCCGGCTTCGACAGCCTCGACCTGGTACGGACGGAGAAGACCGTCCGCGGTTCCTACGGCTACACCGCCGGTGAGTTCACCGAAGCCCTCGCCCTCGCCGCCGGCGTGCCGCCCGGCTGGGTCACTGAGCATCCTCTCGAGGACGGTCCGGCGGTCTTCGACTCGCTGTGGCGAGGCGACCTGAGTAGTCCGAAAGTGGCACTTCGCCCGGCCGCACGAGGTGTCGCATGAGCGATGACGTCTACGTCCCGCCGCAGCGGATCGGCTTCCGGGAGCTGTCCGCGGCGGAGATGGAGCGATTCACGGAGATTGCCGGCGAGGCGCTGGGCCGGTTCGGAATAGCGTCCTTCAGCCTTCCGGACATGGTGCTGCACTCCAACGTCACCGCCCGGGTGCTCCGACCCAGTGGCCGGCCACTGGCTCTTCGGCTGCGTACCGGGCCGGCGGTCAGCGTGGCAACCGAGATGGCCTGGCTCAGGGCCGTCCGCCGGGGCACCGGGATCCGAACCATCGAGCCCTACTCCGACCGGAACACCATCCGGATCGGCATCGGTACCGATACCGGTACCGCCGAGATCGAGTGTTCTCTGTTCTACTGGGCCGAGGGGGAGCCGCTGGCCGCCCATCTGACGCCCGGCAACTACCGGAAACTCGGCCGGTTGTCAGCGGAGCTGCACGAGTTCGCCGTGACGTGGAGCCCGCCACCACACCTGAACCCGCTGCGCTGGGACCGCACGATGTACTACGAGGGCACCGAACTCGTGGTAGACGACCCGCGATTCGCCACAGTAATCTCCGCCGCCGACGCGGCCGTGGTCCGGCGGACGGCCCAGCGCGCGGACGGGGAGCTGGCGCGGATTGCCGCGTTACCGGGGCCTGTCTTCCTGCACGGCAACATCGAGATGTGGAACGTGCTGGTAGACGACCAGGGACGGCTGCGACTGCTCGACTTCGAGGACGTCATGGTCGGACAGCCAATCCACGACGTGGCGATTACCCTGTACTACGGTATGGAGCGGCCGGACTACCCCGCGCTGCGAAAGGCGTTTGAATCCGGATACCGCTCAATTCGGCCCTGGCCGGTGGCACCGGGAGACGACCTCGATTTGCTCATGGCCGCGAGGGCGATCATGTTGCTCAACCACACGCTGCTGACGCATGTCGATCCCGGGCCAATCGTCGCCCGTCTGCTTCCCGTCGTTCTCCGCGCCGCCTAGCGGTACCGGCGTACGGCGGCCTCGATCGCATCGGCGGTGAAGTCCAGATCGACATCGGTGTGTGCGGTCGAGACGTAGAGGATGCCCTTGGGCATCAGGTGTATCCCGTGCGCCAGCAGATCCGCCGTGAACCGGCGGTACAACTCGGTGTCCGCCTCGAGCGTGTCCGCGTACCGCTCGACGGCGACCACCCCCGCGAACGCGTGCCCGACACCGGTGTCATGGCGGACGACCAGCGGCACCCCGGTGCCCTTGGTCGTCTCCTCGAGGATGCCGGCCAGGCGACCGATCAGCGTACCTAGGCGGTGATAAACCTCCGGGGCAGTGCGCTCCAACTCGGTAACCACGGCGAGGGCCGCCGCCACCGCGATTGCACTGCCGTTATAGGTACCGGCGTGCGCGACCCGGCCGTCGGCGACTACGGCCATGATGTCGGCGCGACCGGCAACCGCGCTGATCGGGAAGCCACCGCCAAGCGCCTTGCCCAGCACCGTCAGATCGGGCTGCACGCCCAGCTTCTCCTGTGCGCCGCCGAGGCTGACCCGATAGCCCGTGATGACCTCATCGAAAATTAGCACCGATCCGTTGCGGCGGACCAGATCCGCCCCGGCCCGCAGGTACTCGTTCGTCGCGTGCAGGCAACCGCCGTCCACGTTGATCGGCTCCATCAGGACCGCCGCAACGTCGCCGTCCAGCACCGACCGCAGGTCGCCGATGTCGTTCCAGTCGCACACCACCGTCGACGACATAGCCGCCGTGTCCTGTCCGCCGGAACCGGGCGCAGGCCCGGTTTCCCCGTAGCTCGCGAGGTTCACGTTGTCGATCCAACCGTGGTAGTGGCCGAGGAACTTCACCACCTTCCGCCGGCCGGTCGCCGCCCGCGCGATCCGCAGGGCAACCTGCACCGCTTCGGTTCCGGTACTGCTGAAGACGCACATCGCCGCGCTGGGCACCGTTCGGCAGATGGCCTCAGCAAGTTCCGTCTCCAGCGGATGGTTCGCCCCGAAGGTGCTGCCCCGGCGCAGCTGTTCGCTGACGGCGGCGATAAGCGCGTCCGGGCTGTGCCCGAGGATCAACGGGCCGTAGGCGAGGGTGTAGTCGACGTAGCGGTTTCCGTCGACGTCCCACAGTGCCGAACCTGAACCACGGTTGAACGTCACCGGAACGGGAAGCTGCTGGGCGCGGATCCCCGAGGAGACGCCGCGGGCCAGGTGCCTGCTCGCCCGCTCGAAGTGCTTGATCGACGCCGACAGATCATGCCGGACGTACATGTGATTTCCTTCCGATCAGCTCGCTAGGCCACAACGGGCCGCGGCGAGCGGCGAGCGTGTCGACCAGTCGCGGGATCGTCGCGGCATCGGCCGCAACACCCTGGAACGGCCGGTCTTCGTGGGACAGGCAGAGATTGGCCGCGACCAGCGGACGAGTCAGGCCCGCTTCGTACGCCCACACGTCGTCGGCCGCGCCGGTCGCGAGTGCCCGTTCCAGCGCCGGGCTGAAGTTGCCGATCCCGTCGAGAAGTTCGAACGTCTCCCGCGGATAGCCACGAGTCAGCAAGCTCGTCCCGGCGACCCCCATCTTCAGCGGACCGGTCGCCGAGCGAATCGCGGCCAGCACGTCCGCGATGTGCCGGTCGAGGAAGGAGCCACCCGCCGCGAACGCGCAGACGAAGTTGGAGACGTTGTCCAGAAACCGCAGGCGGCCGTCCGGCCAATGCTCCATCCATCGCTCCCGAGCAAACGCGGCGTCCAGGGGCCTCGGCAGCGGGAGGAAGTCGCCACCCCACACCACGACATCGGCATCCACCCACACCGCGTACGAGTAAGTGGCCAGCAGGCGGCGGGCGGTCAGCAACCGCGCGAGATCGGTCGCCGGGTTGATCCACGTATCGCATCTTTCCAGGACCCACACGGGGATCTTGGCGAAGAAGCCGGCATCGCCGACCGTCCGGTAGTCGGCACCGTGGTGCCGTGCCCAGTCGGCCACCGTGGTCATGCACTTGTCGACCCAGGGCTGGCGAGCCTCGGGCATCGACTGGAAGACAACCGTCCCGGGCGGCATCGCCTCAGTGCCCGTCAATGTAGGACTCGGCCTGGCCGACGGTAGCGGCGGACGCAGACCCGCCTCGATCGACCAGACTCGTCCACTCGACGGTCAGCGCTGCCATCGTCCCCAAATCGAGTCGGTGACGCCAGTTCAGTAGCGTGGCAGCACGGGACCCGTCCAGCCGCAGCAGCCGGTCCTCCGGGAACGCCGTCGCCTCCGGCTCACCGCCGAGCCGGGCCTCCGGTCCCCATGCCCTGGCGAGGGCCTCCAACATGTCGGCAACAGTCACATCCATCCACGGCGGTCCGAAGTTCAACACCACACCGCTCGGGGTCCGGCGTTCCAGCAGAGCCGACGTCAGCAGAACCAATCCGTGCGCAACGTCCAGAACGTGCTGGAACGGTCGGACCGCCGAACGGTCGCGTGGGGCGAACGGCCGCCCGTCGCGAAACGACCGGACGCAATTGGGGACCAGCCGGTCCGCCTCGTCGCCGCCCCCGATCACGTTCCCCAGCCGGATCGAGGCCGCCCATGGCTTGTCATCGCCGGGAAGGCCGCAAAACTCCCGGAAGAGAATCTCCGCGATGGTCTTGGAGGCCGGATACGGCCCGGTGCCGGCAAGTTCGTCGTCCTCCGTGAGAACTCCGGATCGCAGCGCGGCCGGTGCATAGCATTTATCAGATGTCACGTGCACCAGCGCTGGCGTCGATGTCTGCCGCACCGCCTCCAGGACGTTGAGGGACCCGCTGATGTTGACGTCGAACGTCAGATGAGGTTCTGCGTAACCCGTTCCGAGAAGAGGCTGGGCCGCCAGGTGGACGACGGCATCCGCGGCCGCCGCAGCGATCGCCCTTTGCAGTCCCTCGAAGTCACGGACATCCCCGTCGACGGCGTCGACCCCGAGATCCTTGAGCCAGGCCGCACGCTCGTTCGTGACGGCCGTGTCGGACAGCGAGTATCCGATCACCTCGGCGCCGGAAAGCCTCATCATCGTGCAGAACCAGGAACCGACGAAGCCGCTGTGTCCCGTGACAAACACTTTCTTGCCCAGCCACCCACCGGTGGCGCCGGCGCTCACCATCCTCGTGATCCGTCCTTCGACCGCGCGTGCCGTTCGTCCAGGCGCGACGGCCGCAGCAGCCAGTCACAGATCCCGACAGCCCAGCCGCCGATCCATGCAAACTCGCCGAGCACTCCGCGGAGGTCTCCCTGCCGCATACGGCGCCCGCGCCGCCGCAACGCGTACCAAGCCTTGACGATCATGTACCAGTCGCGCGACGCCAGGTGTTTGCCGTAATAGCCGCCCTGGCCCCGACCGTACGAATAGCGGACCGAGACGTAGTTGCGATCGGCCCGCCAGGAGCGGTGGTGGACGACCGCGTCTGGTTCGAACACGACCCGGTAGCCAGCCAGCAGAAGGCGGTAGCCATAGTCGTTGTCCTCGGAGGAGGGAAACCTGGTACCCGGGCCGATCCGCGAGTCGAACGGGCCGACCTCCGCGAAGGTCGACGCCCACATGGCCATGTTGAAGGTGGCCAGCGGATCAACCGTGATCCGCCCGGTGTACTCGGCCGGCACCTCGTCCGCGTGCAGGGAAAGTGCGAAGGCGCCTTCCTCCTCCGCCGGGCCGGCGAGAACCCGCCCGGTGATGACTGCGCGATCACCGGCCTTGATCAGTGACTGGACTATCGTCCGCAGCCAGGCGCGATCGACCAGGCAGTCGTCGTCGGTCACGACGACGACCGGGTGCGACACGGCCGCGAATGCGACGTTCCGGCTACGACTGATGCCCACCGTGTCCGAGTGCAGGTAACGGAAGGCGACTCCGGCCGGCGGGCTCAGGCCGGCGAGTTGCTGATTGGGTTCCTCGCTTTGGTCCACCACGATGATCTCATCGGGCCGTACCAATCCCTCCAGCACCGAGGCGACCGCATCGGTCAGGAGTCTTGGGCGGTTTCGTGAGCTGACCAGAACAGTCACGCCATACCCGTCAATCACGTCCGGTCCCCCGCTCGCCACCGGCGACGAACCGGAACGCCTCGCGCGCGACGGCGCGATCCGGCATCGAGGTGAGCCGGACGACGCCGGGCCTGAGGCAGAGAACGAACTCACGGCCCACCGAGCCGGCCTTCTTGTCCTGCCCCATCAGCGTCCAGATCCGCTCGAAGTCGACCGTGGCAGAGAGCCTGGTCGGCAGGCCGACCCGAGTCAGGTAGCGGCGAGTCCGTTCGGGCAGTTCACGCGCGCCCTGGACGATGGCGGCCACCGAAGCGGCGAACAGCATGCCGATGCCGACGGCCTCACCGTGGTTGTACTCGCGGTAGCCGGTGGCTGCCTCCACCGCCTGGCCGAGGGTGTGGCCGTAGTTGAGGTAACGGCGCGGACCGTGGTCCTGTTCGTCCTGCTCAACCAGTCCCACCTTGACCCGCACGCCGCGGTCGACCAGCTCACGGAGCAGGTCATCACCGACGGGACCGCCGGCGGGCAGGCTGTCGACGAGATCGAGGATCACCGGATCGCCGACGAATCCGCACTTGATGATCTCGGCCAAGCCGGCGCGGAAGTCACGGTCCGGCAGGGTCCCGAGCACGGCACGATCGGCGATGACCCGTTCGGGTTGAAAAATGGTTCCGACGAGGTTCTTACCGTCGGTGAGGTTGACACCATTCTTGCCGCCGATCGCCGCGTCAACCTGGCCGGTCAACGTCGTCGGGACCAGGACGAGTCGTGCGCCGCGCTTCCAGGTCGCCGCCACGAAGCCGGCGAGGTCGGTGACGGCCCCGCCACCCATACCGACAATGATGCCGGTACGCGGGAACCGGGTGTCCGCCAGTCGTTCGTAGACGCTCGTGACGACATTCAGCGACTTACCCGGCTCGCCGTCCGGCACGATGACCACCTGTGGCTGGCCCAGCGCGTGCCGCACCTCCGGGAAACGGTCGAGCAACGGCTGGCTGGTCAGCAGCGCCACCGGCGTTCCCGCTGGACGGATTGCGCTCCAATACTCACCATTTCCGAGCAGTCCCAAACCGTAGTCGAAATTGCACGTCCGGCCAGCGGTGTTGATGACGGTCGTTCCAGTGACGCGGTAATGGCTTCCGATGGCCACCACAGGTCCACCCTCCGTGTTACCAGCTAATCGGAACGCCGGTGTGGGCGCTAACGAGTCCGGACTTGCGCCGTTGGTCGTCAGACTAGTCGGTGGCGGCACCGTCTTTCAATCATGAACGAGCGTTGCACGACGCGTGCCCGGGAAGACCATCAGTGCCGTCCAGAAGCACCGCTAGCGACCTGAAGGGGGCGAAACGAGGGTCCGCAGCCAGGCGCTGTGCGCGACGATTCAGTGGCACCGCCACTCCGGCCAGCCTGCCGAGCAAAACCACCTCACCGTTGAGATAGTCCACCTCACTGGTGGCACCACGAGCAAAGCTCTGCCATGTCGAGAACCGGCCGGGTACGTGTCCGGCGACCGGCAGGATGATCAAGCGGACTCCGCGGTAGTCGAGACCGTGATGCGGCGTCAGAGGAATTCCAGCGGCCTGAAGCGCAACGACCGCTTCCTCGCGCAAGAGAATTCTTGCCCGGTCGCGAAGATCGTTGGGGCCGCTGAGAAGGTCGAGGGCATTGCCCACGCTCCCCAGCAGTTTTGCCGCTTTGTGACACCTCTCGTCCATCACCGAAAACGCCGCAAACCCAGCCTTTTTGAGGTCCCGCGCGATACTGTCCTGAACGTCGTCACGGCCGCCCGGATGGCGACCGAGCCAGATGACCCCGGCGACCGGCGGAAGCGACGGAGAAACAACCTCGCCGGGCGTGATGAAGCTGGCCGCGACCGCGATCGTCGCGCCATAGACGTTGTCGAAACGCCGCAACGCCGCGCCCTCGGCGGCGAGCCCGTTCTGAAACGTCACCACGGGCAGATCGGCACCGACCCCGACCGGCCCGCCGGCGGAGTGGACCGGTTTCCAGGCCCACTCCGCCAGGACAGACTCGACGTCCTGCGTTTTGACGGTCAGGAACAGCACATCCGACGGCGACAGTCCAACCTCACCTGCCGCCTCCGCCACCGTCATGCCAACCGTGTGCACGCCGTCGGGCCGCCGGACGACAAGCCCTCGGCTACGAATCCGGCGAGCGTGCTCGCCGCGAGCCACCAGCACGACATTGTGGCCGGTCTCCACAAGGTGGGCGGCCACCACTCCCCCGACCGCTCCGGCCCCGATCACCACATAACGACGACGGCCATCAGGCTCAAAGACCATGAGGCGAATCTACGAGCACACCGCCACTATCGGCCTCGGTGATCACGACATCCGTCATCGGTGCTGCTACTTAGTCAGGATCGACACCGCTCTCTCCACAGTCCCGCTTCGTCGGGGGCGGCGGAAGGTTTCCACGTCGAGTCGGGCGAGGCGCCATCCCGGTTGCCACATCCAGGAGAGGTCCGATCCATTGATGGGGACCGCCATAGTAGCCAGCTACCCCAACGGTGCGCCAAGGTTGATCATGAATGGAACCGGGTCCATGGCCGCATCCGCACTGGCATCACCGTTGGCGTGGACCTCGAAGTGGAGGTGCGGCCCGGACGAATGACCGGTCGAGCCGACGACCCCAATGGGCTGGCCGACGACGACTTGGTCGCCGACCTCGACCCGCGGTGGTTCGTTCATATGGCAGTACCGGGTGATGATCCCGCCGTCGTGACCGATGTCTACGTACCAGCCGCAGCCGCTGGTGAGATTCGGGTCCCCGTCACGATCGCAGCCCCAGTTGCTGCCGTCGCGGTTGTCGATCGCGTTGCAGCGAACCCGGCTGACGATGCCGGCGGATGCGGCTCGAATGACGGTGCCGCGTGGTGCGCCGAGGTCTACGCCGTCGTGACCGGGCCGGCCTGCGGTGCGGAAGCCCGAGCCGACAGGCGCGAGGACTGGCTGTGTCCAGGGCCCGCTGGGGCCGCCACAGCTGGCCAGCCGGCCAGTTGGCAGTGAACTCGCGCCGCTGGTGATCGTGCCGACGAGCTGAGCGGCTTCCGGCTCCCACTTCGCGTACGCGTCGGGATGGGCGCTGACTTGGACACGTTGGGCTGCCTCGCTAAGCGGCATGGACTGCCAGCCTGGGATCGTCAACAACTTGGCGTAGAACCTATCGGCGGCGTAGGTCGGGTCGAGGAGTTGCGCGACGGTTCCCCACCCTTGGCTGGGTCGTTGCTGGAACAGTCCGACGGAATCCCGGTCGCCGCGGGGAAGGTTGCGTAGCGTCGATTCCTGCATCGCGGTGGCGACGGCGATCACCCACCCCCGAGTGGGCACGCCCTTCCTGGCTCCGGTAGCGGCGATGATGGCAGCGTTGGCTACCTGATTGCGATCCCACCGGCCGACAGCGGGCCACCCACCCGGCGGCGCTGGGGCGAGCGATCGGCCGGGTGTCGCACCAGAGCCGCAGCCGGCAGCAAAGCCTCCCAGCAGGAGGCCGGTGCCCGCGAGGCAGACGAATACCACCGTGACGACGGCAGCGAGCAGAGTGGCGAGCAATCGACGACTCACCGCCGGCTCCAGCAATCAGGTCCATTGGTGGTGCTGAGACGTGGCTTGATGGTCATGTTTCCTCCACTGGTGAGCACTCCCCAGCGGCGCCAAGGAGCTGATCCCGGCGCGTCCGGCGAGTCGAAGGGGGTCTGGCGCTCCGACGAGCAGGTCTACCAACGCAAAAAGGGCCGCATCTGCGGCACCAGAAGGTGCAAATCGAGAGGACAGGCCGGTCGCGAACCGCGGGCAGGCCGAGGATTGAATCGACGGATCAAGCTCCAGCTGGAGTCAATGGGCGCGAGGACCGGGCGGGTCGCCCTTCGACCTCGAGAAATGAGTCGTCCAAGGTGTGGCCTCGTGCCGGCCCCCTCTGCCCCTCCATAGGAGTGAGGCAGACGACCCACATCCGGGGCAGAGGGGTACCGGCCGGAACCGACATGCGGCGTCAGCGCTCTCTGAGACTCAGGACCCAGGGGTCGAGGGTGCCGCTGGCGCTTCGGGCGAGCTGTCGTGGCTCCCGTTGTGGGGGGCCAGCTCGGCCAAGCGGCGAGCGGTCGGGATCGGGTGGTCGAGCATCCCGACCTGGCCGGCGCGTCGTATCGCCTGGACTGAGCGCACATCGAAGTTGTGTCTCTGCCCGAGAACATGAAGGTCGGTCTCGCCGTCTTTCATGTCCGCCCAAACGGCCTGCCAGCGACGGTAGCGGTCGGCGTTCACGGGGATGCGGCGGATGAGGTCGACCGGCCACGGCTGCTCGAAGTCTTCGCCGGACTCGTGGTCACCGCCGTCGTGCCGCGACACGCCAGGTTCATCCCGCGACACGTCGGGATCGTGTCGCGAACCATCGTCCGGCCTGATGCCGTCGTGATCCAGCGCCCCACTGCTGATATCAGGCTCGGTGAAGTGTCGCGTTCCGCTCGCCTGCGGCTCGGTCGTGTGATCACGCTGCATCGAGTCGTCGGCGGGGTGTTCGAGCATCCGCGACAGCATTTTGATCGCGGCGATGAGCGCAACCGCGGGCCAGCCGGCGATGATCCGGGCGATGACGTCGTCCTCAGCGATAAGGATGTTCGCGCCCAGGCTGACGACACCGCCGGCAGCGAGGGCGATCCACGGAAACGCGCCCGAGGGGCGGCCGGCCCGTCGATCGGCGAGGATCGCCAAGGTGGCGACGACCTCGATGCCATCGACTGTCAGCGGGAAGGCGTGTGCCTTCCAGCCCTGCTCACCGCGCGATTCGGCAAGTTCGCGGAGGTGGTCGTAGCTGACCGCACCGGCGACACCCGCCAGTCCGAGGGTGGTCAGGGTGGCTGCAGTGGTGATGACGAGGTCAGTCAGGGACCGTCCCGGTCCGACCGGGCGGGCGGTTCGCCGAAGTACTACGTCGATTGCCGTGACGGCGATGGCGACGGCGATTCCCACGAGGACGAGTCGGGTGTCCATCAGCGACCCGCCCGTCGTCGCGACGGCGCGACCCCGATGTCACGGGTCGGTCGGGCGAGGCTGCGTGCAGTGTCGGGTGTCGTGACATACGCCTGCCGGGCGGTCGTCCGAGCGACGACATCCACCGTGGGGCCGCTGTCCTCCCAGCGGTCCGAGGCTGGGCCGGTGGCGTGTCGATCCGGGGTCGCGGAGGTAAGCAGGCAGGGCGCGATGGTGACGAGCTGGCCACGCGTTCGGGTGTTCAATCGCATCAGGTTTGCGCCTTCCAGAAGGGCGGTGCCGGCGCCTCCAGGGCGCCGGCACCGCACATCGGTGTGATCCGGCGCCCAGGGGCGCACCTGGTGGTGCGTCACCCGGGGTGCGGGTGTGGAGAACGCGGTCGTCAGTCGGTGCCGAAGTCGTACTCGCGGTGGTGGACGGGCACCACGTCGACCTCGCGGATCTTGTCGGTGTGGGCGCGTGCGACCTCAAGGCGGTCCAGGTCGTTCGCTACGACGTCGACCGCGACGGAGATGGCGCCTCGTGGGTCGAGGGCCTTGACTTCGATGACGAGTGGCACCACGAAGACGATCCGATAGCGGGAACCTCGCTCGCCGCTGACGTTGCTGGTCGGTGGCGTGTCGTCGAGCGCGCGCAGCCGCAGCTGCCACTGTTTGGTCGGGTGGACGGATGCGTGCCGTATGCAGCGAAGTTCGACGCGGAGGAGGCGTTCTGCAGCGGCCACGGCCTCGTCGCTGTTGTCCGCGTCGGTCTCGATGGCGAGCGGGGTGTGAACAGTGGCTTCGAAGTGGGTCCGCAGTGGCGGGGGCATGGTCAGGTAGCGCAGGGCTTCGTTTGCGTCCGGAACGGTAAGTGCTCCGGTGTTGACCGCGAAGATGATCCAGCGCCGCACCAGGTCGACGAACTGCCGGTAGCGTTCCTCGATGGCCGCGCTGCTGTCGCGGATCTCGTGATCAGCCAGCGTTAGTGCGCCGCGAAGCGCGGCGATCAGATCGGTGTCGGCTTGCCGGACGAGGGCCATCTGTTGGGCGACGAGGTCGGCGGCGGCGCGGACTGCGTCCACGTCGGGGGCGACGGTGCGGGAGTGCTGGAAGCCGGCATACAGCAGGTCGAGGATCTCCTCGGCGCCCCAACGGTGTTGCTGCATGACGGTGGCGGCGGCCGAGTCAGTCGGTGGGTTGATCACGGTGCTGCTCCCCTCCTGATCGCGGCGGATCATGGGTGGTCCGTGTGCTGGTCAGCCCAGGTCTGCCAGTCCTCGAGGACGGACGGGGGGATGCCCGCGCGGAGACCGTCGAGGACGAGCAGTGCCATCCCGTAGCTCGGATCCGCGGTCAGCGCGCGATGCGCCGCGATGTCGGCCAGCGCACCATTCCCCTGCAGCCAGGCGGTGAAGGCCAGCAGACTGGCTGGCGCCGCGACCAGGTCCGGGTCGGCCCGCCGGGTGAGGTCCCGCCACAGTTCGAGGTGCCATTCCTCGCGGCTGGCGGTCAGCCAGGCATGGTCCCGAACGGCGATGGTGCTGAGTAGCGTGGTGAGCCAGGCGACCTCGTCATCGGTGCACCGCTGGCCGCTCCGGTACCGGTTGGCCGCCTCCGTCAACGCTGCCTGTCCTTCGGCCTCGACGGCGCTGAGACCGGCCGGCAGGTCCGCCAGCCGTCGGCGGGCGCGGTCAGTTGCTTTGGTCATGGCGGCACGGACTGCGCCGCCGGCGGATGCGATGGATGCCGCGAGGCTTGCGCGGTCCACGAACGGGCTGGATCCGGATACCACGGCCCGTACCGACAGTGGGCTGGCGACCGCGTCGTAGGGGGTGCCCTCGGGTGAGCAGCACGTCGGGTTGTCGCACAGGTAGGACCAGTACCTGCCATCGGTGACGCGTAGTGCGTCGTACACCTGCAGGCCGGCGACGGTGAGTACCGCACGGGCAGCGTCGACCGCCGGCGTAGCGAGATCTTCTGGCCCGTAGGCGGCGACCACCACGTGGGTCGCATTGACCTGGTCGAGGGCCGGCAACGCTTGCGCGATGTCGTCCAGTCCGGCGGGCAGATCTCCCCGGGTGACAAGGGCGACCTTCGTCCCGGCGATCGCGATCAGGACGATGCTGTTCGTCGGGTGGAATCCGACCAGGTGCGGCACGGCAGCGAGCATTTCTGCGGCCGAACGCACCGGCAGGATGGAGTTGTCGGGACTGGTCATCGTGTTTCCTTCCGATTCGGATCCACCACGCGAGAGCGGGCGGATTGGTGTGTGATTGCGGGGCCTGGTCGAGTTCGGTCAGGGTGTTGGCGGGCGCGTAGGACTTCGCCGGGAGCGCGCCCGAGCGCGCGGGCGTGTGTTGAGGTCCGGGCACGCGTCGGTGGGCAGCGGGGTGCCGTTCCTGGCATTGATCTCGCCCGCTTCCCTGACGAACTCGAGCAGGTCGAGCCAGTCCGGGAAGGCGTTCATGTCATCGTTCGCTCGGGTGAGCGTCGCTCGGCCAGGTGTCCGACGACGTCGGTGACGTCACGGACCAGACGCACCCGCGGCGTCTCGCGCAGCGCCTCGTGACAGCCGACGGAAAGGGCGGAGGTCACCGGACCGGGCACTGCCATCACAGGTCGACCGAGGGCATCGGCCTGCGCCAGAACGGCCCGGGCTCCGCTGCGGATCGCGGCCTCCACGAGCACGCATCCGCCGGTCATCGCCGCCAGGTAGGCCCCGTTGACGGCGATGCGGCTTCGGTACGGTGCGCTGCCGGGCGGCCAGGCGCTGATGAGAAAGACCCGCTCGAACAGCGCTGAATTACCCTGCGGGTGGGGACGGTCGAGTCCGGCGGGATTGATCGCGACGGCGAGGTGTCCCGCCGTCAGTGCGCCGCGAAGCGCTGCGGCGTCGACGCCGTACCCACCGGTGTTGAAGATGGTCCACCCGTTCTCGGCGAGGCCGTGGCCGAGTTCCGCGGCGACATGCTGCCCGTAGCTGGTGGCCGCGCGGGCTCCGACTACCGCAACAGACCGGTGCAGCGTTTCTACGAGGGGCTGTGCGCCGCGAACCCACAGGCACGGCGGTGGGGCGGGCAGCCGGACATCGTCGTCGGTGGCGTCGCGGTGCTGGTTCAGGTCCTCCAGCGCCGCGGGCCACTCCGCGTCCTGCGGGATGACGATCCGCGCACCGATCCGTTCGGTGTCGACAACGATCCTGGTGGCGACCTGGCGCAGACCGGCTGCACCCAACTGTTCGGCAGCTGCGGAACGTGCCTCGGCCTGCGGGAGGTGGCCGGCGATCAACCGGTGGAGGACCGCTTCCGGGCCCTCATCGTGAATCATCGTGTGGACGAGTCGGTCACCGACAATGGTCAGCCGGGCCAGGACAGCGCGGGCGATTCTTGGGTCGTCGATGGTGCTCATGTCAGCTTCTGTCTCCTTCCGAATCAGGGGATGCAGGGCTGGCGACGCCAGGCAATGCGTCCCTTGGGAAAGTTGTTGGGCCTGGGCGCGGCACTTCGCCACGCCCAGGCGCAGTCATGTCGGGATCGCCGGGGTACGGCCGGCGGAGGTCTGGGTCGAGGTGCGCAGCATCGTCAGAGGCGGCAGGCGAATCAGCGCGAGCTCAACCTGCGGAAGCGGGTGCCCTTCGAGGGCGCTCGGTCGCGGGAGTGCGGCGGCGACGCCCCTGTACGGCTATCGGCGCGAGTGGCACGGTCGCCCTGCGCGAACGGGTCGGTGTCAGTGGCTCCCGAGCGAGCCGAGACCGGTCGCGGAGATGACGACCAGGGCAACGACGTGGAGGCTGACCAGGGCAAGGACGTGGACCGCGGGATGCAATCCACGGCGCAGACAACGCCGCAGGAAGCCGCTCTTGGGCTCGGGGGCGACTTGCTTGGGCATCAACAAATTCCTCTCAGCTGGCCGCGCTTGCGGACGAAACGCGACTGGGAAGGTCGGGGTCACGGACACCTGCGTCCGCAGCGGGACGGGCCGTAGTTCGGTTCGTTGACGGGCGGACGGCGATTTAGCTCCGGAGCTGGCTCCCTCGGCACTCGAAGACACGGGAGTGCCTGGCTCTTCTGTCCGTTCACGATTGCTCGCTGGCGGCGTCGATGGCCGCTGATATGCGCCGAGCCAGTCCCGCGTACTTGGCCATCTCTGCTCCCGCGAAAGCAGCCGTACGGTCGAGTCCTTCGGCGGTGGGTGTGCCGTCAATCGTCTCGACCGGTGCAGTGGATGCCGCGGAATCGTTCGGCTCGGCCTGAAGTACGGCCGCCCACCGGTCGTGGGCGAGCCAGAGGGCGTTCGCGATGGTGGCCGCTTCGTCCAGTGAGCAGACCAGCCTCGTCGTCGGGGCAGTGCCGTCGGTCGCCCGGGCAGTCGTGTCGCGGTCGGGCTCGACATCCCGGCGGCGCACCCGAGGTCGGGTGCCGTCGAGCTCCGGCACGCCGTCACGGTCGGCGTCGTAGATGAGCGTCTGGTCACCCGCGCGCTTGGCGGTGAACATGGCAGCGTCGGCCTGGGCTAAGGCGTACCGGGCGTTACCACCGCCGCTAAGGGCGATGCCGACGCTGACCCGAAGTTGCATCCGCCGTCCTGCGACGATCACTGGTCTAACAAGGGCCACGCGGATCGCGTCGCGCAGGGCCGTGGTGTCCGCGCGAGGCACGAGGATCATGAATTCATCGCCTCCGGTACGAGCAACCTGCGCCCGAGCGCTGACGGAGGCGGCGGCGTGGAGCAGGCGGACGGCGATGGCCTTCAGGTATTGGTCGCCTGCGGCGTGTCCGTCGTTGGCGTTGACTGCGTGAAGGCCGTCAGCGTCGGCGAAGGCGATGGTCAGCGGTGCAGCCACCGCGCTGGCGGCGGCGATGGCCCGCTCAGCGAGAGTCCGGTTGGGTAGTCCAGTGAGCGGGTCTGTTTGGGCCGCCAGGAGTTCTCGCCGCAGCTGCTCCTCAAGAGCGGCACCAGCGGCAACTCGACGGTCCAGTTCTTCCTCGCGGGCATGGGCCGCAGCGAGTCTCCTTCGTTGCCGGAAGAGCCGGGTCGTCGCGATGATGCCAACCGGAATCCAGCTCTGCATGGCGATGACGGCGATGAGCACCGCCACCGCGAGATGGCCGTGAGCCGCCAGGAAGGCAACTGGCGCGGTCGCGAGGATCGCGACGATGGTGATCATGGCGGTCGTGCGGAGCAGATCACCTCTGTCGGTGGATCGCGCATCGGGTTTAGACATGGATGGGCTCCTTCACGGAGGAGCTCCGAGGGCGGGCCGCTGTCGTAGGCGAGGCCCGCCCCCGGGCCTTTGGGGTGGGTACCGGCCCTTGGTGGGCCTCGCCTGAGGAAGGCCAGCTCAGAAGAGCCGCCGCTCAGGGTGCCGCGCGGCGTGCCCGCACCTGCGGCCGCTGCTGCAGGTGCGAGAGCATTGGGCAGTCTCGTGACCGGATGGCGGCCGCTGCTGTCAGTCGAGGTCGTCGAGGTCGATGTCCTCGTCGCTGACTTGAGCACCTTCGCGGCGCAGGTCGTACTCGTCGAAGTCCAGGTCCCCGCCACACAGGTTGGCGCGCAGTTCGTCCTCAGCGCGGTCGTAGGCGTCTTCCTCGTCGGTTGCGCGTACCCGGACGGTGACCGGGACGAGTAGCTCGACGCTGTATTCCACGGGAAGGGTGGTGATCCCCAGCCGCTCCAGGGCGTAGTTCGTGCCCGACAGGCAGATCTCACGGTTGTTGACGGCACGGGCCGCCCTGCGGCGTACGTCATTGCTGAACTCGTCGCGAGCATGTTGCCTGGCGATGGCCTCAGCCGCGGCGGCCTCGGCAGTCGTCCTGGCGGTAGCGACTGCCGCGGTGAGTAGGTGGTGGGCCGTCTCGTCGGTGGGCGTAGCGGGCATCGGCCCATAGCCGGCGGCAAGGAGGGTCGCGACCCTGCTCAGCCACGCCGGTGTGTCGCCAGATCCATTCGTTGCTTGCCAGGCCGCAGCGAGCATCTCCTCAACAACGGCGGTGTGGATCATCAGGTCGGTGGCGGCCGGTCCGCTCTCCGGATCTGCGGCAGCCGAGGTTGCGGGGTTCTGGGCGTCGAGCAGCTCGACGGTGTCGGTCACGATCGTGTTACCTCCTCTGGCTGAGACAAAGAACGCCGCCCCTGGTGGGACGGCGACGGATCGTTCGGTTGGTCGGGGACGGCGATCGCGGTCACTCGTTGGTGACGGAGACGACCTCCACCTCGTCAGCGCTGAAGAGTGGCCGGCGGGGCAGCCGGGGCAACTCCTCGCTGAGTTCGCTGACGGCCAAACGGACAGCCTCGTCGTCGTCGACCGCAGAGATGCAGAAGGTGATCGGCACGCGAAGGGTGACCACGTGGTCCGAGGGGATCGGCGGCAGGCCCCAGTCGGCCAACGCCTCGCTGAGGCTCTCCTCGAAGTCGGGGTTCTCGCCGAGAGTGCCGAGCCCGGCTGTACGTACGCCGAGTTGCAGCCGGCGCAGGCCGGTGCGGTGCTCGGCGGCCTCGTGGCGTGCGCGGCTGGCCCGCGCTCGGGCCTGAAGCAGATCCTCGATCAACCGGCCGTGACAGACGATGCGGTCATCGCCGTTGGTGTGGTCGTGCTCGCAAGCGGCGACGGATCCGTCGCTGGCAGGGCTGCTGGCCGCAGCGAGGAAGGCGGTCAGCAGGTCATCGGGCATCGACTCGCCGGTAGCCTCCCGCCACGCCTGGGCAGCCGTGCAGCTGAGCCGCCCGATGTCCCCGGAGAACGCTTCGGTCATGGGTGCCTTCCCTTCGTCGACGCCCGCGCTGGCGTACGGGCGGGAGTGGAGGTGGAGGTCGCTGTCTCAGGCCAGGCCAGGACCGGACGACGGAACACAGCAACAGCCTGGCCACCGGTCGCAACGGTGGTAGCGACGGCATGAACGTCGTTGTCGAACAGGTCCCGCTTCAGGGCTGCGAGATCGATGTAGCGCCGAGGCATTCCGACACGCTCCAGCGCCGTGGCCCAGCCGCGATCGACCAGGTGCTTCTCGGCGTAGTCCGAGCGGTGCGGGAAGAGGCCGACGAAGTCGGCAGCGAAAATCGCCGGCAATTCCTCAGCGGGCATGTCCGCGTCGACGCCGCCGCTCGCCGCGAGCCAGTCGCCGACCGCAGCCAATGGCAGCTGATGGGTTGAGGCGATCCGACGCATCGCGCACAGCACCGGCAGCGGCAGTCGGTGTGAGTCGCGGCCGTACCGGCCAAAGCCGTGCGCGTCGATGACCACCGCCTCCGTTGCGGCCCTGACCGGAAGCACCTTCGCGATGCTCGCCTGGGCTGCGGCAAGGTCGCCGTCGAGGAGGACGGCTGCGGACGAGGTCAAGTCGTCGGCAGGCGCGATACGTACGGCCCCCTCCTGGCTCATCACCGACTGGACAACCGCGGCCTCGCTCTCCGCCCTGTCATCGGCGAGCGCGACCAGCACCCATCGGGCAAGGTTGGACATCGCCTGCACCGCCATCCGCTGGTGCCGTGCCGGCGTTCCGTCGAGTACGAGATCAGGGGTGACGACGGTGGCCCGGACCGTGCACCAGGCCACCGGAAGGTCGCCGGAGTAGACCAGGTAGGCGGGGGTTTCCCCGTCGATGACCCCAGCGGTCCGAGCTTCTATCGAGGCGCCCAGCACCGCAGCCTGCGCTGGCGGCAGTGTGTCGACCTTGAGTGGTGGTGAGGTGCGGTACCGGTCTGCCAGGGCGACCCCGACCAGACTTCCGGCGTTGACGCTACGCAGTCGTTGGAATGCTCGGACAGCGTCCGCAACGGTGCTTCGCCTCATGCTCTCCCCCGTCCAAGCGGGGTGCCGAGGCGGCTGTCGGCAGCCAGCCTGACGCCAGGTCCTGGTGAGAGATCGCTGGACCGACGCGCAGTGAGCTCGTCGAACAGCGCCGTCGTCGACCTCATCACCACAGCTCCGTTGCGGCGTGGGCGTCCACGAGCAGCGAGAACTGCCGGTCAGTGAGCCCGACCGGTTCCTCGTGACGACCGGCGCCGGTGAAGATGACCGGCCCGCACAGGTAGGGCGCGTCCCACGGGCCGAGGTATGGACGGCCGGTGGTCTCGAGGGCCATCTGGGTTGCCGTCCAGTTGGGGACGCCGTTGCCCTGCTGGTCGTCCTCGAGCCACATCACGGTGTATTCAGCGAGCTGGACTCGGTAGGCGGCGCCGGTGGCGATAGGTCGGCCGCCATCGGCAGGGGCTTCCAGGACGGTCAGCCGTCCGGACGGACCGACCATCAGGTAGGTGGCCTGTTGTGCCGGAGCGGGCACCGACCTACGGATGTCGAGTGGCGGCCACATCGCGGTGATGGTCATCTTCATTCTCCTCTGCTGTCGTGGGGTCGGTGACCCCTGGGCACGAAAACGGCCGGCCAGGCGAATGCCTGATCCGGCCGGGAGGTACGGCGGTTGGCAAGTCAGCCGAGCCAGTTGGCAGGGCGGGGGTCTCCCGTCGCTGCACCGGTCGGAGTCGATTGCGGCTTGTCGTTGGTTCTGCTGGTATGCCAGGCCCGGGAGGTTGCGCCGCAGGCTGGACGGTTGCTAGGCGAGGGGCCAGGCGGCCATGGCGACAAGTTGCTCGTTCGGGCGCAGCCGGTCGACGTGGTCGTTGGCAGCGTGCAGATAGTCGAGCTGGTCGGTCAGCCGGCCCGATCTGGGCGTGAGCCAGTTGGCGTCGGCGGCCAGGGCATCACCGGGAACGGCGGAGAGCGCCGCGAGGGTGCGGTAACTGTTGAGGCCGGCCTGGAGAGCCTCGATGTCCGAGGTGGGAATCGGTTGCTGCCGGTAGGCGGCGTTGTAGGTGGTCATCGCGAGCACCCGAGGTTGGGCGAGGTAGGCCTGTTGGGCGCGGCTGAGCGGCCAGTGGGCCGGGTCGTCGCGGTGACGGTCGACGAAGACCGAGAACGGTTGGGCGTCGCGTGTGCCGTCGACGACGTCTCGCCATCGGTGCCACAGCCAGACAGCACTGGTGGCGGCGCGGGCACGCATGCCGGCCAGGTCAAGAAGGCGGACCGGGCCGCCGGCGGCGTAGCCCTGGTAGCGGTGCAGCAGTTGACGAGTCAGTCGGTGACGGGCGGCGAAGTGGCCAACAGGGCCGGCGGGACGGAGCTGTTGTGCAACGAGGCGGGTCGCCGCGAGAGCGGGCATGGACTGGGGTGTCGCGTCTGTGGACAGGCAGACCACGATGGTGTGCACGGCAAGACGTGCGGGCATGGGCTTCTCCAAGCAGGGTGCGGGGACACGGCCGCGGTGCGATCGCGCGAGAGCGCGCGGGCCGGCGACAGCGTCGGTGGGCATGTGGTGAGGTGCCGGGATCACGGAACTGGCACCGGTAGAAGCTCTGGCGGGCGGGAATCCCGAGCGTGATGGCGCGAGTGCGTCGAGACGATGCTGCCTGTATGGCAGGACTGGCGCGGTGGCGCCGGGGTGGTGCAGGTGGGCGTGGATGCCGGGGAGGATGTGTCGCGGCCGACCGGCCAAAGTGGCGGGTGGGCGGGTGCGGCTCCTGCCGTGGCGAGCCAAGGCCCGAGGTGGTGCAGTGATGGGGGTTCTATAGAAGAGAGTTCACGATATCCTGCCGACCCAACAGGTAACGATCATGGCAAGCCGCTTCGACGGCCGACTATTGAACAGGTGTGTTGGGTGCTCGACGACCGACATCCATGGGTGGGCCAAGGTCGTTGGGTGCCGCGGCAAGGGTGTTGGTTTCGCAGCTACCTGATGTTGGCGGACGACCGAGACCCGCCCCGACGACTGTTCCCCTCGAGTGAGGCGACGATGACAACGGCCTTACCGGAACTCATGAGGCGTTGATCAACCTCCTCATGGCAGCCCTCGCCGGGCGACTGTCATCGCTGGCTGAAGGTCTCACGCACCGTCGACAGCAGCGGCGGCGCGAACGGTCCCGACTGCGACGAGCGCACACTCCATCCGGGCCGAGTTGCCGCGCAGCGCTGCTTGGCTCCGTTCGATGCGGCGACTTCCCGCCGGACGTCTTTGTGCTGCCCGGAGCACGGGACGCTTACAACCGGGTACGCCAATCAATTGCATGTCGACGCGCCGACGGACGCGCAAGCCCACGGGACTGTGGCATCGTTGTTGGATGAAGCTGGGTCGATGGATCTTGGTGATCACTCTCCTCGCGGTCGCCGGCCTTGGGTTCTGGTTCTCCGTGGCGCGATGGGATGACGCGAGCAAGATCGCCTCTGCGCTCTCGGCTATGGCTGGCATCGCGGCCGTTGGTGTCACGGTGTGGGCGGCACTTCGCGGCACCGCGACATCCTCCAAGTACACCGTTAAGAACAGCGGGAATGCGTCGAGTTCCTCCGGCGACGCCAACACAGGGGTAAGAGGCAAGGCAGACCCCGCGGCACTCTCGGTCAAGATCAGAAACAGCGGCGACGCCGAATCAAAGGACGGAAACTCCAACACCGGCCTACACTTGGGTCTGTAAATGTCCAAGCCAGCTACATCCATCGACTTGTCAGACACGGGCACCGCGACAGCGCACCGCGGGTACGCGAACTCGGGTGTACACATCGGCGATGTCAACCTCCGGAGCGGAGCATCGGTCAAGACCCGCTATCGGCATCAGGTCCAGCGGTTCGTGCCCGACGCACTCACCGGGCGGGACGCAGAGATCGCGATGATGGCCGAGTTCGCTCGCAGTGCGGACACTGCGGGTCAATACTGGTGCTGGGAGGCCGGACCATGGTCCGGGAAATCCGCCCTGCTGTCCTGGTTCGTTCTGCACCCGCCGGAGTCGGTCCGGATCGTCTCCTTCTTTGTAACGGCTCGTCATGCGGCGCAGAGTAACCGCAACGCGTTCGTAGCGAACGTCTTGGAGCAGCTCCTGGCGTTGTTGGGCGAAGATCTACCTCCGCTGCTCAACGACACTACCCAAGATGCGCATCTCTTGGGTCTGCTCGACGACGCAGCCGACGCCTGTCAGGAACGCGGCGAGTCGCTGGTGCTGGTTGTGGACGGCCTCGACGAAGATCGAGGTGTAACCGTCGGCGCCGAGGCACACAGCATCGCAGCATTGTTGCCGGAACGGCTGCCTGCCACCATGAAAGCCATCGTGTCGCGGAGGCCGAACCCGCCGACCCCAGCGGATGTCGGCGCGCGCCATCCGCTACGCAATCCAGCGACTGTGCGGGTGCTCGAGCCATCGCCAGCCGCGCAGATCGTCCGCGGCGACATGGAGCGCGAGCTGGACAGTCTCCTGCTCGGCTCGCCCGAGGAGAGGGACCTCCTCGGGACACTCGTCGCGGCCGGGGGAGGCCTGACTGCGCGTGACCTATCGTCGTTGACTGGGCTCCCGGAAGCGAAGGTGGAACGGCAGCTGAGCGTTGTCAGCGGGCGGAGCTTCTCGCGCCGAGACAGCCACTATCCGAGCATGCCTGCGCCTGATGTATTCATCCTTGCCCACGAGGAGCTACAGGAGACCGCAAGGCGGACGCTGGGCGCCGTGGGTCTACGGCCCTATCGGAATCGGCTTGCCGAATGGGCCGGCGACCAAGCTAACAAGGGCTGGCCGGAACCCGTTCCCGACTACCTTCTTTTCGGCTACCACAGCCTACTGTTAGCTGAAGGGGACCTGGCAGCGGCAACCAACCTAGTTACGGATCCGAACCGTTACAATCGCATGCTCGACCGGTCCGGCAGCGACGTCGACGCGCTTAGCCAGATCAACACTGCGTTGCGAGCCGCGACCGTCGACGGACAGAACCTGCCCAAGGCCACGAAGCTCGCCGTGCATCGGGATCACCTGCTCGACCGAAACAGTGCAATGACGATCAAGCTACCGCTTGCCTGGGCGAAGATCGGGAACTTCTCCAGGGCAGAGCGTCTGATCCGATCGATGATCCAGCCGGAAACCGCATGCTTCGCGCTCGCCCTACTCAGCGGAGAGCTGCACCACCGCGGCCAGGTGGATCGAGCTGAGGCACTGCTCAAGGAGGCCTCGGCGGCGTCCGCCTCCTTTCCCGACGCTCAACGGCGCAACTGGACTCGGAGTGCGGTGGTGTTCGCGCTCGCAACCACCGGTCGGCTCGACGACGCTGAAAGGCTTGCTGTGTCGGACGCTGCGGACACCAGCGGCCACAGTCGTGTAATCCGAATGGTGGTGCAGGAAGCTGCACGGGCGTCCGACATCGCCCGTTGCGAGCGGCTCATTCCCCTCGTCACGGCACCATTCCAAAAGGTAACGGCCTTAATCGCGACCGCCGACGCGGATAGTTCCGACGACGCCTCTGGTTACCTCGACAGGGCTCTGGCTGCCCATGAATCGATGGCAGCAGGGGAGCCCAAGATCCGCGCCGGCATGCTTCTGTTAAAGGCATTGATGCGGAAGCAACAACGTGATCGAGTTGACAAGCTGCTCGACGAGTTGGAGACGGGGTCCCGCAGCCTGCAGAAGGCCAGCACCAGAGCAGAGGCCATGGTCTCTGCAGCGCGTGCGGCTTTCGCGCTGGGTTCTGCGAACCGGGCACGGATCCTCGTTGACGAGGCCGTAGGCCTGCTTCTCAAATCCCGTGCTGACGCCCAAACACGGCTCCGCCTTGTCGCTGCTATCACTGACGCCAGCGTAGAGATCGGTGGTCTGGAAGGGGCGCGGAAGTTCGCGGACTCGCTGGAGGAGTCGTTCTTGCGGAGCGAGTCCCTAGTAGCGCTCGCTGGGAGCGCCGCCTCGATGGGGGAAGAGGCGCTTGCCCTCGAATGGCTGCAGCTATCCGAGAAAATATCTCGATTTGCCTTCGGCCCGGATCGGGTAGATCGCACGAAGGCTAGCGCGGCGTTGATCTCGGCGGCGCGGGGAAATCTTCGCGCAGCGACCAGGATCGCCAACTCGATCACGTCGGCGGCCAACCGGGGCAAAGCTTTCGTCGCAGTGGCCCACGCGGCTGGCACACATGTGATGCACTGGCCCACCGACTTCCTGACAGACCCCGCCCTGAACGTGCCCGACTTTCGGCGGGTACGCCTTGCTCTCATTCAGGAGGCCGCTTCCGCTGGGGCAACAGATCTCGCAGTAAAGATGGCGATGGAGATACCCAACGAGACTCAGCGGCGGCGGGCGATGATCGTGATTGCCGAGGCGGTGGCCATCCGGGGCGAACTCGACGAGGCGACCGCCATGGCGCAGACCATCCGCAACAACGAAGCCGTTCTCGCTGCGGTGGCTAATGCTGCGGCGTCTCAGGGGCAACTGGCTCGTGTCGAGGCGCTCTGTAGCACCATCCAGGCGCGTGGGCCATTAAATCGTGCCCGGCGCGCCTTGGCTGAGGCAGCAGCACGCACGGGTGACCTGGGTCGTGCGCTGTCGATCGTCGCCGGCGTGAGCCCTCAGACGCTCCAAGACCAGGCGCGAGGGGCGGTGGTAGTCGGCCTCGCCGGAGCCGGCAGGATCGCCGACGCCGAGCGGGTGGCTGCGGCTGTGGAAGGCACCGCGATGCGGAACCGTGCCATGGCCGCCCTGGCGGTCGCGGAGGCGGAGGCGGGGAATCTGGACAGGTCAGCCGTGGCAGCTGGCCGGGTCACCAACCCCAGCCTGATAACCGAATCCTTCACTACCGCAGCCATGTCTCGCAGCGAGGGCGCGGGCAAATGCCTTCTGGCCCATGCGTTGCTTCATGGTTCATGGATAGGATGCGTCGTTGCTCTTCACCGCCTTCATCCTGAAGCGCTGGACATGGCGGAATCCGCACTGCAGGAGACAACAAGACACGCGGAAATCAGGGCACAGCGGTAACTCCACCCTAGCGGAATGCGCCTGCCAGCCGCCGCATGGCGTGCGGCCGGAGTTCACACTCCCGCAGCGACACCACGCCGCGTATAGAACTGTCGCAGCAGTGCGGCCAGTCACGGTCTCAAGCCCGGCACAGTACGGATTGGCCCGCGGAGCGGTTGCGAAAGTCGCTGGAGCCCGTGCCCGGGTCGGTTAACCTGCCCGATTCCGCCGTTGTAGTGTCGTCCAGAAGCTCACCGATGAAGGCCGTGAGCGCGATGAGGACTTGGGTCAACTCGCGACTCTCTGCCGACCTCAAAACCGAGCAGCCATCCCGGAGACTCTGCCGTTAGCGCGACATGGCGTGGCAGATCCGGCCGCTCGATCATCAACTCGATTGCATCGCGAAGTGGCGGTGAAGCAACAGCAGTCAGGCGATGAGACCACCGACGCACATCCGGCGGCGACGGCGACCCGCCGCCGCAGGTGCTACGTTCGCATCGGCCTGCGGAGCGCACCTGCCACTCAACAGGACCACGCCGTATTCGGCCTGAACATCCAACAGGCTCAGGCTTTGAGTGCTACCCGGACGACGCTCGCTCCGCTCACACCTTCACCACCCTGATGGACGGCAAAGATCAGGTTGTAATAGCCAGGCAGCGCGTCCTCCGCGATTGGGATGACGCTGACCGGTCGTTCGCCCGCCGCACCGGATGGCCGCACCGGCTGGGCCTCGAACGTCACCTCGCCCAAAGCGGGCCGAGCCGTACCCCCTCCAGCGCTCTTCACTTCGCTGACATCCCCGTACGGGCCAGTCAAACGCGCAGTCAGCTCGGCCTTTGCCGGCTTCGCGGCGGGGTCGGTCCCCGGCCTGACGATCCAGTGAACCGTCATCTCCTGGCCAGGCTGGTAGACCGTATCGACGTCCTCGCCATCGCAACATGTGTAGGTCGTCGGGGTACCTGCTGCGGTTGTGGGCCGCCAGGAGCTACAACCCGGTGTGACCAGCAAGGCCAGGCAGGCAACGACCACAAGCCGACACACATTCATGAGCATGAGTTTAACGAGCACTGTCCTCGAACGCCCCCGGACGAAGCCGATGCGCACCAGCTTCCAGTCTGAACTCCCCCGTGTTCAGCGAAGGTCGGGACCGCCCGCTTCGGTGATCTCGCCGAGCACGCTGATCACCTCGTCGGCGTCCTCCGGGACCACATCACGAAACGTTGCGGGCGCTTCGTCCTCAATGAGGTGCGGGTACTTCTCAAGGAGGAAGCGCCGCCGATACGCGGTGTCGGCGGCGTCAACGATCGCCTCCAGAGTGGCCCAATTGAACGACATGCCAAGGACGATGCCGACTGCGGGTACGACCTTGCCCAGCGACTGCTTGGTATAGCGTTTGCCGATTGCCTTCGTGACTTGCTTGTAGACCTGCGTGACCAGGGACTTGTCCAGGACGGCCCAGGTTTTCCCTCGGACGAGTGCTTGGGTGAGCCGCGAGATGTCTGCCATGGCGGCGGTCTTCGCGCTGGCTGACATCGCCGTCCCGGCGTTGACGACAGACATCACGAAAAACTTTTCGCTAGGATCTTCGGGATCGTAGCCGTAGAGCAGTGACACATGACCGACGGCGCGAGACGCGAGTCCGAGAACGGCTGCGGCGTCGGCGACGAGAGCGCCGGCGATTGCAGCTCCCGAGGGCGCCGCCGAGGCCCCAGCGGAAGCGGCGGTGACGAACTCTCCTCCGGAGATTACAAGCCCTGCACCAGCCCCCGAGACTGCCGCGGCGACCGGGTAGTACAGGCTGGCTCCTCGTCCACGGACACCGTCGATCTGCTCAAGGTCGAGGCGACGTAGATCAAAGAGAGATTGGACGTCGTGCCCTCGCTTCTGGTGGAGCGCCACCACCTGCTTGGGGGAAAGTCCCACTCGTGAGGCTCGTGCCACCATTCGTCGCATGGATCCAAGAGCAGAGCCTCTCCAGTCAACGATGCCGTCTGGGATGGCCTTGGCGGCTTTGCGAGCCCCCGTGCTGACTGCATAAGCGCCCTTGGCAGCGATTTCTTGCCCACGCGAGACGGCCGCTTGCGTTCCCGGGTGGTTCTCCAGGTACTGCGTCGCACGCTTGCCAATTTCCGCAGCGCGGATGGCAACCTGCTCGTTCGCGTTTCTCATCACTCGTGACAGGGGGCGGCCTTTGAACCTCTGGATGCTGCGCCACGCGTCGAGCTCGTAGTCCGAGGGGTCTCCCATGCCGCGATTTTAGGGGCGAAGAGCTACGCGCAGCGCCCCGTAGGCCTGCACTGTTGGCGGATCCGGCTGGTTCTTCGACACGCTCGCGTTCACCCGCCGACGCCTAGATACCGAGGGCCGGGTGGCCGCCTCTACCTGCTGCTACACCGCGGCAATCGGGGAGCCAATCGTGGCGATGTCTTGCCGCAGTTCGGCAACGGTGAGTTGAGGGTTCAGCGCCTGTAGCACGCTGTCGGTGAGCGGCCGGTTGGCGACAACGTGCTCGACCGCCGCCCGATCGACCTCGATCTCGTAGTAGTCGCTGGCGAACTCGACGAAATGGTCAACGATGTCGTCAAGCAGGATCTCGAGCATGCCGGACCCGTCCGGCCCCGTGTCGTCGACCGGCCGACGAAGTGGCGGGAAGACGATGCCGTCGCCGGCGTGCCAGCGGTCGTCACCGGCCAGCCGCCACAGCACCGCGGTGGCGATGAACTGCCCGGCCTCGTCGCAGAAGGCAGGTTCCTCGATCTGCGGACGCAGCTCCACGGGCAGGCCGTCGAGCAGTCCCGGCCACAGCTCGTAGTCTGGATCGCCGTAGGGCGACATCGCCGACTCGTGATCGAAGACCCGGATGAATACGCCGTCGGGGGTGAACACGACGGCCCACTCGTCGCCGCTGCCGTTGCTCATCAGCGCCGCCTCGTCCGTGCCCCAGGCACGGGTGTAGGCGTAGTACGCGGAGCCGCCGTCGATGATGCATTCCAGCAGGGCCAATGCCTTACACCGCTGCCGCAACCGGTCGGGGGTAGGCAGTCTGGCGGCGATGTCGTACACGGTCACCGGGAGACCCTACTGGGGCGTCCAGACAGCGACTCGGCAGGTCCTGAGCTGCCAGCTTCGACGCCCACGAAGGTTCACGCCGCTTCGACACGCAGCTCGTGGAGCGGATCCTCGGTCGGACGTGGTGGTCCGGGGTTGAGCGGACCTGGTTCGTCGTCGGTGGTGGGTAGGTCGGCCAGGCTCAGCCGGTGTCCTCCGTTGCCCACGAGTCGCCATATCGGTCCGGCCGGGCTGTGTCCGTTGATCCGGTCGCGGGCGCAGGTGGCGATGGTGAGTGTGGCCAGTGCGTCGGCGATACGGTGATCGTGACGGGCGGCGTCGGCGAGCTTGGTGTGGAAGTTGCGCTCGCGTTCCCGGCTCGGCAGGGAGAACAGCAGGATGTGGCCAGGTCCGCCGTCCATCCGTAGGCGCCGGTAGGGCTCCAGCTTGTCGCGTAGGCGCGGGTGGTCTTCGGTGGCGCGGTCGTACTCGAGCCAGAAGCCGACGCTGCTGCGACCGTTGGTCCAGACACCGTGTGCGTCGGGGCGTACCCGTTGTCCGAAGACGGCGGCTGTCTGCTGCTCGGACCACCAGCGGGTCAGCCTCGCCTCGGGATGACGGCGCCCGTGGGCAATGAGGTCGATGAAGAACTGGTTGGCCTCGATGGTGTGTTGCCGGATCCGGTTGGACAGCACCGAGTCCGCGGCGAGTGCGACGGATTTCGGGGTGGGCGGGGTGTCACCGCGGGCGAGGGCCACGAAGCGGGCGGAGAGCCGGCCGGGCACCCAGAACACCTGTGCGGGTTGGCCGGGGTGGGAGCGCAGGACACGGTCGATGAAGTCGAGCCGTCGCAGGGTGTAGAGGCGATGGGCGCAGGTGACCGGGGAGTCGAACAGGGCCGAGGTGATCTGGTCGGTGGTGAGGGAGGTGTGATCGGACAGCAGGAAGGCGATCACCCGATCGCGAGGGCGAAGGCGGGCCGAGACATCGGACAGCGTGGTCGTGGAGCGGCGGATGGGGGATCGGGCTCGGGGGGTCACGGGGCACCCCCCGATCGGAGGATGTCCCCCCGGTGGGACTGTCGGGACGGCTGATCATGACTCATGTGCGTCTCCTAGCTGCGCTGTTGGGTGAGCAGCGACCGATTCCCAGGCTGCTCGCAACGACCATGGCTGGGCCGGACCGCCGACCAGGGTGCGAACCCAACCCCGGTGTATGGAGTGGGAAGCTCCGACGTCAGTTGCTGCGACGGGATGTCTTGCCTCGGTCACTGCCGGCGAGGCGCTTGGCGAGCTGCTCGATGGCGGTCGGGTCTGTCGTGTTGCCGCTGGCAGCGGCACAGGCTGCCCGGATGTGTGTGGCGGCGCCGACCACGGGGCGGGGTGGCCGGGTGTGCAGGGTGAACGCGGCGGTCTCCCGATTGCCGATGACAAGCCGCGCGGCTGCCTGGTAGGCGTCCAGATGGCTCAGATCGTGTTCGGACAGTTCGGGGAACATGTGCCGGGCCATCTGGTGCGCATCTTCGGGCGCCACGTTGAACGTGATCTTGTTGCGGGCGTTCGCGCTCAGCGCGAGCTGGGTGGGTCGTGGCAGTTGACCGAGGTCCTGGTGGGCCAGCACCAGACTCATGCGGTAGCCGCGCGCTTCGGCGAGCATGTCGTCCACCGAGCCGGGCAGATTCAGGAAGTTGTGGCACTCGTCGACGAATACGGTGCAGTCGCGTCGCTTGTCTTCGGGCAGTCTCGCGCGGGCGGTGGCGGCCTGCCAGGCGCGAGCCAACACGAAGGAGCCCATCAACCGCGAGGTGTCCTCGCCGAGTTGCCCCTTGGGGAGGCGGGCGAGCAGGATGCCGCCGTTGTCGAGCAGTTCCCCCATGTCGAATGACGAGCGGGGCGTGCCAAGGGTGCGGCGTGGGAAGTCCCGCAGCAGGAACGCTCTCAGCCGGGCCATGACAGGTCCGATGACCTGCGCTCGCACCGGCGGCGGCATGGACTCGTACCAACTCCAGTAGCCGAGCAGGCCTTCTGGGTCGTCGAGGCCGTCGGTGAAAGCCATCCGGAACTGACGGTCGTTGAGCAGCGGTGGCACCAGCGCGAGCGTGGCGTGCGCCTTGCGCATCAGGGTGAGGCAGGCGACCCGCAGGGTGTCGTCGATGCGCGGTCCCCAGTGCCTTTGGAAGATCTTGCTGAAGATGGAGACGACGTTGTCGACGGCGAGGTCGTGGTCGTCTCCGGAGAGCGGGTTGAAGTAACCGCCCTGGTCCTGGTCGGGATCGATGAGGACGACCCGGTCGGCGACGGTCTCCGGCAGCCGGTCCAGGACGTCGGTGACGAGGTCTCCCTTGGGGTCGATGACCACGACACCGCGGCGGGCGGCCACGTCGTCGAGGATCATGTTGACCAGGAAGGTCGACTTGCCGACGCCCGTGGAGCCGAGGACGTGCAGGTGTTGGCGGGCGTCGACGACGGGCAGCCCGACGGCGTGACCGCCGATCTCGGCGTGTCCGAGTTGTTTGACGCCGCGTCCGCCGGCGGGAACCTCGACCGGCGCTGGCATGGGCTTCGCGCGAGCGCGTCGGAGGCCGGGCACCGCCAGGTCGGTAGGTAGGGCCGCAACGGCGGCGAGTTCAGGGACGCCAAGCAGGTACCCGGAGCGCAGTGGTCGAGCGGACAGCACTGCGGCAGGCTGCTTGAGCCGGACGCGGCGCAGTCTTTGGCGGGCGGTGTAGACGCCGTAGGCGGAGGCGACGCCGTGGGCGAGGGTTTTCAGTCGGGCCCGCAGATTCTCTTCTGCCACCTTCCGAGGGTTGGTGTGGGCAACGCCGTACCGGATTGAGGTCTCCCACAGCTGCCCGGCTGCGAGCTTGTCGACACCGGCGCGGGCGTCCCGATCACGTTCCGGATCTGTCGGTACCGGCCGGGACGCGGCGAACCGAGTGCCCGTGGGGGCCCGGCCGGGACCGGGCACGATCAATTCGAGCAGTCCGCGCATCCAGGCTGTGGGGTCGAGTGGCCCTCGTGCGGGCTGGCCGGTGCGGAGGGCCCCGGTCCCGGCGCGAAGCCGACGGATCTGCCGGGGCGTGGCTGGGCGGGTGAGTACCTGCACGCAGGCGTACTCGGGATCCTGCAGCCCGGACAGCGCGGAGATCAGTGGTCGCAGGGGGTCGCTGTCGTGGTCGGTGACGATCGGGTACCAGGCGGCGAGGGTGGGGACCAGGGCGCCGCCTTCGTCGAGAGTCGCGAGGGGTATCGGTGCGGTGGCGTCATTGACGGCGGCGGTGGCGCCCGGCCAGGCGCCGTTGATGGCGGCGAGGACCGGTCCGGTGGGCACCGTGCCGGGCAACCAGATGTTGATGGTCAACTGCCGGCCGGCCCATCGGTATTCGAGACCGATGTGTGGGGTGCCGTGGATCAGCCGTCGCCATCCGGCGGGGCGGAGGATCTCTGCGCAGGTCGCCCACCAGCGGGCGGCGCTGTCTGGGCCGACTTCCGGTGGCGGGGTGATGACGACCTGGTGGGCGTGACGGTGTAGCCGCCGGTGCCGCCAACCATGCAGTTGCCCTCGGGCGATCAGGAAGACGAGCTCGAGGACGGCGGCGACGATGGCGAGCCACGGACGGTCTGTCACCCACCGGAGTACGTTCACGATGGCGTCCGCCATCGGGTTGGACGGGACCGGCGGAGGCACGAAGGGCGGCGGTGTGTAGGGGATGAGTGATGTCACGGTGTCTGCCTGTCGAGGTCGCCCGTGACGCAGAGTTCGTGTTCGCGTTGCGAGGACACGGCGTGGGCGCCAACCCGGTTGGCACCTGCCAGGAGGAGGCTCTCCCCGCGTTGCGCTGACAGCAACATCCGCGCCTCTCCCCCGGTCAGGTTGAAGCTGTCGGCGACGACAGCGATCGCCTGCGGGGCCTGGCGCATGAGGAGCTGGGTAGCGGAGTTCGCGACGACGGCCTGTCCGAGTTCGGAACCCAGCAGGTCCGCGGCGTCCTGTGTCACCACGGACACCCCGGCACGCCGTTTCCGGGCGGCCTTCGCCAGCCGGTTGAGGAATCGGACGCCTTCGCCGTCGCGCAACAGGGTCCAGGCCTCGTCGACGATGACGAGGTGACGTGGGTCGACGGTCGGGCCGTCGGCGGGTGGGGCATCGACGGTGCGCCAGATCGCGTCGAGGGCGAGGAGCATCCCGGGGGCGCGGAGTTCGTCGGCGAGCTGCCGGGTGGACCAGACCACCAGGTGCCCGATGGGGCCGGTGGTGGTGGGTCCGTCGAAGAGGTGGTTGAAGCTTCCGGTGGTCCAGGGTGAGAGGCGGGCGGCAAGGGTGAGCGCCGGCGGTGTGGCGTCGGCCTCCAGGGCCGCGGCGACGTCGCGTAGCAGCGGAGCCGGGCGGGCCCAGGTGCTCGGTTCGTTGGTGATGCCGGCGGCAAGGTACGCGGTGTTGACTGCCCGGTCGAGGGCGGCCCGCTCGGTGGGTGCCATCGCGCCGTCCTGGCCGCTGGCGCCGAGTAGAACGTTGACCAGTGTGTGCACGAACAGCGCTCGCCGGTTGCGGGCGTCGGGTCGGTTGTCGTCGACGGCGATGTCCAACGGGTTGAGCCGGACGTCGGGTGCGCCGAGTTGGATGACGGTGCCGCCGACCGCTTCGGCGAGCCGTAGATATTCGTCTTCGGGGTCAATGACGTTGACCTGCACTCCGTCGTAGAGGGAGCGCAGGGTTTCGAGCTTGATGAAGTACGACTTACCGGCGCCGGATCGAGCGAGTACGACGCTGTTGTGGTTGTCGGCGGCCCAGCGGTCGTGCCAGATGATGCCGTTGGTGGCGGTGTTGACCCCGTAGAGCACCCCGGAGGCGCTGGGCGGGTCGCCGGGCAACGGGGCGGGCAGATCCGCGGAGGCCAGGGGCATCGCTGCGGCGAGAGCATCGGTGTCGAAGACCCGCCGCATGCCGATGCTGTCCACACCCATCGGCAGGGCCGACGTCCAGGCCGGTAGTTGCCGCCAGGTGGCCGGGACGGTGTCGAGCATGACCGAGGCGGCGGTGGCCCGTACGTGGGCGACGGACTCGGTCAACTCGTCCAGGTTGGGCGCGTGCACGGTGACGTAGTGGCCGACCCGGAACAGGCGGCTCGCGCCGCGGGCGACCCGGTCGGCGAGGTCGGCGGCGTCCGCGGCGGCAGCCTCGGTGCCGGGGTCGTCGAGGCGTCCGTGTTGGGCATCGGCGCGCCGGGAGGATTCCAGTCGGGCGCGTTGGCGGCGCAGCCGGGATGCGGCGACCTGCGGGGCGAGCGGTTCGATGTGGATGACGACGTCGGCACGGCCGGGCCAGCCGGTGAGTGGGAGCAGCCAGCCGGCGCCGACCTCCGCCGGGTAGCCGTTGACGATCAACGTCGAGGCGTACCCCTCACCGATCTTGAGGTATCGGGGGGTGACTTCCACGCTGGCCGGACCGATAAGCGCGGCAAGGGTGCCGGCCTCCGCCGGCGGGGGTGTGGCCGGGCTGGCAGGCCGACGGGGACGAAGCAGTCGCAGCAGGTTCACGACGGCTCCTCGGAAGTGATGGGCTCGTCAGGAAGGGCCCGTTCGCCGGCCACGGGCAGGGTGTAGGGATCGACGGCGGCCGCCAGCACTGCGGCGACGGCAGGGCCGTCCAGTACGCGGGTGTTGGCGCCCAGGCTCTGCAAGGCACCAGCGGTGTGCTCGGCGGCGCGCAATGCGTCCTGGTCGCGCCGGGCGCCGGTAGCGGTATGGACGACGGTGACGGTGCGCCACAACGGCTGTCGCTCGTCTTCGAGATCGAGGAGAAACTCGGCGTAGTCCGCTGCGGCGTCGGCGAGCGCAGCGTTGGGCAGCAGGTCCGCAGCGTCAGCGATGCGCTGCGCGTGCCCGGCCAGGTCGACGCGTTGGGTGGAGACCACGATCTGCACCGGGGCCGTCAGGCTGTTCAGCCACCGCGCGTAGGCGCCGACCAACGCGGCCTGCTCCGCTGGGGTACGGAGTCCGAGGTTGACGGTGCTCACGGCGACCAGCGCGGCGCTGGTGCCGCCGAGGTCCACCACCCCGTTGGTGGCGATCGACCGCGCCGGCAGTCGCAGTGGCGTCGGCGGGGTCAGTTCACCCTCGGCGCTGCTGGGGACCGGTGCCCACCGCGGCGCCTTGAGCACCCCGGCGGGTGCGGGAACCTGCCGTCGTGAGGTACGGGAGCCGCGAACTGCGGCGAGCAGCCAGGCGTCCAGGCTCAACCCGTCCCGGCGGCCCAACGCGATGACGGTGGCGGTGCCGAGCAATGGGACCAGACCGCCGAGCAGGACCGGCATCGACAGAACGTCGAGCAGTGTCCGAAACAGCAGGTAGGCGATGGCCACGGCGGCGGCCATGATGGCGACCTGACGGGTGGTCAGGTTGAACAGCAATCGATCGGGTGTTTCAACGTCGGCAGGGATCCGGGCACGAAGATCGACATCAGACATGGGGTCTCCTCAGGCAATCGGTTGGACGAGGCGTGGGGTGTCAGCCGGGCAAGCCATCACTGGCGCTGTTGCGTCGGGTCCGCTGTAGGGAGGATGGAGCCGGTGGCAGAGCGCTGGTGGCCTGGGATCGCACAGCCGCTGACGCACGGATGGTCCGCGGGCCGTACGCCGTCGTCGACGGCCAACCCGTACCACTCGGGGCGCGTGCTGACGCCGGACCTGGCGCGATCGATGACGGCGCCGCTCCGGACCACTGCGGTGGCCGATCCGTCCTGCGCAGGCCCTGGGTCAGGGAGTCCGCTGGCCAGCCGGTGCCGGATTCGGTGTAGGCCCACCACCGACGCCGGCGAGGCATGCGCTGCGGCATCGCGGTGGCCGGGGTCCGCCCGGACGGCACCTTCGGTAGAGCACGCTCCGCAGGGGCCGGTGCCGCCGTCGGCGCGGTTCTGCGCGGAACCGGCCCGGGCCGTGGTCCGCCGCCGGTCGGTCTCGGCAACGATGGGCCGGTCCCCGGTCCCCCGGGGCCAGCCTGGCCGGCGGCCACTCGCGCCGCTGACCGGCTGGCCTGTCGGCCACCGCGCCGGAGCCCTCCGGTCAGGGCCCGACTGACCTGCTGCACGATCGCGACGCGGATGAACGTGCCAACGACGTTGTTGGACTGCCCCCCGGTGACATAGCGGCGCATCAGGGCGGGGATCTTCACCACTGCCAACAACAGGCAGCAGATGATGAACAGGTTGAACGTGCCGGTCGGGTCGTTGGGCAGGCCGAGGGCGGCCAGGTTCGCCGTCGGACTGAGGAAGACGGTCAGCGCGGTGTGCAGGGCGAGGGCCTGGGCGATGACGGCGGCCAGGGCACCGATGAAGGCCCGCCACCACAGCTTCGCCGCGGGTTCAGTCCACGGCGTGGCGTGACAGGCCAACGCCACCGGTGCGATGCCGACGAGGATCACCAGCAGGCCGAGGCGCAGGATCCAACCAACCATGATCATTGCGACGAGAGCTGCGATGGCCGTACCGATGATCAGTGTGAGAAGCGCGTTGGAGGGGTTGGTGAGGGCGTCGACGACGGTGCGTTTCATCTGGGCGAGGGAGCCGTCGGTGGCCACGGGGTCACTGGTGAGCGCCTGGGTGAGCGCGTTGCCCAGTTCGATGAGCCCCTTCGACAGCGGCGTCGAGAAGTTCGCTGCGATGAAGCCGATGACCAGGCGCGGCGCCAGTTCACCGACGCCGTAGCGTGCCTGCACGCTGTCTCGAGCCATGATCACGATGCCGCAGGCGATGATCGCCAGCACGAAGCAGGTGTTCACGATCATCAGGGCTCGGGCGCTGATCGACTCCACCTGCGGCAGCCCAGTGACGTCGGGTACGACGAGGAACGCCGAGGACAGCAACGACCACAGGGCGTCGATCATGTCCGCGACCCGCTGTGCCAGCCAGGTGAGGATCTCGTCCAGCAGGGTTCCGACTCCGACGATGTCCCAGAACATCGGGGTCAGGTCCCCAGGATGCCGCGCAGGATGGTCAACAGCACCGGGGCCAGCACGGCGAGCGCATAGCCCGTCGCTGCGCCCTTGAGTGCGCCCTTGGCCTTCTCCACCTGCCCGGGGTCGCCGCCGGCCATCAGGTACAGCGCCCCGCCGTAGGTGAGGAACAGGGTGGCGACTCCGACGAGGATGCCGACGATCCAGACGACCAGGTTGTTGATGACGGTCGGGAGGTTGTTGACGGCGAGCAGGTCCGGCGCTCCGGCGATGGCCTGCGCGGTCAGGCCGAGCAGCACACTGGCGTTGGTCGTAGTGGACAGGGACAGTCGATTCAGGATGCGGCGCATCGGTGGTCACCTCCCGCCCCACCTCTCGGTGGGGCGTGCTCGAAAGCGGGTTGGGAGGCGCCGCCCGTACGAGCGGGGACCGTGGAAGCACTGCTCCTTCCACACCGGGTTTGGGTTTCGTGGTGAGCACGGACCTGAAGCCGGACCGAGTCACCACCCGTACCGGGCGGCGCCCGAGACCGCTCGCGTACCCCGGCTGGCGTGTCGGAGGGGTGATCGGTCTCGTGACCGCCAAGAGCCCGTGTTGGGCCCGGTTCCCCGGGGCTGACCGGCCAACACATGGCCAACCGTCACCCAACGGGTCGCCCGGTCACTGGCCGGGCCACGCCCTCAGAGACGTGCGGCGGACCGGCTTGGCCGGACGGGTACGCAGCCCGACGTGGGCCAGTTCCCCGGCGCGGATGGCGTCCACCAGCCTCGACTCAGCCCGGTCGCGCCAGTGCGAGGCCAGCTGACCGGCGATGCCCCACCGGGCCGCCGCCGCCTGCACCGATGCGCCTTCCAGCCGCGTCTCGGCGATGATGTTGGCGTCGTCGGCGTCGATCACCCCGATCGCCACCGCGCGGGCAAGAACGAACTCCGGGTGATCCCACGGCTGCAGCGGAGTACGCGGCCCGGGCGGCTCACTGTCGAAGGGTTCGGTGGTGACGTCGGCGTACCGCACCTTCAGGCCCGCCCGCCCTGCAGCGTCGAGCATGCGCGGGAGGATCCGCGGTTGGTCGACATCCGCCCGGCGCATAAGGCGGTCCCAGAAGGTCCCCAGAATCTCCGCGTCGATATCGTCGCTGTCGCCCCGATAACCCCGCGCCAGCCCACCGGCCAAGGCCCGCAGGCCGGGCATCGCGAGGCCGACCGCCCCCAACCCCCAGCCGGGGCCGTCCTGGCGCGACCGGACGACGAGTTCCCGCCAAACCAGGTCGCGGACCCCTCGGGAAGTTTCCCGGTCGAGGAGGAACCGCTTCAGCTCGTCCAGGGACATGAGGCGGTCCGGGCAGCCGGCGAACCGGCAGCCGTCGAACTGGAGAGTCGTGGGCGGGTGGACGAGCAGGTCGAAGGCGCGCTGGGCGGAGTCCAGCGGAGACTCGGGCCACTCGGAGAAGGAAGGCATCGCGATACTCCCGGTGTGCGGCGGGCTGCCGCCGGCGGCGGTAGCTCTCGAGGCACATCCACACACGCACACCCAACGCGACCTGGCGTTCACCGATGCTCCACGACTCCAGAAATCGGCACGCGCACGCTTGTTGTCCGCAGGCCAGAACGCTGGACCGCCTGTTGGCCCCCAGAACGCCACTCTTCGCGGGACCCCCGTACGGAGATCGCCGACAGGGTCTCTTTCGGCAGCTCAAGAGTGCTGTTGGGTGGCGTTGGGTAGAAATTTTGCCAACGCGTTGCGTCCGGCTTTTCGCTGCGGAGATCGGCGTGGTCCCCCGGGGCCTCTCGCCGCGACAATGTCCTCGCCGTAGCGAGACGTCCAGCCCAGCGCCCGGGGTCCCACGGATCTTGGTCATTCACGTACCGTGGTCCTACCTCGCCGTGGCGGGCGAATCACGGAAAGCGTTGACGAGCAGGAGGCCGGGGGCGAATGCAGCACGGCAGCAGGCGTGAACGCCCCGAACTGGCAAGCCTGGACTTCCTGGGCGACGATTCCGTTCTGCGCGAGCAGGCCGATCGTGCGCTGCGCGAGACGGGACGTGAGGCGCGAGCCGAGGACTGCTCCGGAGCGGACCACTCCGGCTCCGTCCGCGTGGTGGTCGACGCCCAACGAGAGGTCTCGGCTGTGACGATCGCTCGCGACTGGCGTAGCCGCCTCGGCCCCGGCGGGTTCGCCGATGCGCTCTTCGAGGCGTACGCCACCGCCGTGCAGGCTGCCCTCGAATCGGCGGCGCTCCTTCATCTGCAGACGCAGGAGAGAGATCCTGCAGCGTCGGATCAGAAGCCGCTCGACAGGAGCCCGGATCGGGACGTCGACGAGTACACGTGGCTGCGCGCCACCTGGCGAACACTGTCCGACCTCGACGCGGATTTGGACGCTGCGGCGCGGCTGACCACGCGGACGGACGAGTCGGGCATGTCGAGCCCAAACGGCTGCCTGACATTGCGCCTCCGCGGAGCCGGCATCATCGGCATCACCGGCGACGTCCGGCGGATCGCACGGGCAGACGCGGGTCAGTTGCAGTTCGAGGCCCGTTCCCTCTTCCGCGCGTTCGAGCTGGCCAGCGCCGGACGGACTGGATTCGTGAGGTAGTGAGATGGCTGACCTGAACGTCATCACCGATTCGCTACGCGATGAGGGAAGTAAGTGGCTGACGCTGTCCGACCGCGTCGCCGCCATCAAGGTCGCTGCAGAGCAGCTCCACCTCGACCCGTCGGCCTTCTTCATCGGTGACGCGAACGTCCTCATCCACTCGCTGGCATACAACGACTTCCACACCTTCATGGTCGCCGTCCTGAATGGGGCGGTGACGGAATTCGAACAGGTGGGTAAGGCCCTGCGGCACATCGCCGACGAGTACGACCGGGCCGACGAGATCATCTCACTCGACCTCAACAAGATCTACAAGGCCTAGCGGCCCACCGCGACGTTCGGAGAGGGCACGGAGCACCCCATGCAGCCAGGTACCACTGACCTCGAGTACGGGGAACCGTTCAACAAGGCGTTCGACCACATCCGTGCCGGCACCGACGAGGCGATCGCCAGGTTCAACGAGATCGTCGAGCAGGTACAGCAGTGGAAGTGGCTCCTCGGACCGGCAGCACTCTTGTGGATCAAGCACAGCCTGGAGAGCACCAAGACGGCACTGAATGTCGTCCTCGACCGCGTCGAGCAGGCCCTGGAGCATCAACTGCCGGTGCTCTCGCTGATCGAGGTCAGCTTCCGCTGGGTCAACGACGTGAAGACCCCGGTCTCCGAGCTGTCGTCCGCCACCACCGATCCGGCGAACGAGAACCTGCCCAAGTGGACCGGCGACGCCGCGAGTGCCTACAACGCCAAGGCACTCAAGCAGAAGGCCGCAGTCGACGAGTCCGTCGTCAAGTCGGAGTTCGTCAGCCAGTGGCTGTTCACGATCGCCAAGGCGAACGTCGACTACGCCGTCGAACTCGCGAAGATCGTCACGGGGCTGGTCGGCAAGCTGGCGCAGGCGGCGAGTGAAGGGGTGACCGTCATCGACCTACCGTGGGCCATCTCCACCCTCGCCGAGTCGGTCGGAGACATGGTCACCGCTGGCCTGGACGTGCTGCTCACCATCGGCCAGCGTTTCGTCGACGCGCTGGGCAACGTCCGGGACATCGCGACGCAGGTCGGCGACCACTCGAAGCTGCCCGGTGGGCGGTGGCCCGAAGCCGTCCGGGGATGACCGACGGGGGCATCACACCGTGGGTACGGCCGCCTGGGTCGCCTTGAGCAACGTCAGGGCCTTCGCGGCGAGCGTTTCAGTGGCGGCGTACGAGGTTCCGCCGACGGCGAGCCAGACCTTCACCACCAGGTTGCCTGTGCGCGCGCGGACCATGTACTCGGCGTACTTGAAGCCGGGCTCGGAACGCCTGGTGAAGGCTTCGGCCTCGTCGCCCACGCCGGTGATGGCGCCGGCTGGAGTCATCACCGTCACCTGCGCCGTGGCCCGGTAGAGCAGCCGAGCCTCCTGCTCGCTGGCTGGCGTGGCCGCCTCCACCCGCAGATTCGCCTGGTGCCCGTCCTCCGTTCGCATCTCGAACAGACACGACGCACCCGGCTGCCCCAGCGGCGGCTTCGGATCGGTACGGGTCACGGTCAGGGACAGCTCCGCCAACGGCCGGAGATCAGTACGCTCGCACAGTTCCAGATCCTGAGCGCGATAGCTGGGGCCGGCCGAGGCGGTGGGCGCGGTGGAGGCAACGCTGCTCGTGGCCGGCCCTGCGGTCGGCGCGCTCAGCGGAGCCGAGGCACCGTCACAGGCGGCAGCGGCGAGCACCGCAACGAGCGCCACGACAGAACGAGAAACACCGGCCGGCGCAGACACGTCTCGAACATACCGGCTGCGCGGCTGGCAGACTGCCCGAGCGACGAGCCACTATGGTGCCGGGTATGCCCGCAGCAGAGACCCCGGAGCACATCGCCCGGACCCGCATGGTCACCGCCCGGGCGGTCCTGCAGGGCCAAGCTGATCTTCGGACGTACCCCTATCGTCTCTTGGCCGTAGTCTCCCATCACGGCGTCAGCGGCGAGAAGGTCAGCGCGGCGGTTGCTGCAGCCGAGGTCCTCGGCCAGTTCGGCTGGGACCTCGTCAACATCTCGGAATTCGCCTCCAACAAGATCGTCTACGCCTTCTTGCGGCGACGGTGACGATGGCTTTCGGGCCCTGCTGGATCTGACGCAGCTGAGGAAGTGACCGCCGTCAGACCGTAGCCTCGACCGGCTTCGTCAGCAGATCGGACTCGGAGAATCCGACTCCACCGCACTCAGTCAACGCCCTCCCGTCCGACTAGAAACCGACGCCTATCCCTGCGGACGGGCGTTGATCTGATCGGCGGGTGGAAGCTGTCGAACAGGTTCATCATCGATTGAGTAGACCTCCAGGCAGGACAGATAGGCCCACCATCGGCGAGTAGCACAATGCCGGCGTAGAACTCGTCGTCGCTGATGTCAGCCGACACTGGCGCACCGGACAACACCGTGGCCGGCGCTGCGACGCGGTCCACAGCAAGGTTTACGGTCACGCAGCCACAAGCGCACCGACCACCATCAGTTGTGAACGGTAATTGCGCCCGCAACTCGTCGCGCCCAGGGAACGGCACGGCCAGCAGGCGCGCGATGACGGCCCTCTCGATGTCGTTGAGCGGGCGAGGCGTGCCGTCGGTAGTCATTGCGCCGCCTCATGAGGCAGGCCGCCATGAAACCGCAGCAGCCGGACCTTGTGCTCGCCCAGATCGGCGAGCACGCTCGATCAGCCTGTCGAGTTCCTCGACTACCGGGCTCCCCATTCGACGACGCCGGTGAGGTCGTTGGTCAGGCGGTTGAGCGAGATCCACGATCCACCGGGAGGAGCCTGCATACGCCAGTCGTTGTCACGCCAAAGCAGGGTGAGCGTAAGCACGTGGTAACGCGCGGTGCCTGCTGACGGGGCGCGCAGAACTAGCCCGATGACGGCGGTGTCGGGACTGTAGGACTGGTAGCTGAAGCCGGCGATCTGGCTCAGCTCGCCGGGCTCCGACGAGTGGTCGGAATTGGCACGCAGGGCGGCCAGGAGTTGGTCGCGGTTATTGCTGGGAAGGAACTGGCGTTGGACGGTGGGTTCCCAGCAGTCGCGACCTGCAGAGGCTGACGAGCGGATCATGATCTGCGCCGCCGCGATTAGAGCGCCGTCGGGCGCGTGTGCGTAGCTCGCGGCAGTTCCACCGGCGATGCGGGTAGGGCCGGCCGTCGCGCTGACCGGCACGGCGGTCTGGCCGACCAGCTCCCACCGCACACCGGCCGGCGGGGCGGTCGGCACAGCGGTGACCAGAATTTGCGCCGTCGTGGTGCCGTCAGGGACCAAAGTCGCGAATGGCGTCGTGCCGGTGGCATCGACTTCGTCTTCGCCGCCCCGTCTAATGCCGAGCAAAACGGTGGCGATGACGACGATCACCACGAGCGCTGCGGAGGCGATGACGCGCGGCCGCGTCCACGGCGAACGGTCGACGAGGTCCTGGCGGGAAAGGCGGGGCATTGGTGATCCTCCTGAATCAGCGCGGTGACCACGATCTTGCACGGCTATCGGCAGCACCAACCAGATGGATGATCTTCGTGGTGCAGAGAAGGCGTGCCAGCCGCCGTTGGGTCGGAGCTCGCAGTCGCTGGGTGACGGCGCCCCGCTGTTGGGCTGCCCCTGCTGGCAAGAGGTGTCCCGGTTTCCCGGAAGGCCTGCCGCGATCGTTGTCGGACTCGACCCAACGACGACCGGGTGCCGTCAACGTGCGGATGACGCTGGTCGATGCTGAGATTCAGCGCAACACGCCGTCCGTGCCGTCGTCGTCCGCGCCCCATACGTCGTCGTCTTCCCTGAGCCAGGTGCCGTGTTGGGACTCTTCGTTGCCGTCGTCGGCCCCGCTGTTCGTCCCAGTCAGGCCGCCCCGGACGCCACCGCCGGCCGCACGGGCGCCCTTGCTGCCGGACCCACCCCGGCCGCCCGCGCCGACCATGCCAGGCGTCATCGCCGCACCGCCCCTGCTGGGCGGACCATTGGCACCGCGCCCGGCCCCACCGGCACCCGCCGCGCCACCCATCATCGGCGACATGCCGAGGCTGACCGGGCGGCCCAGGGAACCACCGCCCGGAATGGGGACGCCAGCCCCGCCCAGGCCTGCCGTGCCACCGAGACCACCGCCCCCAGCGCCCAGGCCAGTCGCGCTGGGCACGCCACCGCCGGCACCGAACCCGGAGTTCACGCCGGTGAGGGTGCCCGTATCTGCGCCTGCACCGGCCAAGCCGCTGCTGTGTTCGCCGGCCAGAACGCCGTCACCGAGGTCGTTACCGACGCCCGAGGACGCGCCGCTGCCGGTTGGGGTGTTGGCTTCGTAGCCGCCGGTGCCGGAGGAGAGATCCGGGTGGCTTGCCGAGCCGAAGCCTGCCCCGCCGGAGCTGACGTGGCCGGTTTTCGGAGAAGGTTCACTGCTGAGACCGCCGGTTGAAGGCCCTCCACCGAGGCTGGCTGCCTGGCCGGCGCCGCCGGTGCCCGTCGGCCCTTCCAGGTCCACCCCGCTCGGGCCGCTGCCCGTGCGCTTCTCCGACTGAGTGCCTCCGGGGGTCTCCCGCTCCCGGGCGGCGTAGTCGTTGCTGACCTGGTCGTAGGCTTTGCGCGCGTCCTCGGTGTTGTTGTTGAAGAATTCGCCGATCCGGTCGTTGAGTTGACCGAGCTTCTCCATCGGCCAACTACCCGCGAAGTCGGCCCGGATGCTCGCCTCGAACAGCCCTGTCTCGATGACTATGGCACCGTTGCGGGCCGCAGCCAGGTCGCCGACGCACCCCTGTGGGACCGGCATCGCGTTCTGCGCACGCTCCAGGTCCTGCGCCGCGGTTTGCAGGACGGTCACGATGCTGTGCTGACCGCTGCCCGACTCCCGGGCGCCGTCCACGATCGTTTCGGCCTGCTTGGTCAGCCCTTCCATGTGCGCGCGAAACGCGTCATATGCCGGGCCTTTCCAGGTCTCGCCCAGGTCGATGACGTCGGCGTCCACCAGCCGCTTCACCTCCTCGACGTTGCCCAGCAACGCCTGCCAACCCAACGCGGCGCTGGTGATGTCGGCCGGCCGGCCTGCGACCAGCACCTGCCGCGCCATGTCCTCCCAGCTCAGGGCGCTCACGTCAGATTCCTTCCGCGCCGGGGGCCGGACCGGGGCCGCCGGCCTTCAAAGTCCGCTGCATCTCTTGCGCTGACATCTTGTTCGCGTCTTCGGCGGTGTCGTACTTGCGCTTGACCTCGCGCAGCGCGTCGGCCGCCCGGTACATGTCGTCGCAGAGCTTCGTCAGCGACTCCGAGGTCGTCCGGTGCAGAGCAAGGTGCGCCGCGGCCAGGCTCAGCCCTTTGGGAAAGCCGCCCAGCGCGCCGCCCGGGCTGGCCAGCGCCGCTTCGCCGCCGAGCAGGTCCTTGATCTCCTCCATGTCGACGGCGAGCCGGCGCAAGTAGCTTGCATGCCGCTCGATGTTGTCGGCGGCCGCTTCCAGACGGTCCGCCTCCCACTCGGTAACGTCGCGCTGACCGGGCCCATCCACGAGCTGCGACGGCGCCGATCCTGCGCCGGCGCGGACGTCATCCTGACGGAATCCCACGGCCGGCCCGTGCGCAGCCACCGTGGCGATGGGCCGCAACGGGCTGCCCGCCGGCATCGCATCAGCGACGCCGGGCGGCACCCGCATCCAGGCCTCCACCTGCGGTGGGCTGTTGCCCTCGTCGCTCATCTCCGTCCTCCCCGTTGATCGGTCAGTGGTGTCTCAGCGCTGGTGCGGGCCGCCCAAGCCCTGGGGCGGTGCGGTCCCGGGCTGCCCCGATCCACCGGGCTGCCCCGGTAGCGCCGCGGACGGAGGGAATGGGGGTCCGGGCTGCGGCCTGGGCTGATGTGGATGAGGATGCTGCGCATCCGACCGCGGGGGCGGCGAAACTTCCGGCGGGCCGTAGCCGGGCGGCGGGACGCCCGGGTGGCCGTACCCGGGCGGCGGGAACTCCGGACCACCCACCAGCGCTCTGCCCGGTCCGGGTCCGACCGGCGGCGCGGTGCGACCGCGCCGACGGCGGGCGACGACCACGGCCAGCACCACCGCGCCGATGACGACGGTCAGGCACAGCACGCCCGCGACCACGATGCCGGTCTTGTTCTTAACCATGATGGCGACAGCCGGCCCTTCAGTCTGCCCGCCCGCGGGGGAGCCCGTCGCTCCGTCCGGCCGCGCGCCGGCAGCCAGCAGCGGGTTGACGTCTACGGCTGACACCGGCCGCTGCAGCGCCGCAAGCACGTCCACCGCGCCGAAGCCGAACTCCGGATCCCGACCCGGCACCCCCACGTCCCGGGCCGTCCGGATCAGGCGATTGATCACGTTTGCCGCGTCCAGGTCCGGGTAGCGTGATCGCACCAGGGCGACCACCCCGGCCGTGATGGCGGTCGCCTGACTAGTGCCCGAGGCAACCGCGTAACCGTTGCCCTCGACCACCGTCGGCACCGGAGCGATGATGTCGTCACCCGGGGCGGCGAGGGCCACCTCGGAGCCGCCGACCGAGTAGCGGGAGAGGTCGCCCGACCTGGTTGTCGCATTGACCGCAATCACGCCGGGCGCGTTCGCCGGAGAGTTGACCGTCCGCCCGCCCTCACCGGTTGCGGCGACCAGCACGACGTTCTTGGTCAGGGCGTACTGGACCGCCTCGACGATCCGGATGCTGGCGGGCTGCTCGAAGCCGATGGACAGGCTGATCACGTCGGCTCCGGCATCGGTGGCCCAGCGGATGCCCCGCGCCACCTCAGCGTCGTTGCCGTCGCCCTCGCTGCCACTCAGCGCGATCGGCAGGACCTTCGCCTCCGGCGCGATCCCCAGCTGCCGGTTCCGGTCGCCGCCCCGCCCGACGATCAGGCCAGCCATCGACGTGCCGTGTCCCGCCTCCTTATCCCGGTCGACCCAGCCTTGCGGAGACCCTGCCGGGGCAGCACCGGGGCGGCCGGCCAGTTGGCCGGCGAGCGCCGGGTGCGTCGCATCGACACCGCTGTCGATGACAGCGATCGTCACCCCACGCCCCTTGGTGATGTCGTGGGCCTGCGGAATCTTCAGCGCGTCGAGATACCACTGCAGGCCGCGTACCGTGTCAGCCGCCGACGCTGGAGCTGGCATGCCCCCCACCCCGGACCCGACCACCACGCCGAAAATCGACACGGCGACGGCCAACTTCAGCCCCGATCGGCGACCCCTACCCGTACGCACGGCACTCCCCGAACCTCGTCGACCCGCTACGCGTTGCGGGGACGGGGCGGGGCGCGGCGCACCCGCGGCCCACCGAGGGA